>DAIO01000072.1:0-30801 GCA_002498745.1 Methanosaeta sp. UBA533 | reverse complement strand
AGCAGGCCAGCCTTCCGCAGCCAGCTATCGGCATCCTCGGGACTCTGCATGAGGACCTCGTCAAAGGCTGCCAGCGCTTCATCATTCCTACCAAGCTCCATTAGAGTAGAAGCCTTGAAATGCCACCACACGCTGCTTTTGGGACTCAGCTCCAGAGATTTATCGACCGCCTCCAGTGCCTCTTCCCATCGTTCGGCAAATGCCAGGTCTTCTGCCTTTGCAGCATAAGCCAGTGCCCGCTCCGCAGCATCGTAGGCTGGTATCAGGCTGATGGCCTTATCGTAGGCCTCCACGGACTCGTTGATATCTCCTATGCCGCTAATGACCTCTGCTTTCCTCCACCAGACGCTGTAATCCAGAGGTTTGAGCTCCGTAACTCTATTATATGACTCATGGGCCTCATCCCACCGGCCGAGGTTGAGCAGCACATCTGCTCTGCCTATCCAGGAGTCGGTATCCAGCGAGTCATTCTCTATTCTATGGTCGAAGATCTCCAGGGCCTTTTCATATGCCTGGTCGGACTCATCTTCTCTGTTCAGGCTGGCTAGAACAATGGCCTTCCATTGCCAGGCCTCAGCATCTCCTGCATTCTTTTTTAGCTTTTCATCCAGCAGGGTCAGCGCTTTCTCATATGTCTTTGCCGATTCATTCACCATGCCAATGATGCTAAGATACATGGCTTTGCGAACGAGAATTGAATCGTTCCACGGTTCTTTTTTTAGAGCCATGCCGCATGCAGAGATGACTTCATCGATAGAATCGTTGTGCATGAGCTCTTCAGCTCTATAAATCCAGTAGCCGGTCGTCTCTTCCCTTCCCACTGCAGAGGTGCAAAAAAATTTCAGCGATATCAAGGAGAAAATAATCTTAAAGATGGCATATAATATATCAGGCAATTGACGGTGATCATGCCTGATCTCCGCTATCTTGTCATTATTTTCCATCGAATCGCGCTCCTTAATAGACCCCACTCCATTGACAGAAAAGGATCTAATCGCATTAAGTCAGCCTTTCTTCAGGCTGTCTCCCACTCCAAACCACCGATACTGAACTACGGCATTTGCCGTATTACGGCAGTCAACGAATATAAATCTTGTGGCTGTTCGACAATAAGAGAGACGGCAAGTTAATGCGGATATTGTCAAGACTTAACCTTCGAGCCGCTTGTCGATTAATTTATAGTATCCCAAGAACAAGGCGATGGGAGCGGAAATTAAGCACGAGAGGCTCGAAGCACATGCGAAGGATTCTGGTAGAAGCTGCTAAAGCCATATCCAAGACTAAGAAGAATTCTAACCTCAAGAGATTCTTCATGCGGGTCGATAAAAGGAGCGGAAAGAAGAATGTCGCTGCCATTGCACTTGCCAGAAAAGTGCTCTGCATTATCTATCATCTACTAATGAATCATGAAAATTATCAAGAGTCAGAGGTCACGAAAACCAAACCAAAAATTCCCAGCTCTGTTTCGCCCATAAGAATGATGGATATCGACGAGATGATAAAGATCATCAGTCAGGCAGGATACTTGGTGGAGAAAGACTTGAAGGAGGGATGCGGTTGATCCGCAGCATCTTGTTTTTTTAAGTTTTTCATATGGAGACACAGAGGAACATAGGCTATATTCTCTGCCGGACCTCGCCCCCAAACAATTCAGCGAAGAGCCAAAAAGAGCGAGTTTTCACTTCATCCCCACCTGAAGGCCGGGATATTCATGACTCTCTATGCTCCCGATGCAATTCGGCTGAGACTCAGGATAAAAGGTAAATAATTGGATAGTCTTTAATGGCCTTGAGGATAAATGATCTTGACGAGCAACGAATTCTCTGTATTGGACTTATTTTCGGGGGCGGGCGGATTAACTGAGGGTTTTTTTCGAAAAGGATTTCAATTCATATCTCATATCGATAAGGATAAAGATGCTTTAAAGACCCTGGAAACAAGATCTTTATTTCATTCTTTTAATAAGGACAAAAACAGAGATATTTATTTTAGCTATTTAAAAGGAGAGATATCAAGAGACGATTTATTGAAAGAAGGAAAGCTATATGAGCAGCTATCAGGTGGAATAATAAATGAAGAATTTACTTCTATAACAAAAAATAAAATTATAAGAGAAGTCGAAAAATGCAAGCGGAGATTGAATATTAAAGATGTAGATCTCATAATAGGCGGACCACCATGTCAAGCATTTTCCCCAGTAGGACGGAGTCGTGATCCAGCGAGAATGGAAAATGATACAAGAAATTACCTATATTTGTATTATTTAAAATTATTAAAATATTTTAAACCAAAAATGTTTGTTTTCGAAAACGTCCCGGGAATGAAGGATGCAAAGCGTGGTGATATTTTACGCAGTTTCAAGACTAAAGCAGATGAATACGGATATAATGTAAAAGATGATCTCCTAAACGCCCAAAACTTTTTTGTCCTCCAGAATAGGCAAAGGCTTATCATAGTGGGATGGGATAAGGGTCATGATCTGCAATATCCATTATTTTCTCCCATACAACATGACTACAATGTTTCTTGTTTGCTCGAAGATCTTCCGCCTCTACATCCAGGGGAAGGCCGCGAAGGACCTCAAAACTACATAAGTCCTCCTTCGGAATACCTCACAAAGGCTAAAATTAGATCGGATAAAGATATCCTTATTCAGCACAACGCTAGAAACCATAACGAGAGGGATAGGACCATTTACAGACGGGCTATAGAGATATGGAATAACGAGCATCGTAGGATAAGATATAATGAGTTGCCTGAAGAACTTAAAACGCATAAAAATAGAAGCGGATTCAAGGATAGATTCAAGGTTGTCGAAGCAGATCGCAAGTATTCTCACAGTATACTAGCTCATCTGTCACAAGATGGACATTATTTTATACATCCTGACATAAAACAGGCCAGATCGCTTACCGTTCGGGAGGCTGCCAGAATTCAATCCTTCCCGGACAGCTATAAATTTGAGGGCTCAAGAAAATCACAATATCGACAGATAGGCAATGCTGTGCCACCTCTAATGGCTGAAAGAATAGCCCATTCAATTTTTCAAATGCTGGAGGGTTTTTGAATCCATCGATTTGTGAAGAAAATCGGTACAGGGAATCAACTCGAAAGGTATGGAATTATATCCTGAAATGGGGAAAAAAGAATTTAAGAAATTATCCATGGCGCAATAATCTCGATAATAGCTATAATATACTAATAGCAGAAGTTATGCTCCACAGGACAAGAGCAGATCAAGTTAAACCAATATATGAATCTTTCATAAATAAATATCCAAATTTTGTATCAATTGCTAACTCTAGTCAAGAAGACATAATTAAAGATCTTCATCAATTGGGCTTGAATTGGAGGTCCGTGCAATTATATAAAATGGCTAAAGAAATCCAGGAAAAATATGACGGTGTTATTCCTAAGGATTTGGAAAAGCTCACCGAACTTCCTGGCGTGGGACCATATATCGGTTCAGCTATACTGTGCTTTGTACATGATGAAAATATTGCAGTACTTGATACAAATATTGTGCGTGTAATTGGTCGACTTTTTGGCATGAAAATAAGGGACTCCTCAAGGAAGAGCAAAGAATTTAAATCGATAATGGCTGATTTAATTTCGTATGGTGAACCAAGGAAGTTCACTTTATCATTAATAGATTTTGCAGCTTCGATTTGTAAGTCATCAAAACCAAGATGTGATATATGTTCATTAAAAAAAATATGCAATTATTATAAATTAAATAATTAATTTATTATATATAATCTATAAGGTTTTGCTTCGTACTTCAATAATCGCTATACATTAAGTGTTTTCTCAGGTTCCTTGATTTTAGAGAGTGACTCAAATGCCGCCCTTCGAACAGATCTATTTTCGTCCTTCAGGGCTTCGATTAAAAATGGTCTTGATCTAATATCTCCCAATCCACCAAGAGATAATGCCGATTGTTTCCTTATCGCGGATGACTCATCTTTGAGAAGAGAATTGATCAGTGCATCAACCGCAGCGGCATCTCTAAATTTGCCTAGACCTTTAGCTGCAATGCACCTTGTATAATCGTCTTTATCCCAAATTAATTTGAGTAGCATATCAAATGCATTTATATCACCTTTTTCTGCTAAATCCAGTATTTGATTAATGTCAATAGATTTTGCCAAAAGAGTTATTTGAGACTTATTAGCCTCGTCTTCATGAATCGGATTACCCTCTTTCCAGGTCCATCCCAGTGGCTCAGCGCCCTGCCAAGCCTGTCTGCAGGAATTGGAAAGTGCCAGTGAGGGTTCTCGGTCTCTGTCAAGAAACTTACCCATATTGAAACACTGTCTTCTAGCTTTCCCTGTCAATAAGTTCCGCTGTTTCGCCCATATGGATAATTCGAACCAAGCTTTGGACCCCTTATCTCTGCAGAATTCGACAGCATCACCTTCATCATTAGTATTCGAATCATATCTGGGACCTTCAATTTCTTCAGCAATAAAGCAGGCAGTGATTCCGTCAGGCAGAACGTACTCTTTTTCTAACAGGGTCTTCCAACACTCTTCTTTCTTGCACCATTCCGTGACATTCAGGTTAGTGTCTCTTATGTGGGTATTCACGATCTGGCACATCGCTTCTATCGCCAACAATATTGTTTTCTCGGATTTCTGTTCGCGCCATATCTTTTCCAGATCTATCTTCGATTGCGCGAGCTCGAACAACCATGCTAATGTGTATGTTATTATGTTATGTCTGTAACCTTCAAATTCTTGCTTTCTGACAATTCTCTCGGCATCCCGCCAGAGGATCAGCAGAGCTACTGTCTGCCTGAAGAATGGTTCGGGTTCATGTTCCTGTTCTTTTAGCCACGAATTAAACTTTGCGAAACTCTTCTGGGCACCCAGCGATACGACATAAGGCTTCATCAAGTATGTATTCCAGACTTTTCCAAACAAACCCTTATCGAACCTCTGGTTCTTAGGATAGGCCGCATCGTAAGCTCTTTCTTTGGCAGTGGTCTTCGCCTCGAGCCGTCTGGTCTCCTCGTAACTCCCCCTCGCCCTCTCGTAGAACCAGTGGGAAATACGGGAGCCGCCTGTGGGATCGGGGGCCTGTACATTCTTCGACAGCTCATGCAGCTTCTGATGAGTTTTTTCATTGGCCGCCAGATCTGATAGGGAGATCTTATTTTGCGTGTTTGAGTACTCGCTGATTCGCTGGACAAGAGTATTAATATCCTCTTCCTTAGTAATGCTGATCAGTTTCATCGGTACAAGAATGCCAGAAAGATCCGCTTTCTGTCTTCTCTTTGCATGATAGAGAGATGCCACTGTCTGGCCACCATTGACTATCTGGAAATCAATCGCTCCGCGAAGGTATCCCGAATGCTCGTCAGCTTTCACGAAGTCGACGCTTTGTGCTGATACAGTTATTCCATTGTTGTATGCACAGAACATGCTGGGTTCTTTGATGATGGTCTCGCGGATTCCTCTATTCACCTTCCCCCGAGCTGATAGAAACACGCGGAGATTCATCTCCAGCAATCGAGTCCCCCATTGCGAATATAACTCGGCCAGCAGGTCACCAGGAATGAATGCAAGGTATGACGTGTAGACTCCGGACCCATTGGTTTCGTAAAGGCAGGGCACCTTGCCATCCTCTCCGAAGTCGACCGTGATGGCCTCCATTTCGCCATTCTCAATGAAGTCGAGAATCCTTCTCATATCCCAGACAATTTTCTTTATGTCAATCCCATCAATGGTTTGGAACTCGGCAGGACGTCTTTCTGCAAATCCATCCGTTATCAGGATTATCGTAGTGCTGATTATCTCATTTCTGCACTCTTGAATCAATCGTGCCAGGTCATGAGCTTCGTTAGCAATCTCGATTTTTTCATGTAGGTTCGCACGACTTCGGTTGAAGAAATTCAGACATCGATTGAAAGTATCTTCAATCTCTCTTTTCGTGACTTTCGCCTTCGCTTCCTCGATTTCATCCTTCCAGAGCGCCACAATGAGATACAGTTGACCTGTGTCGGAATCGTAATAATAGCCGTCGACCTTGAGACCTCTGGCCTGATACGAACATCGAGTGCAATCCTCGATTTCTCCCGCTTCGACCAGAATCTCGCCAACATCCTCCAAGAACTGATGTTCCTTGAGCAGTTCAAATACAAGGGATTTTGAGCTGATATCAGAATGGAAACGTCTGGATCCGTCTTCAATCTTGCTCATTTGCACCCTCTCCAACGAATTCCCTGATTATCTCTCCAACAGTCTTCTCAAACGGTTTGCACGCAGAAATCGTCACAGTGTATCGTAGGTCACCAACCCCCGGGGGGACGGAGACTATGCGTGGGAATCCGCTCCGAATGTCGAAAACCTCTGTGCTCCTTATTGTGTACTGTTTTGAATATTTGTCTGCATCAAAATCCAGGTAGCCCGCTTCTATAAGGCTGGACTCGAAAATGCTACTCGCATTCCCATCGTTCTCCAATAGCTGCCTTACAGTCACAACTGAATTGGGCAAAGAAATGCCGCCAGATTCCACTTCATTCAGGGTAAGAACGATGAGTGCGAGCGATTCAAGATCCGCATCATCAAGCTGTTTCTCGCTGCTAATCGTTACCTTTCTGGGCTCCTTTAATATCGTCGTCTTCACTTCAAGAGCTGCGCCCAGATGGACAAAATCTTGATAAGCTCCTGAGCTGCCTTTCCAGGAAGACACTCCATCATGCGGTGACAATCCTGCTCTGAGCAGTGTCTCAAGAATCATGAGTTCACCGAATAGACCACGTTGTCTTTCGGCGGACAAGCCCTCTTGACCCCATCTCTCGAAGAATCTGGACCACCTGTTAAAACAGTTCTGGAGATTCTTAATCCTAGAGGTTAGATCGGATGATTCAAGGGTCCTTATGATGTCAGAACTCAAGGTCGTGAAGACTGATCGGTGCTCCGGATTCTCGACATACAGGCAAACATGCTTCGCATCCAGCTCTGGGCCTGCCAGAGAAATGATCTTGAATCCCATTCCCCGCCAGCGTGGTGGCATCAGTGCGCTAGCATCTTCGGGCAGAATCTCAATGAGAATTGCCCGAGTGCGACCTGGACTCAGAATAGCTATCCTAATTCCTGTTTCCTTTTCAAGGTCCAGTCTCCTGTACACACCCTCGTCTCCAGCATAGCGTTCTTCCAATTCATGCCAGTACGTCTTGAGGTTATGCTGCATGTTGTCCGCACCTCACGTATAGTGCTCGTCTTCCTTCTGGTAGACTGGATTTACCCAGTATTCTATGGGTTCAGCGGTTTCGCTTTCCGGGAAACTGATAGCCCAACCGACGATCTCCTGACCCCCTTTGCCGTAGGAATTCCCGGATTCATCCTTTCCGGTAGGAAGGTAGACAAGAAGTAGTCCTTTCTCCTTGGATCTAACATGCCTAATAGCGATTCCGGATGGGAGACCCTTTTCGGATACAGTTTTGTTTCGCTCTGTTATGTCATACTCTCGTGCCTTCCTTAACTCATCCTCTGATAAGTCGACAGCTTCATCTGGAGGGCTTACGAGTCTCTTTATGGATATCTTCTGGTTGGTTATCGAGAAGATTGGATTCCTTATCACACACCTGATATCATAACCTGCAACAGAGACACTATGAGTTTCATTAGATTTTCGCAACGATCCGCTGCTTCTATTTACGATTACTACATCCCATTCAACAAGTTCGTTTTTAGAGTTCTGTTTCTCGATATATCCGGCGATTCTTTTTGGATCAACGATTCTACCAAAAATGTCGTGAGCTCTGTACGTGGCCAAGAAGGTGAGTACCATATCGACGGGAACTTCCTTCCAGTGAAGCCGTGAGTTCGCTTCGTACCTTACATCCGGTTCCCGGCCAATATTTCTTATGAGTCTCTCAAGAGCTCTCAGATTCATCTGTGAATAATTTGGATCGAACACAACCGTTTCTGAAATCTTGCCACTATATGAAAGGGATATCTTCTGCTTGCTCCTTGATTTTCCCATTGATGTCACAGCAAGACGTCCAGGATGGCTGCGAATCTTCAAACCGAATTCGCTAGGTGTTAATCCCAACTCCGACATATATTCAACTTCCTCCCGGAGCTCCTGCGTGGCCAGAGCTATGTGACGATACCAAGATATGAGTTCATCGGTAGTGAAGATACGACAAAGATCTGAATAACCTCCTCTGTATCCGAACCACCTTCCCATCTGCATCAGCGTGTCATAAAGTGCAGACGCCCGCAGGTAATAACTAACAGTGAGTCCTTCGAAAGTCAATCCTCTTGAGAGCTTGTCACCACCGACGACGATTACATTTAGCCCTCTTTCTTCCCATGGCACATCTTCACCAATTTTTTTTCTGTGGTTTGCGGCCTCTTCGACTTCTTTGTAGTCCAATACATCTCTGACAGTCCCGTTGATCGTTTTCACTTTCATTACTCTGGCAACAAAACCAAGACTCGTCTCAATCTGGCACCATTCATGGACTGTCGCATCACTGAATCCCATCTCCGCCATTCTGGCAGAGGTCGAAATGAAATCATTTTCCCAGATCTCTCGGAAATCCGAGAGGTCATTCTTGCTCATGATCCTGGAGACCAATCCATTTAGTTCCTCGGTGATAAGCATCGAGATTTGTGCCTGAACAGCCGTGAATCTGGTGACATGCACAAGCATTGAATTGTGCGGCACACCGTCTGATCGCAGCCTCCTTGCCGCACAAGTGAGCAAAAAACATTTCAATGCTCGCGTCAAGCTGTCAGGCAGTTTGCTGACCTTCAATTTCTTGTCATGGCCCTCAGGAATTTGATTCGATTGGTCATTGACGATCCGTACCAGTGGCAATGGTTCAATTGCTTCGATATCCTGGTCTGGATCGCTGTCAATGCCAAAAATACTCTCAGGTCCTAGGTAGTTACTCGGCTGCGGAAGGCTGATTATAAAATTTTTTGGGAAAAGATCTTCGCCGTAACGCGGATGGGGATCATCGTGGTATATGAACACATTCGCATAAGGGGTAGCAGTGTATCCAACGTATGCTTTCTTCTCAAAAATATTCAAGAACTTCCGAATCAGCTTGTTTGTTGTTGTCGGATCCCACTCTTCGATTATCTTGTCATTCTCATCCCTCTCTGGCTCTTTGGTATTAATGGAAGCAAAATCGCACTCATCATCAATCAGAAGTAGGGGAATATCCTTGATTACTTTGTTGCCCTTTGCATCAGTCTGGCCTACAACCGACTGAATCCATGTAATTAAATTACGCAAGATGCTAACATTCTTCTTGATGACAAGTATGATGGGCGCGCCATTTTTGTCTGGAAAGATCCCGCTCTGGTTAGCGACAGATTTACTGAAATCACCTTTTTGGTTACTACTCGTGAGAGTATAGACAGGATTGTGCTCTTGAAACATAGTCCTCACACCTATCTTCTTCTCACCTCCGGTCAGCTTCTGCACTTTGTCCATATCATATCCCAGAAACTCTTCATTTAACCTCATCTGAGTCTGGCTTCTAAGACTGTCATGCACGCCTGCAAGAACTATCACAAGTTTGTATCCCGCATCTGTGGCCTTCGTAATTAATGCGGTGTAGTTAGCGGTCTTTCCTGATTGAACACTCCCCATCACCATTCCTCGCCTGTCCCACGGGCCTGTACGCTCCGGGTCCTCCAATCTTGAGAATATCTGGTTCGAAAGTTGGTCAATGCTCTGTATCAATCGCTTGGGCCAGCCCTTGGCTAAAGTGAGGTAGTCGCTGTAGTGGATCCAGAAATGCCAGTCGATCCTGCGTTTGAGTCCCTCTCCGGTGGAAGGATTGAACCATTCGATGTGATCCATCGCGTCATCGAGTATGTCAGCGGTTCCGATTCTGACCGAATGAATCGATTCAAGTCGTCTGAATAGCCATTCCTCATCTAGATCCTCATTGGAGAATGCTTGTTTCATTATGCCTATGAAGATCCGAATTTCCTGTGGTGTAACGTTTATGTTCTTTAGATAGGCATGGGACATGCCGATTATCTTTTCGTGGATCTCGTCCGTGTGTCTTCCTCCTCTGCTATCTTGTCTAAAGCTGCTTGGAATGCGGGATGCGTGTTGAATGGTTCGATGAACAAGACGTATCCACTCGCCTCATCATGAGTTCTTCCCATTGCTCTTTTTTCCTTATAGATCTGAACGCACATGTCAATCAGCTCTCGGTCTGGCCGAGAAATATCTGGAGGAAGATTGACGTGACAGTCTTCTTGGTTGCACGAGTCAATGATGATCTCCCTGTGAGGGACTGTGCGTTCGATCGTACTGAACAATTTCCTGACCCACGGGTCTGGGGGAGTAAGCTCTGCGAGGATCCGCTTTATAGATTCGTTGTCGCGGTTGATCTCATAAACGATCTTGTCACCCTTTCTTCTCTTAGTCCAGACCTGCTGAGCGTTCTTTTGGCCAGGCTTTCCAGTCCTTCCACTTCTAGCTCTGTATATTTTAACTGCTTCTACTCTGGTTGCCCTGGCCACTTTCTCCAGTTCCGCCCTCAACCTGTCAGGCGGAATAGCCTCCGCCTTCTTGATATCTATTCGCCAATCCGTGTCCATGTCGTTCTTGAGATCGACCATTATACGGCCGAGTTTGTAGTGTTCCTCAGCCTTGAGGTCGAAGTTCAGGTAGCCCCCGGAGACAATCATTCGGCGATTTCTGTATATGTAGAATCCCTGTTGGGCATTCCAGCCATTAGGTCCAGCTCCTGTCGTGGTCTCTGTTGCCGTTCTTTTTGATACGTGTGGCAGAATATACGGAATGATTTTTACTGAGCCGTCCTCATACTTCTCAGTCGATAGCTCCTGAGTAAACTGATTTGATGTTAGATAAGGGTCCCAAGGTTTGAGTGGCGTCCTGCCAATGGAAATGTTCAATTTTGCCGGGCCGCTCATGTATCTGTGAAACACCATCTCAATATGATTCGCTACATCGATGAACTTATTATTGAAAACAGTCTCTGCATCCGTGATATCATCATGTTTATCGATAACTCTGTCCAGCTGCTGCCAGAGGACCACCGTTCCGTTCTCCATATTTGCAAGGTCCTCTAACATAGGTTCTGCATTTTCCGGTGGGGACAGTCTCAATTGCCATTTCTTAGTCTTTTCGATTAAGTCAAGGTCCCAGCACCTCGTCGAAGTTGTTCCATTTTTTACCTTGCTCTTTACGGTGAGAAGCCTGCACTGGGAGAATGACGCTGTCTTAAGACCGAGCCCGAATCTTCCCAGGTCCTCAGGCTCTCTTGTCTCATCGGGTCCCTTGCCGCAAAGGCGCATGGCCTCACGTAGTTCATCCTCGGTCATTCCTCTTCCATCGTCCTTCACTCTGATCCAAGGATCACCGTTCGCCCAGTCAAAGTCTATCCATATATTTTTGGCTTCGGCAGAGATGCTGTTATCTATGATGTCCGCGATGGCCATCGGTAGATTATACCCGATTGCCCTCATGGATGCTACCATCGCATACGCATTGGGTGATACCTCTTCGCAGTTTGCCATTTTCCCTCGATTGCACCATCTCTGCAGCTACGGCTTGGACCATTGCATGATCGCAAGCCAAACTGTCACAGGCGCAGATCTTGTATTCCATTATCATATATATATGGAAGCATCAATAGGAAAATCAAGGATCAACGCCGAATTTGAATATCCGGCTTATGACTTCGTGTGATACCTGGCGAGCAAAGCTCTCCACGTCCTCCTTGGTTTCTTTAAGCTTTCATAAGTAGCACTCATGAATAGCGCAAAAGACACGGACGTCCGCAAGTCTGTCAAGCAGAAATGGCTGGCCAGTGAAGCCTTATTGACAAAGTAATCTGAGGGAGTGCAATGATGATATTGATAAAGATATCGCGAACTCACTGGCGTAGATGGCTGGGGACTGACGTGGTTTCGTTCCCTCCAGAAGTGCTATCACCGCAATGCGGACATCAATCATCTTGACTATCCGCAATAGCTAATGGTTGGTCACAGCTTTATGCCCGACCTTTTGGCCGGGCTTTCCCTTGTTGTTCTTATCCCTTTTAAGATTGCAGCCACGTCGAAGTCTTGGAGGAGTATGGGCATTCTTGGATTCGTCCATATTACCATAAAATGAGCCCTATGTTATTCCAAAGTTGCTAGTAATAAGGTGCCGGGGGCGGGATTCGAGCCCGCGACTTCGAGATGACTCAGGCGCGTTCTTCGCAATTACCCTATGAGTCTCGCGCCCTAACCAGCTAGGCCACCCCGGCACGGCATAGTCCCTCGGGTGAATAGCTAATTAAGGTTTTTGCTTAATCCCCTTCAAGGGAACGGGCATCCTTTAAAAGCTCAAAGTGCAAAAGGGATGAGTATGCCCTCTGATATCTCAGCCTCGGTGAGCGAGACCCTATCCGGAAAGACGATAGTGGTGGGAGTGACGGGCAGCATCGCTGCTGTCCGGGTGATAGACCTCATTCGCGACCTCATCCGCCGCGGGGCAGAGGTTCATTGCGCCATGAGCCATGCCGCTGGACAGATACTGCATCCCTATGCCCTGGAGTATGCCTCAAACCATCCGGTGATAACCGAGATCACTGGCCGGGTGGAGCATGTCTTGTTCTGCGGCGTGGGCGGAAAGGCAGACCTCTTCCTGGTCGCGCCGGCCACCGCCAACACCATTGGCAAGATGGCCAATGGCATCGATGACACCCCGGTGACCACCTTTGCCACCACGGCTCTCGGAAGTGGCAAGCCCGTGGCAGTCGTCCCTGCCATGCATGAGGCCATGTACCGCCATCCCGCAGTCATACGGAATCTGCAAATCCTGAGGGAAATGGGCGTGGCCCTCATCGATCCGCGCATCGAGGAGGGCAAGGCCAAATTCGCCGATAACCAGCGGGTGGTGCAGGAGGTAGAAAGACTGCTGGGCCCGGCCGACCTTAAAGGGAAGAGGATCCTGATCACCAGCGGCTCGAATGCCGAGTCCATCGACCCCATCAGAATTCTCACCAACCGGGCCTCTGGAAAGACCGGTGTCGCCCTCGCCCTGGAGGCTCGAAGGCGGGGGGCAGATGTAACCCTGGTCCACCGCTTCATCCAGGACTTGCCCGTCCACCAGGTCTATGCCCAGAGCGCCAGCGATATGCTGGATGCGGTCATGGCAGAGCTCAAGAAGGGCTGCGATGCCCTGATCAGCGCCGCGGCAGTGGCGGACTACACCCTCGACCCGAGCGAGGAGAAGATCAAGTCCGGCCTGGAATTGAATCTGCGGCTCAAGCCCACCAGGAAGATAATCAAGACGGTGCGAGAAGCCTACCCTGATCTGAAGATCGTGGGGTTCAAGGCCGAGACCGATACCGGCGACGAGGAGCTCCTGGCCAGAGCTCGTGCATCCCTGGAGGGCGCTGGGCTGGACCTGGTGGTGGCCAATGACGTCTCCAGAGGTGGCATGGGCACAGATGATAACCGGGTGCTCATTTTGAGCCGGTCCGGCAGCCATAGCGAGGTCCAGGGGAAAAAGAGCCTGATTGCGAGAAGGGTCATCGACTCTCTGGCGGAGATTCTATGAATTCCCCCAATTCGAATCATTTTACAACCAGGGCCTGGGTCCCATCCCACATCACCGGCTTTTTCGCGGCCAGGCGTGAGGAAGACCCTCTGCAGTCCGGCTCTATCGGCTGCGGCCTGTGTCTTTCCCCCGGCGCCACGACCATCATAGAATCCTCTCCCGATATCGAGGATGCTGAGATCATTCTCAATGGCAGAGTGACAGATGCTCCCGTCTCCAGGTTCGTCATCGAGCGGCTGGCCAGGAGCCCAGTCCGGGTGAAAACCGATATGAATATGCCCTTTGGCTCCGGTTTTGGAGCAAGCGGGGCGGGGGCCTTGGGTTGCGCTTATGCCCTAAACCATCACTTCGACCTGGGACTCACCGCCGATCAGACGGCATCTGTAGCCCATGCGGCAGAGGTCGTCAATCGCACTGGCCTTGGGGACGTCATCGCCCAGAACACAGGCGGCCTGGTGATCCGTCTGGAGCCCGGAGCGCCTGGCATCGGCAGAATCGACCGAATACCCGTTGCACCACAACCGGTTCACTGCGTGGTCCGGGGCCCGATCTCCACCCGGGAGGTGCTCTCCGACCAAGGCATCATGTCATCCATAAATGAGGCTGGCCGGGCTGCCCTGAAGGATCTATTGAAAAAGCCCACATTGGAGGAGTTCATGCGGCTCTCCCGCCGTTTCACCATAGAGACGGGTCTTGCCAGCAGCTGGGCCCTGGATGTGATAGAGGCGGTGGAGGCGGAGGGCGGAAGGGCCAGCATGATCATGCTAGGAGACGCGGTCTATGCCTTTGGTGGAATTGAGGCCCTCCAGGGCTCAGGCCAGGTCTATACTACCTTCATCTCTCAAAGAGGTGCTAACCTTGACTGAAATTCCCAAATCCCATCCCAGATATGCTTCCCTGGTGGCGCGGGAGCGCGTGGCAGAAGGAGTGAAAAAAGGATATACCAGCACCCAGGGGCTGATCGCCCAGGGCAGAGGAGAGTGCTTCGACTATCTCCTGGGTGAGAGGACGACGGCTTCCGCTGCAGCGGCGATCCGGGCGGGAGCGGCATTGCTCCTCTTAGCCCAGAGGCCGGCGATCTCGGTCAACGGCAATGTGGCCGCTCTGGTCGCAGAGGAGATGGTGGCGCTGGCTAGAGCACTCAATATCCCCCTGGAGGTGAACCTATTTCACCGCAGCGAAGATAGGGTGAAGAAGATCGCCGATCTGCTAAGGGAGAAGGGGGCGGAAGATGTTCTGGGCGAGAGGCCGGACATCTCGGTGCCAGGCCTTGATCATGCCCGGGCCCTGGCCACCCGGGGCGGAATCTACGATGCCGATGTGGTGCTCATTCCCCTGGAGGACGGCGACCGTTGCGAGGCCCTGCTGGCCATGGGAAAGAGGGTTATAGCCATCGACCTCAATCCTCTCTCCCGCACAGCAAAAAAGGCCACTGTAAGCATTGTGGACAATATCCTTCGGGCAGTGCCCCAGCTGACGGAAGAGGTCGGGCAGCTCTCCAATAAGCCTCGCCCGGATCTGGAGAAGATATTGGATGAATACGACAACCAGAGGACTCTGGCCGGGGCGGTGCAGGAGATCCGGGACCATCTGGACGAGCAGTTCGGGAAGGGGAGCGATTAACCTATCACCGGAAACCTCCTGCGTATGAGCTTATGCAGCTCAATGGCGGCAAAGGCCACCAGGGCCACTCCCACCAGCTCCACCCACTGATACAGAGAGACGGGATGAATCTGCAGCACATCGGATAGGCCTGGCGTGTACATGGCAGCCACCTGGATCAGAATGGCGGCTATGGTGCCGAACACCAGCAGAGGATTTCTAAGTGGACTGGAGCTGAAAGCGCTCTTGAGCTCTGATCGGCTGGCGAAGACCACAGCATTCTCAAAGAGGACCATCATGATCATAGCGATGTTTCTCGCCTCCTCAATGCTCCGGCCCATGGACATCTGCCAGTGGAATATGGCATAGGTCAGGCCGCCGACAACCACTGCCACCAGTGCTACCTTCTCCACCATCAAACGATTGAAAATCGCCTCGTTCGCCGGTCTCGGCGGCCGGTTCATCTCACCGCCCTCAGCAGGCTCGAAGGCCAGGGCCACATCTTGAATACCGTTGGTGACCAGGTTCAGCCAGAGGAGCTGAACGGCAAGCAGAGGGAGGGGCATATTGAAGATCAGGGCTAAGATGAAGAGAAAGATCTCCGCCACTCCGGTGGAAATGGAAAAGAAGATCACCTTTCGCAGGTTATTGTAGACGATCCTCCCCTCCTCAATTCCCGAGACTATGGAGGCGAAGTTGTCATCGGTGAGGATGAGGTCAGCGCTCTCCTTGGCCACATCGGTCCCGCCCTTGCCCATGGCCACGCCCACATGAGCAGCATGCAGCGCTGGTGCATCGTTGGCTCCGTCACCGGTAACAGCTACCAGCTTTCCGTTTCTCACCAGAGAATTGGTGATGAGCACCTTCTGCTGGGGCTCAACCCGGGCGTAAACCCGGCCCTTCCTGGTAAGAGCATCGACTGATTCCTGGCCTTTGGCCTCAGCATCC
Organism: Methanosaeta sp. UBA533; assembly: GCA_002498745.1. Taxonomy (GTDB): domain Archaea; phylum Halobacteriota; class Methanosarcinia; order Methanotrichales; family Methanotrichaceae; genus Methanothrix. The sequence goes on along the minus strand of DAIO01000072.1, from coordinate 14,694 downwards.
TTCAGCTCCATTCCCGTGACCACCTGATCGACGCTATCCGCCAGCCCCAGCTCCCTGGAAATGGCAAATGCGGTTGCAGGATGATCTCCGGTGACCATTGCCACCTGGACGCCCGAGCTCTTGCATGCCTCCACTGCCGCTTTGGCCTCCGGCCGGAGGGGATCGATCATCCCCACCAATCCTAAAAATGTGAGCCCTTCCAGCCGGTTCTCGGCGAATTCCTGGTTCTCTGGGAACCTGCCATATGCCAGGGCCAGGAGTCTGAAACCTGCAGTGGCCAGAGCCTCGGCCACTTTATCTGCACCCTGTGGATCCAGAGGAATCTCGCCATCGGGAGTGGCCATTCTGCTGCTCATCTTCAGGATCTTCTCTGGCGAGCCTTTGGCAAATGCAATCCTCCCATCCGGCCCCTGATGAAGGGTGGCTGAGAACTGGCGCTTGGATTCAAAGGGTATCTGAGCGATCCTGGGATAATTGCTCTGTTCCTCCTGTTGAGTGACTCCAGTCTCCTGGGCCATCATGAGCAGGGCCACGTCCACTGCATCCCCGTGGTAGTCCCAGCTACCGTCTCTGAAGCCGGAAAAGGCCTCATTTGCCAGAACCGAGGCTCTGGCCAGGGCCTTCAGGGCAGATGTCTGGCTGGCTGACTGGCTCCCGACCGGGCCTTCTGCTGCCATCCTCCCTGCTGCTTCCTCTGCCACTTCCCGAGGGCTTTTCGCCAGATCGATCACATTCCAGCTATCCCTGCCGGGAATGACAGCTCTGGTAACAGTGAGCTGGTTGACGGTAAGGGTTCCCGTCTTGTCCGAGGCGATGAAGTTGCATGATCCCAGGGCCTCCACCGCTACCAGCCGGCGGACGATGACATTTCTCTTTGCCATGCGAGACATGCCTATGGACAGAGCCACAGTCATGGCCACTGGCAGACCCTCGGGCACTGCGGCCACCGCCAAAGCTACCGACTGCAGGAAGATATCATAAATTGGCTCTCCCCGGTAGATCTCAACCGCAAAGATCACCGCCACAGCCACGGCCACGCCCAGAGCGATTTTGGAGTTGAACTTCTCCATGCGCAGGATCAGAGGAGGCTTGGTCTCGGGCTTGCCAGCCAGAGACGCTGCCAGACCACCTACTGCGGTATTCGAGGCGGTGGCGACCACGACACCTCTACCCCTCCCAGATACTACAATGGTGCCGGCAAAGGCCATGTTCTCCCTATCGCCCAGTGGGGTTCTCCGATCGAGAATCAGATCGGGGTCTTTGGCATCTGGTATCGACTCTCCGGTGAGCAGAGACTCGTCCACCACCAGATCCTGGACCTCTATCAGTCTGATATCGGCTGGAACCTTTCCTCCTGACTCCAGGAGGACTATATCGCCGGGAACAAGCTCCTCGGAGTCTATCTCGAACTCCTCGCCATCCCGGATCACCCGGGTCTTGGTTCGGACCATATTCTTCAATGCTTCAGCGCTCTTCTCGGCTGAGTACTCCTGGATGGTGCCAATGATTGAGTTGAGCAGGAGCACAATCATGATAAATATGCTCTCCTGCCAGTCTCCAAGCAAGAGAGATATAGCGGCTGCCAGGAGGAGAATGTAGATCAAGGGACTATAAAATTGGCGGAGAAAATAGACCGCAATGCTCGTCGGCTTCGGTTTGGGAAGGCTGTTTTGCCCATAGATCCTCAACCTTTCTGCAACCTCGTCCTTTCCCAGTCCGCCTTCGGGGTTTGCCTTCAATGCCTCTATTGCATCGTCTGCAGGAATTGAATGGGCTTCTATTACCGCATCCAACTCAATGCCTCCACCGAGAGAAGCTGTCAGGCCAGGAGTTCCATGGGCTCAAATTCATGAAATTTTTGATATATGATCTGGTTGATTACAGTTTCGGTATATAATCAAGATACAGTCGACTTAATTTAATTACATGATGCGGGATCGATCGGATTGAGCTATGACGATAGGCTTACATATCTGGCCGGACAATTCTCGAGTGGTGGGGTTAATTACAAAAATAATTATAATCTTGCTGGTTTGTCTCTCATTTGTATCCCTCTCGCCCTGTGAGGCATTGCCAGTAGATGTCACAATCATGGGATCCTCAACAGTGATGCCGCTGGCCGAGGTTGCGGCAGAGGTCTTCAATCTCGAGCAGAATGATTATTTGGTCAGTGTCACGGCAGGTGGAACCGGCGCGGGAATTTTAGGCATTGTGGAGCGCAAGTACGACATAGCCATGGCTTCGCGGGCTATAACTGAGGAAGAAAAACAGATGTTCGGGGACAGCTTCCAGGAGTTCAAGATCGGCATGGACGGCATCAGCATTGCCGTAAGCGATGAGATATACCAGGAAGGAGTACGGGACCTGAGCAGGGATCAGGTTATGAGGATCTATTCCGGTGAGATCACCAACTGGAATGAGGTGGAAGGACCGGATAAGGATATCTATGTTATTTCCAGAGAATACGGCTCGGGCACAAGAGACGACTTCAATGAAGCGGTGATAAGGGACATAGGGACAGAAAGCCCTGGAGTCGATACCGTGGCCTACAGCGGAGCAGAGGTCAAGACGGCAATTTCCGGAAGCGATAGGGCCATAGGCTACCTGGGATTCAATTATCTGGGGGGAGGCGTCCAGGGGATAGCCTTCAACGGCATCGTGCCCAGCTATGAGAACATCAAGCTGGATTTTTATGAGCTCAAAAGGAACCTCTACTTCTATACATTCGGCGACCCTACTCCTGGTGCCAGGGCATTCATCGATTTCATCCTGGGGCCAGAGGGACAGAAGATTGCGGCAGAAGAGGGTTTCATAGCGAACTGATTCTTTTAAGGAGAGAAAAGCACTCTGATCTTGCACAGGAGCAAGCAAAAAATAATAATACCAGTATGTGCATCTACTATCTGGTGAACTTCCTTTGTGCATACCCGAGCCCAAGACCATCTGGTGGGATGAAGGCCTCTGGCTTATCGATCAGACCCAGCTTCCTCTAAAGCTTGTTCCCCTGAAGATCGAGAGCATAAGACAACTGGTAGCCGCTATAAAGTCTCTTTCCGTCCGCGGCGCCCCTGCTCTTGGAGCCGCAGGTGCCTACAGCATCGCTCTGGCCGCAGAAAGATCCCATGCCACCAACGCTTTCGATATGATCGCCGAGCTGGAGATGGCCGCCGATATGATCCGGAACTCACGGCCCACGGCGATAAACCTCTCCTGGGGCGTGGACAGAGCCCTGCAGGCGGCCAGAGGGGGGGAGAACACGGAGGAGATTCGCGAGGCAGCGCTAAGATCGGCAGAAAGGATCGCCGAGGATGACATCCGGGTCAATCGGGCCATAGGAAAGAACGGAGCAAAGCTCTTGGAGGACGGGGACATCATTCTCACCCACTGCAATGCCGGAAGGCTGGCCTGCGTGGGCTGGGGAACTGCTCTGGGAGTTGTGCGCTCCGCGGTTGAAGCCGGAAAAAAAATAGAGGTCTACGCCTGCGAGACCCGACCTCTGCACCAGGGCTCCCGCCTGACCGCCTGGGAATTGGCAGAGGATAAAATCCCGGTAACCCTGATCTGTGAGAGCATGTCCGGCAGCCTGATGCGCAGAGGGAAGATCGACAAGGTAATTGTGGGAGCAGACCGCATCACCAGGGATGTGGTCTTCAATAAGATCGGGACCTACAATCATGCCGTCCTGGCCAAACACCACAAGATTCCCTTTTATGTGGCCGCACCCCTCTCCACCTTTGACCGGATTTATGGCGAGGAGGATATCACAATAGAGGAACGTGATCCTGAGGAGATCTGCACCCTGGCCGGAGTGCGCCTGGCCCCCCTGGGAATAAACGTCTACAATCCGGCATTCGATGCCACTCCTCTGGAGCTTGTCTCTGCACTGATAACCGAGAAGGGCGTCTTCCGGCCCCCACTCATGCCCCCAGTATAGATTCCACAGAAAGGTAGTTTAAGTTTGAAGAGCAGCTCAACTCATGGATGCAGAAATCGCCGTCATCGGCGGAGTGGGTTTCACCCTGGAGGGGATAGCAGATGAGGTGGATACAGCTTACGGTCCCGTCCCTGCCGTTCGCAGCGGGATAAAGAGCCAGAGGCTCGCCTTCATCCCCCGCCATGGCACAGGGCACCTGCCGCCTCATAAGGTAGACTACCGGGCCATCATCTCTGCCGCCAAGAAGATTGGCGCTCAATGGGTCATATCGGTCAATAGCGTGGGAGGTATGGCATCTCAGCCCGTGGGAAGCTTCTTTTTCCCTTATGATTTTGTCGAGTTCACCAAATGCCGGTCCAACACATTCTATGAGGACCGAGCGGTGCATATAGACCTGAGCGAACCCTACTGCCCTCATCTCCGAGGCCATCTTCTTGCAGCTGCGAAGTCGCTTGATCTGGAGACCTCGGAAGGAGTCTACGTCTGCGCTGAAGGCCCCCATCTTGAGACGCCTGCCCAGATCAGAATGATGCGCCAGTTTGGGGATGTAGTGGGTATGACCGGCTATCCAGAGGTAGCTCTGGCCAGGGAGGCTCAGCTGTGCTATGCTTCTATCTGCATTATCACCAATCCCGCCGCCGGAATGGGGGAATCGGAGAGCCTTTCCGCCAGCGATATCCCTGAGCAGGTGAAAAAGTGCCATCATGATGTCCGGGAGATAATCTATCAGGCGGCCCAAAAGCTGGATGAAAAAAGATCCTGCCATTGCAGGGAATCCCTATCCGAGGCCGCGCTCTAGAAAAGCCCCTGGGACGATAGCTCTACATCACCTCGACCTGGACGCTGCCCTGTCCGGATTTGCCGCTCTCATCCATGGCCTTGAGAATGATGATATGTCCACCCTTTTCCAGCTCTCTTGGATTCTGCTTGAAGGACCGGCTGGTGGATAGCTTTCCATCAATGCTCGAGCTCCATTCGTAGCTCAGATCTCCTTCGCCACCTTTTGCAGAGCCTTCAAAGCTTATATCCTCATCACCCTTGATGATCTGCCCGGCATCAGGTGAGGTAATGGTCACTATAATCCTATCAGTGTCAGCATGTCCAACTGGCTCAGAGGTCCCTACAGCGCTGTCTTTTGCGCCGCCACTGTCTTCCTGCTCCATGCACCCTGCCGAGAAAAGGGCAAGGCATATTGCCAATATGATGACCAGCTTCATGAAACGAATGATCTCTTAGTGGAATATATCTTCTTCTATAGAAGATGTCTCTATTGGAATAAAAGCTAAGCTGACCACACTGATAACCGAGAAATTCTCAGGCTAGCGCCCTTCCCGCAATGCAAAAGAGGGGCGCCAAGCTGATGCAGATTCGATCCGATTGAATCATCGATCCAAGACGGATCTCGCCACAATAAGCCTCAGGATGATGCCGGCGGAGCAGCTGGTGCCGCTGGCTCAGGCATAGACAATGCGGGCTCAGTTCTGATCTCAGTCTTTCGTACCTCTACCCTTCTCAAGGGGTAGATCACCTTGGCTTCCTTATAAATGTCCAGAGAGACCTTTCCACCCACCACATCCTGGATCAGCTGATTTAAGTCCAGGTTCTTCGACCTCTCCAAAACAACGCTCTTTGAGAGATCTCTGATGCACTTGACCTGGTTTGCCCGTGCCCTTTTAACTGTAAAGCAGCTGGGCTTAATCCTGACGGTGTAGCCGTCGGTAGTGGTTACATCTACGATGGAATCAATGCGAGAGGTCCTTCTCTTGACCAGAGAGCGCACATAGTCTGTGGTCATCTCATGGCCCAGGAACTTCGTATATGCCGAGTCACCGGCTACACGGTCAACTCTGAACTTTAGCTTGGTATTCTGCTTGGAGAAGTTGTTGGTGAGGTCTCCTAAGGTGGTCTCGATGATCCTTCCCACAATCCTCTCGGGATCGTTGGCGATCGTCTCTCCAAAGGGAACCCTTCCGAACATCTCCGGACTTACAACCTTATACCACTGTTTGGCCTTTCTGCTATCAGCCTTTCTCTGCGATCTTCTAGCCAATAAACATCCTCCGAGATAATATTAATCCGAACTCCGTTCAAGCTCACTGTATTTAAACCGATCGCCCAAAACGGGCATGATCCTTACGAAGGCGGTCTTCGTAGCGGAACCTTTCCATTTCGAGATCGCCTTTGTGATGCGATTCTGCTGCTGTCTTTCACTCTGTGATCTGGATTGGGAATGATCTTCTTTCCAGAGGGATATTCTCCCACTGCCTCTTGTGAACCATGGTTATCTCTGTCCTTCCTGCCTTGATCGGGACAAAGGTTAATGTCTCTATTCCGCCGGATCCAACCGATTCTCCATCGGATTCTTTGAATTCCTTTTTCTTCAGCTCAAGAAAGGCTCTGTCGAATGTTGCCTCCCATACATAACCGGTAGTGGGATTCGATTCGAGCGATAAGGTGAACTCCACGTTCAAGCTCGCGTTCATTGGATCACCATTGAGAATAGGCGCTAAAAAGGGAAATATCTTTCTATATTATACATACTCAAACTGCCCGGTCTCAATCCATGATCCCTTTATGAGAGTCCACCAATCATCAGCCAGTCCGGTCAGAACATAATCATATGGCAACCATCCATATCCCTCGTCGCCCCATAGCTCTCCCCAGGAGTTTCTTATCATGAGAGCACCGGTGGTCTCGGCACCGCAATTGCTGTTCTTGATCTTCATCTTGTCATCATAGCCCACTGCAATTATAGCATGGCCGCCTTGCACGCTTTCATTGCTGCAGGGATAGGGGATCTTGCCGGTGCTTCCAGCCTGGCTGATCGAATCGTAAACAGTGAATCCGAATATTGAGGGAATTCCCGCTGCTATATTCGTCTTGATGTTAGACAGAAGCTTGGTGGGGGTGGTTCCGGGCGGATCGAGGTTTACATACTTGAGAGCTTTGTAATTGTCCGCGAAACCGAAGAGGAATGCTGAGGGCTCCTCTTCGAACTTTGATATATCGTATGGCCAGTATCTCTCCGGTGGGACGCCAAATAGTGCCATCGCTCCCATGGTCGTCCGGATGTAAGCACCAGTATCTCCAGACTCCTGCATCAAATTTCTCGTCACCTTATAGAGAAAAAGCCTCGAGGCATCGATATGCTCTCCGAATGCCCTTCGCTCGAAATACTCAAAGACTCCTACGCCAGCGTTTGCAGTGCATGAGCCCAGGTCGCCTTGATCCTCAATCGGAGGGAACCATTTTTTGAGATCAACCGATGTGGGAAGGGTGGAGACCGCCACTTTGGAAAGCTTAAGAGGGCCGAGGATATCTGCTACCTCCTTTGTCTGGAAGGTATAGTCTCTTAAGTCCGGAAGCTCTGGTCGCCAGCCCATTCCTTTTGTCTTCTCGCCGTTCTTTGATTTCATTCCCAGATCTTTCAAGAGTATCGTCATCATCTCAACCACCGCATAATTGATTAAAGTTCTCCGATCCTATCGCGCCGTCTCATAGTCGATTCGATCTGAATATCTGCTTATTTTATCCAATCCCTGAGCATTTATGGTAATCCTAATACTATTAAAATATTTCTAAGCGTATGCACGTCTAAAATAACATGAGCTACGATCATCTGCAGATCGCCCATGTTTTTCGATAAACCAATTGGAGAAGGAATCGTGAAAAGGATAACTCCTGATGCGGATTTATATTGTGCAGCCAACTGCAGGCTGAGAAATTATATATCGCATCCAGCCATATCATCCATGAATGCAAAAGGATACTATCATTGAGGTTTGGGAGACGGGCACTGCTGCCGCCAGGGCCTTTGAAATAAGAATAGCAGTGGATGGGGAGGTGGTCATGAACAGACGGCTCAACCCGGTTGAGGCTCTGGAGGCCAGAGAGATATCCTCTCAGTATGCGTCTTTCTTTTCTAACGGCAAAAAAGGGAAAAATAGCTACCTTCATCTCCTGGGCGAGAGCATCTTCCGCCTATTTTTTCAGCCGGGCTGGCAGGAGCTGGGCCCGAAGATCCTATCTGGGGGACGGCGGATTGTGGTATCGAGCATACCCCAGATCCTGCTGCTCCCCTGGGAGCTTCTCCGCCTTCCGGGTTTTGAGGATATGGCCGTTGGCTCATCCCCGGATTTTGCCGTCCTGCGCGTGCCAATGGAAGGTGGTCGGCCCTCCAGCTCATCCCTTCCTGCACCATTTCTCTCTCAGCCCACTGAACTGAGAAGAGGCCCCTTGAGAATGCTCTTTTTCTCCACCAATCTGCAGCATTTTGAGGAGGAGGAGCTGTCCCTTCTCAAGGCGGTGCAGGGATTAGATATCCACCTGGAGATGGGCGAGACCGCCTCCTTCGAAGAGCTGAAAAGCAGCATTGAGTCTTTTCAGCCTCATCTGGTATACCTTTCCGGCGAGGCAAAACTGTCCGGCGAAGTCTCCGGGGGAGAGGCAAGGCTAGCCTTCATGGATCCTGCGGGCAAGCTTGACCTGAGATCTGCAGAGGAGATAGCTCCCGTTCTGAAGAGTGGCGGGGTTGAGTGCATAATTCTCGGAGGGGAAGGGAATGGCCCTGACCCTGCCAGGGAGCTTCTCTGCCAGAGGCTGGCAGAAGATCTGCTCATGGCTGTAGCCTGGAATGGTACCGTCGCCCCTCAGGAGATCGTTCGCTCTCTTTCCCTGGGCGCATCTGCAGATGAAGCCGTATGGGGCACAGAGCAGAAGATGCCGAAAGAAGGCCTGGAAGAAAAAGAGGAGAAGAAGGGAGCGATACAGGCCTATCCCTTTATTTATGCAGTCAGAGAGCCAACAGGTCTCTTCGATCCCAAAAAGAAGAGAGAGGAGATAAAAACAAGATACCAAGAGCTTCCTCCAATGCATGGGATGACGGAAGGACATGCCAGGGGTTTTCTTGACAGAAGAAAAGATTTGCTTCGACTCTATCCCGATTTGAGACAGGGTGCGGTCAACGCTCTGATCATAACAGGAGAGCCCGGCAGAGGGAAGAGCGCTCTTGCCAATCGCCTGGCCAGAATGCTGGCCGCTTCAGGCTACTTTGTGCTTCCTCTGGGGGGCACTGCCCACAACCCCATAAGTTCTGCCCGACTGATAGAAGCAGCAGGCTTGCAACTGACAGCGGCAGGAGAGTATCAAGGACTGGAGGAGACAAATAGGCTCTTAGATTCATCGCTCCCGGTTAATGAGAGGCTGGCGGTCTTGATGGAGCTTCTCCGGTCCAACCGCATACTCATATTCTGGGATGACCTCGATCTTGAGGAGAAGACGGGCAGGATCTCCGATCCGCATCTTGGCGAGCTTTTCTGTCAGATGACAAAAGGCCTCCATTCCAGCCGGGCGATCATCTCCTGCCCGCGGGTTCCTGCGAATGCCTCCATTCTGCCCCGTCTGGCCAGAAACTGGAAACTGGATCAGCTCTCCCGAGCAGCTTTCCTGAGGTTCATGCTCCAGGACAGAATGATAGCTGATGGCTACCGCAAAGGCGAGATCGCATTCGATGCCCTGTCGGACCTCTATTCCCTCTACGAGAGAGATCCGTCTAAATTAGAGCAGATCCGCAGCGCTCTGATGAAAGGTCTGCCAACCGATGGCGATCCCCTGGCCAGGCTCGTCGAGTGCCTCAGCCCCGAGTCTCTCCTGGCCCTCCAATGCATAGCGGTCTACGATGTAGCAATGAGCCCGGCAGGCTTTGCCGCCGCAGCCGGGACCGATCTGGAGAACATAGCCGAGCTCTTGCCCCTCTGGGAGGAGCTGTCGCTCTGCTATAAGACCGGCAATCTGTGGGCGGTTCATTCCTCCGCTCGCCCCGCCCTTCGAAAAGGGTTGAACCCGGAGGAGATAAGAGAGGCTCATAAGAGGGCAGGCCGATTTCTGGAGGAGATGGCGGAATCGGGCCGCTCTCCTGAGCTTTTCTTGTTCCGTCTGGACGGCCTCTTAGAGGCGCGGGGGCACTATCTGGAGGCCGGCGATCTGGCTGAGGCGAGGAGGGTGACCGCCAGGATCAGCAGCTACCTGGATCGGCGGGGATACTACACCGAGCTGATAAGGCTGAACCGGGAGATACTGGAGCTGGAGCCGGACAAGGATTCGATGAACTGGATCGCCCAGGCCTATGCTCATCAGATGGATCTCAAGAACGCTGCCCAGTGGTACAAAAGAGCCCTGGATATCGCTCCGGATGCCATCAGCTATCAGGGGCTGGGAATGATCCGGCTTGACCAGGGAGAGCATGATCAGGCTGAGGAGAGCTTAGAGAAAGCTCTGCAGATGCATCTTGACCAAAAGGACCTGCGGGGAGAGGCTGCAGTTCTGCAGGCTCTGGCCTCCATTGATATGATGCAAGGCCACTACGATTCTGCCCGGCCCAGGCTGGCCCGATCCCTGGAGCTGGCCAGAGAGGCAAAAGATCGAGCAGGTGAGGCGGTACTGCTCTTTTATCTGGCCGATGTTGACCGGGAGACCGGAGAGCTTGCTCGGGCAACAGAGGAGCTTATTGAGGCCCTGGCCATCACCAGGGATCTGGGCGACCGCAAAGGGATGGCCGCCAGCCTGCATGGATTGGGAATGATCAGCTCTCAGGCAGGGGAGATGGAAATGGCCGCGGAGCATTTCCGGGAGGCTTTGCAGGTCTATCAGGAACTGAAAGATCAGCCGGGTGAGGCAGGAGCGCTCTTTCAGCTCGGCGCCCTGGCGGTGCAGATGGACAGGATCCAGGAAGGGCTCCGCCTCATGGCTCTATCTGCAGTGGTCTTGAGAAGCATCAATAGCGATGAGGTCAAGAACATCGAGCCGGTGGTGGAGCGGCTGGCCTCGCAGCTCAACTTTAGCCAGGATCAGTTCGTAGCTATGCTCCAGGAGGTCATGCATAGCTATGTTAAAGACAGGGGCATGGGGCTGGTGAAGAAGGCTTGGAGGAAGTAGAGCAATTTGCTCGCCGAGACTCAATGATCCCGTTAATTAAGATAGATGATTAATTATAAAAATATAAGTGGAGATGTGCCTAACTTATATAGCCCATCTCCTTGGCCCTAGCTATAGCCGCATCCGCGTCAGAGTTGCGATCAAGAGCCTTCAATGCGAGGCCTTTTTTATACCAGATTCTTGGAAACATCGGGTCAATCTGTATGGCGCGATCATATTCCGCTAGGGCATCTTCATACTTGCCCATGGTCATGAGGACATCCCCCTTGCTCTGCATGGCTACAGAATAATCAGGAGATATCTCTATCGCCTTGTCAAAGGCATTGAGTGCATCATCGTATTTATCCATATTAGCGAGAACTATGCCCTTTCCTGTCCAGGCTTTAGATGTTGATATTCCTGCCATATAGTCTTCAGAGGGTTGAGCTACCTCAATGGCTTTGTCATAAGCTTCAAGGGCTTCGCTATACATTTCTAATTTGTTGAGGACATAGCCTTTGCTCGACCAGGCGTCGGGATCATTTGAATTTGCTTGGATGGTTTCGTTTAGGATCTTTAGCGATCTCTCATAGTCTTTAACAGCTTCATCAGATCTTCCTGTATTATCAAGGGCATCGCCTCGGCCTATCCAATCACTGACCTTATCCGGTTCAGTCTGAATGACCATGTCGTATGATTCTACAGATTCGTTGTATCTACCTAATTCTGCAAAAAGGAAACCCTGTGCGCTCCAGATATCCAACTCCAGGGGATTTAGCTCTATAGCCATGCGATTCGCCTCTATAGCCTCTGGGAACTTCCCCATCTCTTGGAGAGCAATGGCCTTGCCGCGCCATGCAGCTACCTGCTCCTGGCTTGAATTGGCGATCTTAATGGCATTATCGAATGCAATAATACTCTCATTTAAGGATTGCTCTCCCAAAAGGACCTGGCCTTTATCTATCCAGTACTCTGGTGTGTTCTGCTGGGCCATTGCGATTGTGCAGATCATGGCCAATGCCATTATGGTCTTAATCCAAATGTTGATCCGCACAGTTGATACCGATCTAATTTTTTTGATCATTTAAACACATCTCCTTCTTAGGTGCGTCCTAACGACAATAGGACTGAAATACGACATTTATCGAATATAAACTTTCGCACTCTTTTCAGAGATTACCAAATAGGGGACTCAGGTATCCATGTAAAACCGCAAGGAGCCTAAAAGGCGCTCCAAAAACGCGGCAAATCAACCGCTGATTGACGATAAAGAAAGTACGCCCGGCCCGCGTTCCGCCGTCTATCCGCCCTCACCGCAGCCACCCCGTCTACCCTGCAGGCGGTGATCTTCTCTGCAAGCTTTGCCAGGACCGCTTTTCTCATCCCACCCACGAACTTGATGGAACCGACGACGAGATGTCCTCCCCCTGAAACCCCACCGTTGGGGATCTCCTCCACCAATTCCCGGACCATCTGGGGAGTGTTCATCCTCACTCCCCGGCTGCGCAGCACTGCAAACACCGCTATGTCAAAGACAAAGGGAGGAGGCTGCTAGACAGGACTATTGGTGGATAAAGGAAAATCAGAAAAGATGAGGATGATATTGATGTTCGGGGGATGAAGAAGGTCACATTGCCTCAGCACGCAATGCCTGAGCCTTCAGGGGAACCTCGTCCACCGAGCAGGCGGCGATCTTCTCTGCCAGCTTCGCCAGAACCTCTTTTCTCATCCCACCTACGAACTTGATGGAACCAACGACGAGATGACCTCCTCCTGAGACCCCTCCATTGGGGATCTCCTCCATCAATTCCCGGACCATTTGGGGGATGTTCATCCTCACTCCCCGGCTGCGCAGCACTGCAAAATCCGGGCCGTAGCCGATAGTGACCACCGGCTTTCCGTCGTATTTCTGGCAAAGTCGGTCGTGCACCTCGCCTGAGGTCTTGCCTGGCGGGGGGAAGGTGAACTTATGAGCGAAGTTCTCCACATCCAGGACGTTCATGATGATGCCGTTGGGAAGCTTGGTGCTCTTGACATTGCCCATGCTCGCCCGAAGCTGCTCGTCTATGGCGGCATTGGCCTGCTCGCATAGAAGCTCGACGATCTTCTGGTGCCGGTCAAGCCTGCCAAGGCACAGGATGTCGTTTATCAGCCCCCGGCCATCGTTGAAGCGCTGCCAGAAGGCCTCATAGTCCAAAGCGAGGGCGATCTTTTTCAGGTCATCTCTCGGGAACCGGTCCTCTACCAGACGGATGTATGCACCAGCCTCTGGTGCCTCGCTGCGGTCGCCTATCGCGGAGACGGCCGGAAAATGACGGATCTTGTTCTCGACCTCGGGATGGATCATGCGGGCGATCTCCGTGGCCAGCATGCCCGTGGTCAGGCCGAAGTCCCCTCCCGCATGAGCGGGATTGACGTGGGCCACCAGGAACTGGTCCACGATCTTATGGGGATGGTGATGGTCGACCACCAGCATCTCCAGGCCGTAGACCTGGGCCTGGCGCATGGCGGGAACATCCTCCTCGGTAGAGCCGTTGTCCATCAGAACGATCAGAGGCATCTTCTGACCGTGCCGGCTCTGATCCTCCAGGGCAAATGTCAGGTCCTTGGTCACATCCTCCAGCTCGTAGAACGGGGCTTTGCTGGGGGCGCGGCGGTAGTTGTGGTACTCGGCATCCGGGCCGCTCACCTCCGCAATCAGGGGAAGTATGGCCATCTCAATGGCCACTGCAGCGGAAATGCCATCCGCGTCGGCATGATGGCGGACCACAATGGGCCGGGACTTGAGGACAGCGCGGCGGATCTCTTTGGCCACCGCCTTCATCGCCGGACGCAGCCGGTCCATGATCTCGCTTTTGACCAAAAACTCCGTCTGGGCAGGCTCGGCCCGAAGGTCAATGGCCTTCTCTATCTGGTCTTTAACTACCGAGGCATCGCCTCCCCAGAGGCGTTTCATGGATTTTATCTCCACCTGAACCTGGTTGTTGCGCAGGCTGACTTCGCCGATGACCCGGACCATCATATCGCTGTCAATGTCAGCATACGCCCGCACTCCGGCCCGTTCGAAGGCAGCGCAGAAGACCAGGCCGCTGTCGTCGGCCAGGGTGAAGATGGTCGGACCGCCGGTCTGCTTGACCTGGATCACCTCTCCCTTGATCATGACCGTCTTGCCCACCTGGCTGTGCAGATCAGATGCCTTGGATAGAGGAAGGTCTTTTTCCACCTCCACCGTGTTGTACTCCTTCAGCTCCGCCGGCTCAAGCTCTATGTTGCCATTGGGCAGGATGTTTCTCACCGTCACCAAGATGGCGTCTCCAGCCTCCGGACGGCTCTTGAGATATTTATTGTGGGCCAGGCCGCGCACAGAATCGGATAGATCGACAAAAGCCCCGAAGTTAGCCAGACCGGAGACCTTGCCCTGGTAGATCTCCCCCACGGAGATATCTCTGATGTCGCAGGCTGGATCGAGGATGTGGACCAGCGGCTTTTTGGCGCAACGCTCGCACAGCTCCTTTTTGCTGTCCAGCTTTGTCTTGCAGACCACGCACAGGTATTCCCGGCCAAGGCCATGGCAATCAGGGCAGATCTCGGTGATCGGAATCTTGCCGCTACCCTGACAGACGCTGCATTTTGCCGAGCCGCTCTCGATCAGAGACTTCATATCTCTGTCCGATGCCTCTCCCAGGGAGATGGACTCGGTCGTTCCCTTGCCATTGCAGTTGGGGCAGGGCTTCTCTCCAACCGTGAGCACTCCACGGCCCTGGCATCTCTCACACTGATTCATCGCTCTCCGGATGTTTTGGAGGAATTTATAGCTTCGGGATGATCCCGGTTTCGGGCACGAGATA
>DAIO01000146.1:0-5032 GCA_002498745.1 Methanosaeta sp. UBA533 | reverse complement strand
TGGGTGCGAACTTCCCCTGGGTCATACGCTCGGTAGCAGACCTGGCAGGAGGCAGGGTGCCGGTAAGTGCGACCATCGGCGACATGGAGTTCAAGCCGGGAACAGCGAGCCTGGCAGCTTTGGGCGCAGCGTCCTCAGGCGCGGATTACGTCAAAGCGGGCCTCTTGGGAGTGAAAACTCATGATCAGGCAGAAGAGATGCTCAAAGCCATTGTGCGAGCGGTCAAGGACCTCGATCCAGAGAAGAAGGTGGTGGCTTCAGGCTACTCTGACTACCTTCGTGTTGGAAGCATATCTCCCATGCTCCTGCCCGCAGCCGCTTCTAAGGCGGGGGCAGATGTGGTGATGGTGGACACGGCCATAAAGGATGGGAAGCCGACATTCGACTTCATGGGTGAAGAGGATTTAGCGGATTTCATAGAGCTTGGCCACTCATTTGACCTGGAGGTTGCCCTGGCTGGCAGCATCGGATTTCCTCATCTGGGAACGCTCTTGCGCCTGCAGCCGGACATCATCGGCGTGCGGGGCATCGTCTGCGGGGGAGACCGCAGGAGTGCGGTGAAAGAAGAACTGGTGGTGAAGGTCAAGAGCGCTCTATCGAGATGAACTCATCCTGATCAATTTCGGGATGATGCACATCTGGATGATCCAGGGCATGCAGCAGCCGGTCGATGAAACCCTGCTGTCCTTTGAGGATCTTTTTCCGGGCAGACTCTATTTCAAACCAGTCTGCTCTGTCGATCTCGGGAAACTCCCGCATTATCCCCGATCTCCTGGGCCACTCAAGCATGAACTTATTGCTCACAATCCTCCTCTCATCCAGGTTCTTTTCCACCGCCCAGGCAAAAACGATCTTTCCGCGGGGCTGCTTTATCCTTCCCAGCTCTATGAAAACCCCATCAACCTCAAAGCCCGTCTCTTCCTTAAACTCCCTTCTTGCTGCATCCAGGGGGCTCTCGTTCTCCTCGAAAAGGCCTTTGGATATCGACCAGGCTCCCTCGTCCTTCCCCGCCCACAAGGGCCCTCCGGGGTGAACGAGAAAGACCTCAAGATGATTGTCCTGAAACCTGAAAGGCAGGATCCCGCCGCTCTTTTTGCTCATATCGTTTTATCATTTTTACTTATATCTTGATCGATGGCTCTTGTCTCTGCCTCTCTCCCTTCTCAAGACGCTGGCAGTAGTGGACCATTTGATATCCGATTCCGGCAGCTCAAAGCGGGCGATCACCGGGGCATGATCGGACTCGGGATAGAAGATCTTGGGAGCGAAGACTATGGACTCATCATGCAAGAGCTCGTTGTGCACCTCAGAGCCCTTGAAGAAGGCGAGCATCGTCCTTGATACAAGAATATGGTCTAGCATCTTGCCCTTGCCGTTATGCAGAAGAGAATAGCGTGCGGGCTCGGGAATGTTTCTCTCTGTTGGCACCATGACCCTCATGGCCAGGTCCATGTTCCCCGTGTTCTCCACGTCACCCCGGATAGCCTCTATGGAGACTTCATCGAACTCCTCGTTGAAATCCCCGCAGACGGCAATGAGAGCACAGCGATTGTCATCGAATAGATTGTCTATCAGAATGCGGGTCTCAAGAGCCTGGCCAATGCGTTTCATGCTGGATATGAAGACCCCTTCTGCCCAGCCGAATGCCGTCTTCCAGGTTCTCTCGCTCAGCTTATGACCCTGGATGTTGGTCGGCCGGCGGGATTTGAGGTGCAGGTTGATCACATCCAGAACCGCTCCATTGGGCAGCCTGACCTTTGCGTGGAGAATGGGCCTCTCCCAGGAGATCTCCCGTGCCTCCAGCTCCTCGGGCAGGGCAGTTACCTTCTTGTAGCTCGGCGAGGGGGCATACTCATGCTGATATTGATGCTGCTCCATGATATCGAAGCGGCTGAGAATGACCAGATTGTGATGGCTAAGGTAATTTCCATCCCGGTCCACGGTTGAGGCCCTGTTGAAGTTCTCATAGGGAGTTCCTTCTAAGAGGCGGTCCAAAGCCTCCAGGCGAGGCCTCCCGTTGCGCTCGTGCTGGGCGCAGATCTCTTGCAGGCAGAGAATGTCAGCGTCCAATCGGATGAGCTGGGGCCGAAGGACTGGTATGCGTTCATCCAGGCTAGGGCTTCTATCTGGCCGGTCGTCCAGGCTCATGAGGTTGAATGTCGCTATGCTCACCTTGATTGTCATCCGATATCTCCTAGCTACTCCTCTTTTTCATACTATCCTGTCGAGGAGAGGATTTATCCTTTATACTTGTGATGGTTCAAGCAGAATGCGAACAGTTGCTGTTGACTGGAGCCATTGAAAGGCCAATAGTTGAGGTAAGATCGCAAATCCTGCCGAGGTTGCAATGAATCTGAAGCTGGCTATGTTATCGATCATGATGATGTTGATCTTTGAGGCGTTTAATCCTGGTGCTCTGGCCGTCCCCGATGAAGCAGTAGGGCGAATTGTGAGCGTGATCAGCGCAGACTCACTGGGAATAGAGATGGTGATCAATGATCCCAGGACGACGGGGGTGGACAGCGTGAGGCTGGCGGATATTGCCGCACCATCCACAGTGACCCCGGAGGGAAAGGCGGCCCGAAAAGCGGCGGATCTATTGCTGAAGGATCAGATCGTTTATATCGATATCGATGAGAACAGCACTGAAGGCCGCAATGAATGGGGGCAGATGGTCTGCGTAATCTATCTCATAGATTCCCGCTACCGTCCGATATGGCCTCCGGTGAACAGAATGCTAGTGGATGATGGCCATGCCGATCTTGCGGAGGACGGCAATAATGAGTTTAACTCATCTGCCTGGTGGGAGGATCCCATTCCCCAGGGATCGAAGGGGAACATATCAAAATATAAGGAGATTATGACAAGTCCAAAGGCATCATCCGAAAGCCAGAACAGCGCGAGCAAAAGCAGCGTTCTGGACATGGAGAGCAACGCCGGCCGGGTCAGCATCGGCTATCGCGCATGAGCCGGGCAGATGTAAGCCCGGCACGGATTAGTCAACTGCCACGCCCTTCAGAAGGCAGTGGTTGAATAATCCTGATCAGTTCACCTCAGTGGTCTCGAATAGATATGCTCCCAGGAACAGCATTGCCGCACAGCATACCCCCAGAACGGCAAAATCAGTGAGGGGCGAGAAGGCGCTTATGCCTATCAGGCAGTATCTCAGTCCATCCACACCATAGGTGAGGGGATTGAAATAAGCCAGGATCTTGATAATCTCCGGGAACTGGTCTAAGGGATAGAGCGCTCCGGAGAGGAAGAAAAGTGGGAATATCAGGAAGTTCATGATCAGGCTGAATCCTGACATATCCTCCATCTTGGACGCAAAGGCCAGGCCCAGGCCGATGAACGTCGTTGCTATGAGAATCATAAAGACCAGGGATAGAATCAGCCCCTGGATGCTGGGAATGCCCATACCCAGCAGTATCCCCGAGAGCATTATGATCAGAGCCTGAAGAATGCCAGTGGTCAGGCCGCCAGCGGTGCGTCCCAGCACTATCGCTATCCTGCTCACCGGCGAGACCATTATCTCCTTCAAAAAGCCAAACTCCCGGTCCCAGAGGACAGATAAGCCGGCAAATGTCGCCGAGAAGAGCAGAGTCATGCCTATGATTCCCGGGGTGAGAAAGCTCATGTAGTTCACTCCTTAGGGAATTCCGGGAATTCTGCCGATATTGTTAAAGCCAATCCCCAGAAATGCCAGGAAGAAGAATGGAGAAGCAACCGAGCCGAACAGCCTGCTCTTGAGCCGGAAGAAGCGCAGCATCTCCCGCAGCCAGATGCTGTAGATGGCGTACAGATCGCCTTTGACCTTGTCTGCGATCATCTGCCGCCTCTGGGGAGAGCGATATCTGCACCCTTATCTTTGCCGCCGTTCTCTTTTATCTTCTTGCCAGTGTATTTGATGAATACATCCTCCAGTGTTGGTTTGTGCAGACCGACAGAGGTTATGACCGCATTGTTCCTGCTCGCTTCCAGCACCACTTCTGCTATTCTGGACTGGGCATGATCAACATGAAGCTTGATGCTTCCATTATCCGAGCAGATGGACTTGATCCAGGAGAATGACCGCAAAGACCGGACGAGAGCGTCCCCGCCGCTATCAGTCATCAGGGTTATGGTATCTGAACCGATGGTATCCTTGAGGCTCTCCGGCCTGTCCAGGGCCACGATCCTGCCGCTGTCCATGATGGCCACCCGATTGCACAGATAGTCCGCCTCCTCCATGTAATGAGTGGTGAGGATAATAGTCACATTCATCTCTTTGTTCATGCGGCCGATGTACTCCCAGATGTATCGCCTGGTTTGGGCATCAAGGCCGATGGTGGGCTCATCTAGAAATAGGACATGAGGGCGGTGCATCAGCCCCCGGGCGATCTCCAGCCGGCGTTTCATCCCCCCGGAGTAGTCCTGCATCTTGGTGTCTGCCTTCTCCTTCAGGTCGACCAGCTTCAGGACATCGGCGATTCTGGCTTTTCTGAGGGCGGCGTTCATTCCGTACATCCTGCCGTGAAAGTCCAGGTTCTCCCTGCCGGTGAGCATGCCATCCAGTGCTGGATCCTGAAAGACGACCCCGATAGAGGATCGCACCTCGTTCCTCTCCCGGACGATGTCATAGCCCCAAACCCTGGCCTCGCCTGAGGTGGGGGTGAGCATGGTGGTGAGCATCTTGATAATGGTGCTCTTTCCCGCACCGTTGGCGCCCAGAAGTCCGAAGAGCTCCCCCTTTCTGATCTGAAGGTCGATGTTGTCTACAGCGATCGTCTCGCCAAACCTCTTGGTGAGGCCTCTTACAGAGATTGCCGCATCATCTGCTGCTTTTGCAGGCATATCCCCGATATTGATATCCTTTGCCAACTCCTTGCCCATCATCGCTCCTGTTTGTCATCCATCTATCATTATCATATCCAATCTGATCATGAATTCAAGCTGTATATGCCCCTTTCGGAATCAGATTTATAAATGTGAAGTCAAATAACAATAAAAAAGTCTGATTAGGATAAAAGGGTAGTGTCCCGATTGTGATGTA
>DAIO01000004.1:0-2726 GCA_002498745.1 Methanosaeta sp. UBA533 | reverse complement strand
ATCAAAGGCACTTGAGCCTGTGAGCGCTCACAGGCTCTCATAGACCTCCTGAATGACCTTATCGTTTGTGTCCCAGAACCTATAATCCTCCCGGCCCATCGGCTCAGGCTCTCGCAGCAGGTTGTCTCTCACTGCTCTCTCCAGATCCCGGGAGGGTACAATCACCAGGTTCTTTCTCTTCTCGATCATGGTCACCCCCGATGCCACCACTATCTTGCCCAAAGCCAGATACTCATTGAGCTTCCAGACGCTTTTGTCCGTGGAGTAGGGGGTGAGGGCATTCTCCTCCCGGGGAATCAGGCATAAGCTGGCTTTGCCAAGCAGTGCTGCCACCTTCTCATGCGGCTGCCAACCCAGATTCCTGACGTTTGCCGGCTTTCTCCACAAATAATAACGGGCAAAAGGACCGCCGCCCACAATCCAAAACTCCCTTTCCGGAATTGCCCGGGCAAGCTCCAGCAGTTTCCCGATTCCCTCCTGGGTGCATACCCTGCCGATGAATATTATCGGCCCTTTTCCCGGATGGACAGCATATTCACCCATGTCGAATTCATCAACCTTCTGGCAGAAAGAGCGCAGCGGATAGTTGGGAACGATGTAGACCTTCTTTTGAGGGGCATACTCTTTCACCTTCTTTTCAAGCGGCTCATTGACGGTGGTGATGACGTCCGCAGCTTCTGCCAGCTCCCTTTCGAAGCGCTCGGCAAATGCCTTCCCCGGAGCTAGAAAGGTCTGCGCGAACTCAACCCCCCAGGGTGAGCGATAGTCGTAGATCAGCTTTTTATAGCCCCTTCCCCGCAGTCCGGCAAAACCGTGATAGATCACGTCAGGGACATTGAAGATATGAACCACATCCGGCTTATGGTCCAGTGCCATCCTCTTCGCCTGCCTGGCAATGCTGATCCAGTTTCTAGTGCCGAAGCTGGGAACGATTACCTCATGCCCCTGGGACTGGAGGGTGCCCCTGAACATCCTGAGCCTGGTGGTCCTCTCCGGCTGATTGGCTAAAAGGAGTATCTTCAAGATCCACCTGACCCGACCAGCTTCTCGACTAGATCCACGATCATAGCGCTCGCCCTGCCCTTTCCAAATACATCCTGGCGCTCATGCCTCGGCCGGAAATCTCTGATCGCAGAGGCGATATCCTCCCCCGGCCGGACGAGGACGTTCCAGCCGTCGTTTACCGTCTCTATCCATTCCGTCGTGTCCCTAAGGGTTATGCAGGGAATGCCCAAGAGATATGCCTCTTTTTGCACCCCACCCGAGTCGGTGACGATCTTTTTGGCGTTCTTCTCCAAAAGAAGCATATCCAGGTATCCCACTGGCTTTATCATCCTGATATTTTTTTCCAGATCATCCCACAGGCCGAACTTCTTCAGGTACTTCTCCGCGCGAGGATGACAGGGAAAGACAACATCATCCAGATCCTGGAGGGCGAGAGCAATCGCCCTGAGGTTTTCCGGGTCGTCGGTGTTGGATGCCCGGTGAACAGTTGCCAGATAGTAGCTCCAGGGCTTGAGCCCCAGAGCCTCAAGGATATGAGATTCGCTCTCGGCAATCCTCTCGCAATCCTTTTGCGCGTCCACCATCACATCTCCCGTCAGATGGACGTTCTGGACAATCCCTTCCATTTTCAGGTTATCCACTGCGGTCGTCGTCGGACAGAGGAGGAGATCAGAGCAATGGTCCACCAGCACCCGGTTGATCTCTTCGGGCATCCTCTTGTCAAACGACCTCAGTCCGGCCTCGATATGAGCACACTTGATATGCATCTTTGCCGCCGCCAGCCCACCGGCTAGTGTGGAGTTGGTGTCTCCGAATACTATGACCGCATCCGGCATCTCCTTTTGCAGGACCTCTTCCGTTTTCTTGAGCATCTCACCGGTCTGAAATCCATGGCTGCCAGAGCCTATGCCAAGGTGATAGTCTGGAGCAGCTATCCCCATCTGATCGAAGAATATCCTGTCCATCTCATAGTTATAGTGCTGGCCGGTATGGACTATGACCTCCTTATGGTCTCGCTTTCTTATCTCCTTTGATACCGGAGCCAGCTTGATGAAGTTGGGCCGGGCGCCGACAATGGTTGCTATCTTCATGCGATCAAGTCCCTAGAGAGCTTTTCCAGACTCGAAGTTCAATTGGAAGGGATCGAATATCAGGTCGGCCTCTTGGGGCTTGATGCTTTCAAAGCCCCTGGCGGCCACTTCATCATTGTTCAGCAGTGGATCGGCCACGTAGACGTCCAGCCCTTTATCATAAAGAAGCCTTGCCAGTGCAAGGTTTCTGCTGTGATAGAACTCTCTGACCCCCGCCCGGAATGTTATTCCCTTGATGCAGATCTTGATTTCACAGAGCGGCTTGTTGATCTTCATGCACTCCAGCATTATCCTCTCCGCCCAGTACTGGATCATCTCATCATTGAGGATGCGGGAGGTATGAAGAAGGCGGCATTTGTCGAACATCTCTCGCGTTTCCATCTCTTTGATCAAAAACCAGGGGTAAACGGGGATGCAGTGCCCACCCACCCCGGTGGAAGGCAGGTGGATATGGCAGAACTGATGGCATGCCTTATCTCTCGCCTCGAAAAAGTCGATTCCCAGATCCTGACAGATCTTATAGAGCTCATTGGCCAGGGCGATGTTCACATCCCTGTAGCAGCCCTCCATCACCTTGATCATCTCCGCCACACTGGCCGATGAGACCAGATGGAGGTTGGAGATGAACTG
>DAIO01000064.1:0-2559 GCA_002498745.1 Methanosaeta sp. UBA533 | reverse complement strand
TGGGCGGAATGCATGGCCCGCTGCTATCGCATGTCCGGGGCGAAGCCTGGGGACGCCACCCAGATCACACCCCTTTTCGGCCTTTTCAATGGCGGCTTTGGCATGTATCATGGCGCCCGGGCAGCAGGCCTGTTCGTGATCCCCGCCGGTCCGGGAAACACCGCCCGGCAAATCCGCCTAGCTCGAGATCTGAAGACGAGGATTTTCACCGGAGTGGTGAGCTATGGCATCCGGCTGATGGAGGTGCTGGCCGAGGAGAAGGAGAGCCTGCCGGAGCTGGAGATAGGCATCTTCGGAGCAGAGGTTTTCTCTGACTCCATGAAAAAGAAGATCTCCTCGGGCCTGGACATCGACGTCTTCGACATATACGGCATGACTGAGTCCGGAGGTGTTGGCACTTTAGGCATGGACTGCCCGGCACACGATGGAATCCACGTCTGGGAGGATCAGTACATCCTGGAGGTCATCGATCCAAAAACGGGAGAGCCAGTGGATGACGGGGAGGAAGGGGAGCTGGTCTTCACCTCTCTCACCCGGCAGGCTCTGCCCATGATCCGTTTCCGAACAGCTGACCTCACCCATGTCATATCCCGGGATAGATGCGAATGCGGCAGAACTCACGTCCGTCTGGCACCGATAACCGGGCGAAGGGATGACATGCTGATTGTGAAAGGGGTGAACTTCTTCCCCAAGCAGATTGAGCAAACCCTCCTGGGAATACCGGGCATCGGCAACAACTATCAGATCATATTGGAGGAGGAGGACGGTGTCAATAGCGTCCGGGTCAATGTCGAAGCCGAACCGGGAGTGACCGGCTACATGGTGGAAAAGGCGCTCAAAGAGGCGCTGGGATTCTCCCCCAAAGGAGACGTCTTCCCCCTGGGAGGCCTGCCCCGCCAGGAAGGAAAGGCAAAGAGAGTGTTTCATAACAGGATAAAATAACTCTTTTTCTCTTCCATGATATTCAGATGAGCCTGATACAAGACTTAAGGCTAAATAGATACAAGTCCAGTCAGTATTCATTGAGTATCCATATCGCAGTCCATGGAGGTCTCCGAGACTGGCTTCGATGAAGAATTCGTCAAGAGCCTGTTCGGATTCGGCGCCGAAGGTGGGGAGGGTTTCTGGTTTGGCCCGGAGTTCGAGGATGTCAGCACCGCCACCACCTTCTTTTCCGAGTTCTATATGGAGAGCTCTGTCCCAGTGGTCAAGACCTTCGCTCCGGTAAAGATCGATGTGACTCAAAATGTTCCTTCTCGGATATATTTCGGCAGCGGCAAGGAGATCGCATATACCCAGTACCAATCTACAGTGGCCACCAGCAGAGGAAATGAGCTCTGGATTCAGAAAGGAGCTGACTGGTCCCAGTATGCCATTGTTCCTACGGGATCCGGCATTCAGTTCATCGCCTTTGCCCCCGTGGGCGGCCAGGCGGACTACTATTGGATGCTTCAGAGCAACTCCCTCAATATCACCAGCAAGCGTCTGGACCTCTACCCCGGATACAACAGCCTGAACTTCAAGGCTGATGAGGTGGGCAGGCACATTCTCCTCTTTGTGCTCAATAATCAGCCCAGCAGACTACCTCTGCCAGCAGCACCACCCAATACCCGGCTGCGGTGGCTGCAAAGCCTGCCGTGCCTGCAATTGTTGCGGGAGATACTCCGGTGACCATCCAGACCACCTTGAAGGGCTATGATGTCTATGTGGACGGAGTTCTCATTGGCAAAGAGGGAACAGGCGGCGATCTTCTGGATGGTGTCTTCAAGTTCAAGGTGGTGGGCGGAATGATCCATAACATCAGGGTCTTCGATGGAGAGCACAATTACCCGAAGGATATTTACTTCGAAAGGGGAGTGCAGAAGATCATAAATGTGCCACCAGGCACCACTGTCTATGGAATAGTCACACCATATCATTGACAGATGTCTAATTATTTATAACCAAATTTTTTTAAAAATTGGGAAGTGAGCATCCCTATTTTCAACCAAGGAGAAGTTATCAATAAATGTTATCTTTTTCATAATTAATATTATTTTCTGATACTATAATTTGGCCTCGCGGGCAGCTTATGATCTTGATTTTCGGAGACCAGCGCATAAATGATATATGATACCATAATCATCTATCATGAAATCCATTTACAATGAGATGTTTTTGCGAAATTCCATCCATACACCAACAGCTATTTATCCATAATAGATAGCATGAATTAGAAAATAGATATTAACAAAATCGATCACAGAAGAATATCTAGATGCGTTTCATCTGAGATGTGCGCCGCATCGTCTTCAGATATCCGATATTCAAAGGAGGCAGCCCCTTGGTGGAAATCACGATCAAGAACCTCGTATTCGGCTACAACAGCCATAAGATACTCGATGGAGTAAACATCATTGTGAAGAGCTCAGAGATCTTGAGCCTGGTGGGGCCAAACGGCTCGGGAAAGACCACCCTTATAAAGTGCATGGACCGCATCCTCAAGCCCAAGGGCAGCATCCTCATGGACGGCCAGGAGATAGAAAGGATGAGCCGGCAGGAGCTGGCCAGGCAGATCGG
>DAIO01000218.1:0-3258 GCA_002498745.1 Methanosaeta sp. UBA533 | reverse complement strand
GGCAGGAGCTGGCCAGGCAGATCGGCTATGTGCCCCAATCCAGCTCCACCCCTCTGGCCACAACCGTCTTTGATACTGTCCTCATGGGCAGAAGGCCTCATATCGGCTGGAGGGTACAGGATTCAGACCTGGATAAGGTGGCTGAGGTCTTGGAGAGGCTGCATCTAGAGGACCTGGCCATGCGTGACTTCTCCCAGCTCTCCGGCGGCCAGAAACAGAAGGTGCTCATCGCCCGTGCTCTGGCCCAGGAACCGGCAGTCCTGCTCCTGGACGAGCCCACATCCAACCTGGATATGCTCCATCAGCTAGAGGTGATGGAGACGGTGAGCAGCCTGGTCAAGGAGAAGAAGATCTCCGCAGTGATGGCCATCCATGACCTCAACTTAGCCTCCCGATTCTCAGATAAGCTGGTAATGCTCAAGGACGGAAAGGTCTATGCCGCAGGAGAGCCGAAGGCGCTTCTCAATGAGGTCAATATCGGCCAGGTCTATGGCATAGAGGCCATGGTAATGAACGCTATGGGACGGCCTTATGTGGTGCCACTGCGCTCGCTGACAGAAGCGGCTGTGTGCGATTAGCTGCATCCAGCCGGAAAGGACTTCCACCCATTTTTTTTAGGTTGCAGCCTGCGGCCCGGCGGAAGCCTGGATGACACAAACCTTTATGTATCGCAGATGTCGAAATCTGGTTTATGGCTTTTCCCTTTGCAGATATTCCTGAGTTCTCCTCCCAATTGACCGGACGAGGTCCTGCAGAGGATATTATATCAATAATAAAATACGTATATATACGTTATATTGGAAGCGCTCTGGCAGAGAACATATGGTACATTATCTCGACCATCATATCCATATCTATAATTATCATCTTAACTATTTTAATCGCCCGGCTGGTCAATGGTCTGCTGGAGAAGCAGATCCCTAAAATTATGGAATCCAGCCGGCTTGGCAAAGAGTTTGATGAGACCTCCCATGTCATGACCCGCAGGCTCATCGTCGCGGCGATATATTCCATCGGCTTTTTAATGACCATACTCCTGATCCCCTCCCTGAACAGAATTGCCATCGCCATGCTGGCCGGCGCTGGTGTGGCAACCCTGGCCATTGGTTTTGCCGCCCAGGACTCCCTGTCCAATATAATATCCGGCATCTTCCTGGCGATCTTCAAGCCCATGCGCATTGGCGACTATGTCGACTTCAAGGGCGAGTACGGCCATATCGAGGATATAACCCTGCGCCATACGATAATATGCACCTGGGATGAGCGGAGGGTAATTGTCCCAAACAAGATTATGGGTTCTGACTCTATTGTGAACTGGAGCATCAACAATCCTGAGATCATCTGGCCGGTGAATTTCGGCATAGGCTACTCTTCAGATATCGATAAGGCCAGGAGCATCATCATAGAGGAAACCAAAAGACATCCCCATGTATTGAAGGATAAAGAGATCAATGTCCGCCTCACTGAGCTGGGAGACTTTGCCGTTAATCTGCGCCTGACCTTTTATGTTCCCAGCAGGGGGATGGCATATGATGCCGGGTGCGACATAAGGGAAGCTGTCAAAAAAAGGTTTGATGCAGAGGGAATTGAGATTCCGTATCCATATCAGAATGTCATAATCATGAAGCAGCCGGTCGATGCATCATCTTGTCCAAGACCGGAGAATGATCACTCTCAGGAAGAGGAGCAAGCCAATTAATCTAAATATAATGCATAAATAATGCATTTCGCATGAACCGAGTAGTGCATTTTGAGATACAGGCAGAGAATCCCGAGAGAGCAGCGAGCTTCTACCGGGAGGTCTTCGGCTGGCAGATCGATGAATGGCTGATCCCAAAAGTGAAGATCAAGGATGAGAATCGTTACTGGCAGGTTACGACCGGCTCAGAGACCGAGCCTGGCATCAATGGTGGGCTCGTCTTCCGCCGCGGTCCCGCTCCGGCAGAGGGACAATCGGTCAACTCATTCGTCTGCACAATAGAAGTTCCTGACCTTGACGAGCATATCGACCGGGTTATTCGGGCAGGGGAAGGGTTGCTGTCCCCAAGATGCCAATTATGGGTGTCGGCTGGCTGGCCTACTGCCTGGATAGCGAGAAGAACATCTTCGGCATGATGCAGACGGACGAGAAGGCGCAATAGGCCACAGATATTTTTTGGAGCATGATGGATAC
Source organism: Methanosaeta sp. UBA533 (assembly GCA_002498745.1). Taxonomy (GTDB): domain Archaea; phylum Halobacteriota; class Methanosarcinia; order Methanotrichales; family Methanotrichaceae; genus Methanothrix. The sequence continues at coordinate 1,085 of DAIO01000218.1, read as the reverse complement.
AGACCTCTACATAACCCTATTCTTGCAGAGCCGTGATTGGGCCATCACAATAATGAAATTCGCCTCTTCATTGGGATCTGCAGAGTTCATGCTCCTTTCCATGCCCTTCTTGTACTGGTGCTGGGATGCAAAGCAAGGCTTTAGAGTCGGATTGATGCTGGTCACGAGCCATGGGCTGAATGCCGTCCTGAAGATCGCCCTGCACAGCCCCCGGCCCTGCTGGGTCGATCCCAATGTCCAGGCCTGGAGCACTGAACCCTCCTTTGGCATGCCCTCCGGGCACGCCCAGAATGCCGTCTCCATCTGGGGCCTGACCGCTCATCTCATCCACAAGCGCTGGGCCTATCTCCTGGCCGCCGTCACCTGCCTTTTCATCGGCCTCTCTCGAGCGTATCTGGGGGTCCACTTCCTGGGAGATGTGCTGGTTGGCTGGGGCGTGGGTGCAGTGCTCCTGGGCTCATCCATCAAGGCAATGCCAGTTATGGAGGAGAAGATCGTAAGAATGAATCTTAAAGGACAGATCCTGCTCGCAACCCTGGCATCTCTTGCCATCATCGCCCTTTATCTCCTGGGCCTGGCCGGCACGGGTGCCTGGCAGATGCCCTCTGCCTGGGAGGCCAATGCTCTGGCTGCAACTGGAGAGCCCATCGATCCATTCAGCCCGGTGAACGCATTCTGTGCTGCAGGGATGATGCTTGGTATCTCTTCCGGCTATGCCGTTTTAAAGAGGAGAGGAGGTTTCTTGGCAGGCGGCCCACTATCCAGGCGTCTGGTCCGCTATCTTCTGGGAATGATAGGAGTGGTCCTGATCTGGTATGGATTGAAAGAGGCGGTGCAGATTGAAGCTGCCGGCTGGATCCTCGACTACATTAGGAGCATGCTGGCAGGGCTCTGGGTCACACTGGGGGCGCCATTGATGTTCATCGGCCTTGGCCTGGCCAAAAGGGAACAGGTTGATGGGCAGAGTGCGGGCAAAGATCCATAATTCCTGAGCCGATTTTGATCAAATTCTCATCTCGTGCCGGACTCGATCTTGTTCAGGTTCAGGATGATATCCGCTGCCAGAATGTTGGTCAGGCCGTGGC
>DAIO01000031.1:0-2504 GCA_002498745.1 Methanosaeta sp. UBA533 | reverse complement strand
TCGAGTTCCGGAAATATCTTCCGGCTGAAATGCTCGAGGCCCGCAGGGGTATCGATCACGATCAGATCATAATCTGTTGCGGTCTTATCCATAATGGCTCGCAGAAGATTATTGACATAACAGTAACATCCAGAACCCTCGGGCTTGCCCATTACAAGAAGATCATAGCCATCTTCTTCTAAAAGAATCTCGAAGACCTTGGCCTCAAAAAGAGCTTGCTTATCAGTATCCGGTGAAGCGGTGAACCTGGAATCCTGCATGAACTCTCTCATATCGCCAATGGTCTTTCCCACTTGAACGCCCAACGCATCCGCCAGGTTGGCATCAGGATCGGCATCGATAGCAAGGATTCGAAATTTTTTCCCGGAGTTCGTCAGATGTCTGATGAGCATTGCGGTCACTGCGGTCTTGCCGGTGCCGCCTTTGCCAGTTATCGCTATTACTTTCCCCAAAGTCTAGCCTTCCTTATTTTTTCGGTTTTATTACAACTTCCGCTACGTGGATGGACGCGCCCCTCAGTTCAATGGTCATCCCACCCGACGCTGCTGGCATGGCGAAAGCCGGAGCTGCTGCGCCTGCTGCAGGTGCTGCTGCTGGTGCTGCGGCCGGAGCCACTTCCTTTTTCTTAAGCTTAAGCTGCATAATATCTCTCCCTCACTCTTTGATCAGATAATCGCACTCGCAGGAAAACCGCATCTCCCAAAAAAGGGAGAAAAAGGCGGCACTCTACTTGGCGAGTACTACCTTATCTATGCTTATCTTGGCATCCTTCAGAATCAGCTTTATGCCGCCGGCGCTGCCGGACATGCTCATGGCTGGTGCTGCTGCGCCTGCTGCTGCAGGTGCGGCTGCTGGAGCCGCCGCTGCAGGTGCCTTGGGTTTCAGTTTTAGCTGCATAGTTTAACACCCTCTCTTAGATTTGCTCACTCGAGCACGCCGTCTTCCTGCAAGGCCTCGACGACCTGCATGAACTGGCCTTCGGTCAGGGCAAGCTCGGACTTTACGGTATCGATGTTGATGTCTCCGCCGGTCTTCTCGATATAGGCCATGACCTTCTCCTTGATATCATCATCGACCTCTTCAAGCTTCCAGCCCTCGGTGATCTTCTTGCTGTCCACCTTTCTGGCGACGCCATCCACGACGGGATGGTTGACCTTGAGCAGGAATGCCTTGAGGGCTGCAATGTCCTTGGCATCGTCCTCGGTGGCGATCTTGTCCATCATGTCAGCATCGATGCCTTCCTTTACCCTCTCCTTGAGGCCCTTGGACATCCAGACGATCCTTCTCCAGCCGCCATCCGCCTGGAGGAACTTGGGTGATAAGTAGTAGAGAATGCCCATGCCCAGGAAGCCCACGACCTGCTTGCCGCCGCCGGTCTGTCCTGCCATGGTGGAGAAGGGCAGTCCGTTGGGGGTCGCGCCCTTGAAGTCACGATCGGCAAGGCCGATGCCGTCAACCTCAGGCATATAGAATCCAATGGTCTCGAAGCAGCCACAGGAGGTGTGGGGAGCATCGAAGAATGTGTAGAGGAGCATTCTGCTGTACTCGCCGCCGGACCTCTTCTCAGCCATCTCATTAATGGCAGCATACTCGCCGGAGACCTCATCCATTGCTGTTCCCTTCTCTATAGGGAACTGGGGGCCTTCTGGGTCCACCTTGGCGGCAGCCCTGCCGTCGAACCAGGTGATGGCTCCGCACAAGGACGGCCTGTCCGGGGTAACCACGCAGGCGCTGGTGGGAGCGAATGCCTGGCAGAGAGTGCAGCCATAGAATACATCAACATCCTCATCGTGCAATCCCTTTGCCCTCGCGTCACGCGTCTTGTATACGGCCATGGCATTGGCCAGCTCTTCCTTGACCTTTGCTGGATCGGTGACGATGGTGATGTCCATCTTCTCAATGAATGGCATCTCTGCCTTGTACAGGTCGATGACCGGGGTGTAGATCTCCTTCCAGGAGGTGACTCCCTTCTTCTTGAGACCCTTGCCGATCCTCATCCAGATATCGTATCTCTGGTTGAGGTGCATGAGGCCACTTATGTAGGATAGAAGGGCATGGTTGCGCCTCTCGATGATGGACTCAAGGTCCTTCTCGATCTTCTCGCCGGCAACTCTGAAGATCATGCCGAAGGGCATGGTGGTGCCCTCAGGGGTCTCTCCCAGATCCGGGCCGATGACAGTTACCTTTCCATCCTCGATCTCATCCATAGATGCGGCCAGGGACAGCTCGAATCCATCTGCCTTGGGGCCACCAAGCTCTACCCATAGATCGTCCTTTCTGATTCTCTCGCCCTCATACATAGGGGATATGTCCAACTTTACATCTGCCATTAATACACCTCTTCTGTTTTCTTCTGTTATTGGATAAACTTTATTTCTTCATCGCTGCGATTACTTCGTCCACGGCTGCGTGATAGTCGTCTGCATTGAAGGCCATGTTGCCAAAGGTCATATTGGCATTGACATGATAGTAGCGGTCAATGGAGACGCGCTTGATGTCCCGGT
>DAIO01000190.1:0-5918 GCA_002498745.1 Methanosaeta sp. UBA533 | reverse complement strand
GGCAACAAATTGGACATCAATGAGACCGATATCATGGAGGCGGTGAGCAAGGACGAGAACATCAATGTCATCTGCATGTATCTGGAGTCGGTGAAAGGCGGCAGGAGGTTCATAGACCAGGCTCGCCAGATCACCATGAAAAAGCCCATAGTGGTGCTCAAGTCCGGCCGGACCGAGGCGGGAAAGAAGGCTGTGGCCTCCCATACTGCCTCCCTGGCCGGAAACGACCAGATCTACAGCGCCGTCTTCCGCCAGTCAGGGATCATCCGCGCCCGGGACTATGAGCATATGTTCAACCTGTCCAGAGCCATATCCAAGCAGCCCCTGCCCGACCGGGAGGGGGTGTTCATCATAACCTATGCCGGCTCGCTTGGAGTTATTGCCGCCGATGCCATCATCGACAATGGCATGCGCCTCTCCGAGCTGGAGGAGCCTCTGAAGAAGAGGCTGATGGACCTTTTGCCGGACTATGTCTGCGGCATGAACCCGGTGGACTACACCTTCAGCCAGGATGCCAGGATTGTGAAGAGCACCATAGAGATCGGGGTGGATAGCATTGACGTGGGCAGCTTCATTGTCATCCTCCAGGCGGAGATCCTGGACAGCTATGTTGATACCCTGAAGAGCATTGACTACAAGGGAAAGCCCATCATCGCATGCGTTGCCGGAAAGGAGTTTGAGATGCCCGGGGTCATAAAGATGGAGAAGGCGGGAATCCCGGTCTTTTCGACCCCAGAGCAGGTGGCAGATGCCCTGGGGATCATGTACCGGCACTACAAGAGGGTTAAACAGGCGAAGAAACAAAATTTTTAAATTATTTTTTATCATTTTTGAAGCATGATAGCTCCTTTCCCGAAGAGATAAGGTTTAAGATCTTCCTGGTATGCTATGACATGGAGGTATAAGGAGAATGGGATTTAAGTTTGTTTTTATGGCGTTGGCCCTGGTCGCATGCCTCTTGGCAGCGGCTCTTGGCGCCGATGCAGTTCCGGAGTTTCCCACTGAGGATATGTCCGGCAGTGTGATCCGAGAAGAGGTTCAAGAAGGACTCTACGGCGCTGCAGATGATCCATCGCTATCTTTTAGAAATGAGAGCCTGTTTTATATCGACAGACAGACGGGGATGAGCCCCAATGCCGTCACCAAGGTGCCTGTCGGGTATGTAGCAATAGCAGGGAACTGGTCCTTTACCCTTACCGGGGCAGCTACCAGCTACCTCACCCTTAATCTGTACCAGAATCAAGATGCAGTATCGGGATATGGTATACTGATGCAGAATGGAAACGCAGCTCAGGTAACCGCTGCGGGCACTATATTGGGCGATAGAGTGGCCCTGTTCGTGTCCCCGGTGCAGAGTCAGGGCCTTTATCGTTTGAGCCTGACCATAACCCCGGGATCCATGAACGGCAGCTTCGTCTTCACCGCACCGGGAATAACCCAGCCGGGCATAGCCTCTGGAAAGCTGCTGTCGGTTCAGCCGGTGGCCGTTCCCGTCGCCCTGGCAGCGTAAGAGGACCATAAGGCCGGCCCGGCCAGATCGCGGCTAAAATGCTCCTGGCGGAATAGATCCGTCATTTTTTTTCAGTTGCGCCGTTCAAGCCTGTGATACCAGCGATTGCTATATCATTTGATTGCTGTATCATCTGCTTAAAAGAAGCTTGAGTGGTGAAAGCAATTGTATTTGAAAGGAATTCCGATGGCGATCCTTATCATGCTGATCCTCCTCGCAGGGGCAGCATCGCAAGGATATATGGGCACCGTCTCCACCGGTAGGGGAATACTCACCCCCATCACCGTGGGAGAGGAAGAGTCATCGCAGGCACAGGTCGGACTCTCCGGGGGGCTAAACCTCACTGGAAGCTGGTCGGCGGATCTTAAGGGCAGACCGGCCAGACACCTGGATCTGGAGATGTTTCAGCAGGATGACCTGATAATGGGTTCAGGGCAGTTGAGCTCCGAAGGCCGAAGCATTAACATCACTGCCGCCGGGTCGGTTGGGACAAAAGATCTGATGGTGTTCGTCATGCCCGCTGGAGGGGAGGAGGTCTTAAGAATGGAGCTGTCCGCAAGCGAGACTGCCATTACCGGGGTGTATGAGGCATTTTCCCGGGGGATGCCGATCGAATCGGGAACGTTGACCGGAAGTGTGATCCTTTCCTCTCCCCAAGATAAAGAGATAACCATCATCAGTGCCGCCACACCCTTGCCTGTGGCAAGCACTTTTTAGTTATGTCTTGGCGCCTGGGTTGAACCTCTTCATCATCCTCTTCATGTTCATCTTGCCCATGCCTCCTCTCATCCCCTTGAGCGCCTTCTGCATGGCTTGATGGGATTTGAGCAGCTCGCGGACGAGGTCAGGAGAAGCGCCGCTGCCCTGGGATATGCGCTTGATGCGCGAGGCGGTGATGATCTTGGGGTCATCCAGCTCTGCTGCGGTCATGGAGTCCATGACCACCCGGTATTTGTCCAGCCTGTCCTTGGTCATCTGATACTCTTTGTCCGATAGCTCAAAGCCCAGACCTCCCATGGGCAGCATCTGCATGATCTGCTTTAATGGTCCGAGCTTGTTCATGGCCTCCATCTGATGGTACATATCCTTGAGGGTGAACTTGCCCCGCATCAGGGACTCGACATCCACCTCCTGCTCGGTCTGAACCTCCTGGGCCCGCTCGATGAGGGTTTTGATGTCACCCATCCCCAGCATGCGGGAGATGAAGCGGTCGGCCTCAAACCGCTCTAAATCGGCCGGGGTCTCGCCCACTCCGATGAAGGCCACCGAGGTCTTGGTCTCAGCCACCGCAGAAAGGGCTCCACCGCCCTTGGCAGTGCCGTCAAGCTTGGTGATGATAACGCCGGTGATGTTGACCGCCTCGTTAAACGCTTTCGCCTGCTCGCTGGCCTGCTGGCCTAAAGCGGCGTCCATCACCAGCAGCTTCTGATCGGCGTTTACCACTGCGTGGATGTCCTTCATCTCCTGGATCAGGTCCCCCTCCAGGGCATGCCTCCCTGCGGTATCGACGATCCGGATATCGTATTTTTTTGTGGCCTCCAGTCCGTTCCTGGCTACAGCCGGGGCATCGGTGTTGCCCCTTTCACCGTAGAAGAATATGCCTTGCTTCTCGCATAGGGCCTTGAGCTGGTCGTAGGCTCCCGCCCGGAAGGTGTCAGCGCATATTACTGCAGTGCGCAAGCCTTTCCTCTGGAAGAAGGTGGCGAGCTTCGCTGCGGTGGTCGTCTTTCCCGAGCCCTGCAGGCCCACGAGCATGATGTTCTGCTTTTTCAGAGGGATGTCGGCACCGCGGCCTACAAGGTTTATCAGCTCCTGGTAGACGATGTTGATCACATGCTCCCTTGGGTTCATGCCCGGAGCGGGCTTCTCGTCCAATGCTCTTGATTTGATGGTGTTGGATAGCTGCATCACCAACTTCACATTCACGTCTGCTTGCAGGAGGGCGCGCTGAATCTCCCGCACCGCTTCGTCGACCAGTGCTTTATCTATCTTGTTCGCTGAGGCAATCTTCTTTAGGGCATTGCGCAGCGATCCGCCTAAGTTGTCCAGAACCATAATGCTTCCATTTCTCGTGGTCTTTAAGCCATATATATTGTTTCTCGATGCAAAGCCATTCCAGGGGCCTATATCCTCACTGCGGTGGCATTTCCCTCGTCCAAGATCTCACCATTCCACTTCAGGATATAGGATCCAAAGAGCGTTTCATTCGCTAAAACCAGATCAAGATCGCATCCGTCATACCTCTGATCCAGGAATTTTGGCGCCGCCGATTTGACCTTCAGCATTAGCAGTTCTCCCTCGAAGGAGCCGCTGGCAGATACGGAGTTCTTCGCCTGGCTCTCTCTCAGTTCGCCAAAGCCCATCACCTTGCTCCCACCGGAGGCCCAGAGGGTCAGACCGAGGGAGACATCGCTCTGATTGGCAAATCTCACCGTCCAATCCCCGTTCACTTTATCTGCTTCGCTGGTTTCTGTCTCATTGAATGGCGATCCATCCGAGAACGGATCTCTCTTCCCCTCCACCACTGTGACTTTGGTGGGGGAATTGGCCATATCCATGCTGGGGGGAGTGATCAGGGGCTTGGGCATATCCATGTTGGCTCCGGTGATACTGGGCACTGCGATGGTGCCGGGATCCAGGGCTATGGCCTGAATCGATAAGCACGATAGCAACATCAAAATAAATGCCATCTGCATTTCTGTTCGTCTCACTTTTGCCCACCTGCCTGTCAATTATCTTCGTCACGATTTTAAATGTTATCCCGGGGAAGAGGCGTCGACGTCCAGTCGGTTGGCATTCCTGGAAAAAGCGGACAATTCCCAAGGAGTTCAAGCGTTTATGGTCGATTATGAGTTCATCCACCCCACCGTTAAATAATTTTGTACTTCATAGCCAAGTATATATTTCATCCAGCCTATTATACTATTGGATATTTCGACTACAAATCGTCTTAGCCACCAATAGCCTGGGCGGTGGGTAGCGATGCGGGCAGAATTGCCATAAATTGGAGATGAAGACAATGGGAAAGACCTATTCGACCGGGCTGATAGTATCGCCAGCAGAGATTCAGCATAATATGGCCATGTTTGTTGCCATGGCAAAGCTTCTGAGGGCGGTAGAGTATCCCTCTTCCTTTGACTGGAGGAGTATTGAGGGCAAAGACTATACCACCCCCATCCGCGATCAGGGAAAATGCAGCAGCTCCGTTGCCTTCGCCACCATCGCCCTGATGGAGTCCATGATAAAGATCGCAAATAAGGACCCCAAATTGCAGCCCGATCTCTCCGAAGCCTATCTTTTTCCCCGGGGAGGTGGAAAGTGCGAGAGCGGTGCTCAATTCGGGCGGATGCTCACGGCTGCGGAGTCAGGGGTTTGCGATGAGCTCTGCTGTCCTTATGCTGGAGACTGGATGCCATGCCCGGATTTCAAGAGCAGATTGACTGCCATCACATTCTCTGAGATGATCTTCAGCCCGGAGCAGGCTAAAGCCCACATCGCCTCAACCGGCCCTCTCATGAGCGGCCTGGCGGTCTATGCAGACTTCTTCGACCATGATGGGGGGATCTACAGTCAGGATAATGGGGACTTCGTTGGCAACCACGCCGTTCTGATCGTTGGCTATGACGAAGGGGAGGATTGTTGGATAGGGAAGAACTCCTGGGGCCCCAATTGGGGGGGAGGAGGATGGTTCAGGATCAAGCAGGGAGAGTGCGGCATAGGCTCAGCTTTTCCATTCTATTCCGCTGCCACAGGCTTGAGTCCTGCTCCAACCTCGCCACCGTCACCAGACATCGCCGTCCCGATCGACGGCACCTTGTATGTAACCATGACCAGAGCCGGAGAACGCGATGTGATCTTGCTGGTGAACAATAGGGAGATCGGAGCGCTCACCTTGGGCGAGACCCTGACTGCTGGGGAGTTCAAGAGGGGTGATACAATCCAGTTCGACCTTGTGGGAATCGCTCATAAGAACGTCTGCTTCCCATCGGGCTGGAGGATATGGACTCTCAGGATGGATGGAGGAAAGTACGAGTTCCGGGTTCTGGAGCGGGATAAACGATAACCACAAGGTTTATTATCATTATAGTACGAAACGCTATCTGCGGTGTTGAAATGAAGTTCAGCTCCCGCGATAGCAGCATCAATCGACCACTGATCGCATCTCTGCCAGGGAGTGGGAATGAGGGCAGAATGCGCATTTAGGAGGATTAACATGGCAAAGATTTTTAGCATAATGGTCCTGGCAACCATGCTGGCTTTGATAGCGCCTGCAATTGCCCAGCTGCCTTCTGAGGCAGTAGCTGGTAATCGCGAAGATATTCCTGCAATAAACAGGAGCATAATAAATCAATTTGACCCCACGTATGTATGGAAGAATCCATATGCTTTGGATCTATCCGGAATCAGT
>DAIO01000191.1:0-2627 GCA_002498745.1 Methanosaeta sp. UBA533 | reverse complement strand
TGCTTTGGATCTATCCGGAATCAGTCCGGCAGTATTTGGGAACATCGCCTTCGCCAAGAGCGCTGGTGGCATGTCATCGGCACTATATACCGAGAGCATCAATGAGTTTTTGAGCCGCGATCCTGGTGCCGGCAAGAGCAATATCACCGTCAATGCAGCCAGAGTGGGATTGACGACTAAGGCCGCTTTTGTTGGAAGCAGTGTGCGAGGGAGCCCATCCGCACCTGGGAGCACTGCAGCGTCACCGAGCGTCGCAGAAATGCAGAATGAGACCACTTAGATCTGAGTTTGTGAGGATCTGCCAGGCTTCTGCCCGGCATGCTGCCTCATGATCCAGGCGCCGTCCCATGCCAGAAATGGAGCTTTAAGGCCAGAAGGGCTTCTTGGGCAGATCCTCTCCCTGGAAATCAGATTTTTTTTGATCCTGTGTGCCATATGAACGGGGGATGGAATGGTCCATGGCCGCAGTCATCAGCTACTCCATATCGCCTTCTTCCACTGCCTCCCTGGGGGCAAGCATCAGATCGTTGAACAGCAGGATCTCGATCACCTGGGCGACATAACGCCTCTGCTGGAATCTCTGTATATCCTGGTTCATCTTCAGCTCGGCATCCACCTGTACTCGAATCAGGCTAAGCCTCATATCCCTTTGCTCCTCCTCCTTGATGCAGAGGCTGCATATCTCTTTTAGTAGCCAGGGAAGCCTCATGGGGTTGCGCAGTGCTCGGGCCACGAGGAGTATATGGCCCTTCGGCTCTTTTACCTCGTCCTCGCCGGTGAGCAACATCAGGTCTCCGAGAGAGAACTTCTCGCCGTTAATCGTTATGGTGTCATTCAAATAAAATCACCTTGCAGTATTCTCTCGCAGAGGCGGAGGTCCTCTGCCACATTCACATTCACTGCCAGCTCTATTCTCTCCATTATCAGATGATAATCCTCCTGCTCTCTCTCGATCTCTCCTCCGTCCAGCACATTGATCCCCGAGGGCACGATCAGCTGGCCCCGGTAGTTGAAGAGGGAGTCGGGCCTCCGGCCCAGACGGCTGTGCAGGTCCAGTGGAGTGTGGGTGGAGAGTGCAGGCTCAGGACGATCCTCATAGACCTCAATTATGGTATCGATGAGCTCGCTTGTGATCAGGGGCAGATCGGCCATGATGACCATTATGGGATCGGTAACCTCTGCCCCATTCACTGCAGAGATCATGTCCGGGACAAAGCCCATCCCCGGGGTGTCCACCACAGATAGGTTCCAATCCAGTGCCCAAGCCCGGGTGAGGGGCACATTCTCAGTGGTGGCGACGTAGATATTCTCCACCGAGCTCTCCTCCAGGGCCAGGGCTACATACTCGATCAGCTTCCGGCCGAAGATGGTCACCATGGGCTTCTCTCCCATATTCAGACGGGAGCCCCGTCCTCCAGCCATCACCAGAGCGTCCAGGGCAGAACACCTCCTAACGCCAGGGCGGCAGCGAGAGCGGTCACCCGGGCAATCTCATTTGTCGCTCCAATGCCGTCCCCATTTGCTCCTCCAAAGTTCCTCTTCGAGACCCATACCAGGTAAAGTGAGGCCAGCTGGGCTGCGGCCAGGACCGCCAGTCCGAGGGCTCCCAGGGCGAGTGAGCAGATGACTGCCGATATGACCAGGCCCAGGAGGAATTGGCCCTTATCCGTCCTCTGGATCATTATCTGCCCAAAACCCTTCTGCAGGGGGCTGGAGAAGGCAGCAAAGGATATCATAGCCTCTTTGGCACTGACCTCTGCGGTGAGAAGTGCCAGGGGCAAGAGCCTTTCCGGCAGGCTGGACAGGACGGCAAATGCCGCCAGGATTAAAACAACGATATATAGTCCTCCTCCGGTTCCCATGTATACGTCCTTCATCGCAGCGATCTTCTTCTCCCTTGTACCGTGAGCGATCACACCATCAGCAAAGTCTGCCAGGCCATCGATGTGGTTTATGCCGCAGAGCCAGTAGATAGCGACTATTGCCACTACGGCAACCAGGCTCGCCGGAAATGCCTGCAGAGCGATGTAGGATACCGTTCCCAGGATTGCCCCCAAAACCAAGCCCACCAGGGGAAAGACATAGACATGGTTCATCAGGGCTTCCACCCCCTCCATGGATATGCCTACCGGTATGGTGGACAACCATCCGAAACCGGATTTAAGGGCGAACAATCGGCCCGTCAATTCCCGCTCCCCTGATCCGGCGCCGCTCTGGTGTACATGTTGGCTGAGACTCCGCCGATAAGCCCGGCCAGAGCATCATCCAGGAAGGGTCCCAGCCGGGAGAGTATTCCCGGTTTGGCCTTGTCGTAGCGCACATAATCGAACAGCCCCTTATATCCGCCCACGTACTTGGCTATGCTCAGGCCTATGACCTCGTCCGCGATAAGGCAGGTCAGATCGTTCTCATAGTCGGACGGTTTCAGGTTGGGAAGGTTGCGCCTCTCTCCCTCCGACTCCAGTAGGAGGGCTGCGTATATGAGCAGGGCCAGATTGGGGTCGGACAGAGCTAGGTTCATCTCCCGCCGGAATACGGCTTCTGCTCGCTCGCGCGTCTCCACTCCGGGATGGGGGAAGTATAGCTCCATTGCTGCAGATATGATCTCTTCCTCAGTGATTCCCCTG
>DAIO01000166.1:0-6186 GCA_002498745.1 Methanosaeta sp. UBA533 | reverse complement strand
TTCCCGGGTAATGCTGCTTGATTGCACATGCGATCATGTCGGTAATACGATGCGACTCATCTACGGACATGGATGAATCCACCCGCAGATGAAATTCAACGAACCTGTTTCCACCTGCCTTTCTCGTGCGAAGCCTGTGGATTCCTCTCACCGTTGGGGCAAAGGCAGCTATATGCCTTCTCATTTCCTCTATCTCATCATTTGGGAGGCCGAAGTCTATGAGGTCCCGGGCCGATTCGAGGATCAGATGATATGAGGTACGGGCGATGTGCAATGCTACTACTATCGCCGCTATGGGATCTACCCATTGCAGATTTGTGCTCGGTGAGATGTAACCTCCAAGAACGATGATCAAGAGCCCTGCCAGTACTCCTAATGAGGTATAGACATCTGTTCTCAAGTGCCAGGCATCGGCCTTCAGGGCGATGGAGTCGGTCTCCTCGCCGACAATGAAGAGCTTGCGAGATACGAATATGTTGGCCGCTACCGAGACCAGCATCACTGCCAACCCCAATGCCGGCTCATCCAGTGGCACAGGATTTCTCAGCCTGCCGATGGCCTCATAGATTATCCAGCCGGCGGCAATGAGAATCAGCAATGCCTCCGCTGTCCCGGAGATATTCTCGACCTTTCCGTGCCCAAAGGGATGATCCTCATCAGCTGGCTTAGCAGATGTCTTGACGGCAAAGAAAGCGATAACTGCAGCGATCAAGTCCATACCGGAGTGGATCGCCTCAGAGATGACGGAGACGGAGCCGATCATCATCCCGACGATGATCTTGAGAAAAACCAAGCTCGTGTTGGAAAACACAGAAAGAAGAGCCACGTTCTTCTTGCGTCTGTCTCTGTCTTCAATACCGTTTCCCATGATTGTTTCCACGAATTGCAGTTGACCGTTCATCCTTTCCGATGTTATATAAGAGTATCTTGTGGGCCTTTATAGCCGATCCGGCAAAGAACTTCGGCTGCTGATTCAGGGCACGCTAACTTTAATAAATAGATCTGCAAACTACCGGTTGTGGTATACGATGTCATTCGAGATCGAGAAGATTCATGCTCGTGAGATACTTGATTCACGAGGCAATCCGACCGTCGAGGTCGATGTCTACACCTGCTGTGGCTTTGGACGGGCGGCTGTGCCTTCGGGCGCATCTACAGGCACTCACGAGGCCCTGGAGCTCAGGGATGGCGGCGACAGGTACGACGGGAAAGGCGTCCTGAAGGCGGTCAAGAATGTGAATGAGGTGATCGCTCCTGAGCTTTTGGGCATGGATGCCTCCTGCCAAAGGGAGATCGATGATCTCATGATAAATATGGACGGAACCGCGAACAAGGCCAATCTGGGCGCCAATTCCATCTTGGGTGTCTCAATAGCTATGGCAAAGGCGGCGGCAATGTCCTCTGGGGTGCCGCTCTACAAATACCTGGGCGGAGTGAATACCGTAACTCTTCCCATCCCCTCTTTCAACGTCCTTAACGGGGGCAAGCATGCCGGAAACGAGCTATCCATCCAGGAGTTCATGATCCAACCCACCGGGGCCAAGACCTTCAGCGAGGGCCTGCGCATGGCCGCCGAGACCTACCATGCTCTGGGAAAGATCCTGCAAGGGAAATACGGCGTGGGGGCGACGAACGTCGGATATGAGGGGGGCTATGCACCACCTCTCATCAAGACCCGGGATGCCCTGGACGCCATCATGAGCGCCTTTGACGTATCAGGTTACGGAGATGAGATCAAGATCGGCCTTGATGCTGCTGCCTCAAGCTTCTATATGGAGGGCGGCTACTCTGTGGACGGAAACAGGCTCTCACCTGGCGAGCTCATAGATTATTATGTGGATCTGGTCAATACCTATCCCATCATTTTGCTGGAGGACCCCTTCGAGGAGGAGGCCTATGATGACTTCGCCCGCCTCACTGCCAAGCTTCCGGGAACGATCATAGTGGGAGACGACCTGTACGTCACCAACATCAAGCGCCTGGAGAAGGGAATCAAGATGTGCGCGGGCAATGCACTGCTTCTCAAGCTTAACCAGATCGGAACGGTATCCGAGGCCTTTGACGCTGCTCGGATGTCCTTCCGCTCTGGATGGAAGGTCATGGCATCTCATCGCTCTGCAGAGACCGAGGACTCCGCTCTGGCAGATGTGGCAGTGGCCTTAGGCTGCGAGCTGCTGAAGACTGGCGCTCCCGCCCGTTCCGAGAGGACGGCCAAGTACAACCAGCTCCTCAGAATCCAGGAAGATCTGGGCGAGGCAGCAAGATACGCTTGCATCTAAATATGGATGCATCAGTGAGAACATCACCCGCTTTTCCTCCTGAGATGGGAGGATGAGCGCTCTTTTTTAAGGGGCATTGGGCAAAACGGCTCGAAACATTATTACTCGATCAGAATTCACCTTCTCACATGGATTACTCATTCAAGCGCGGATTCAAGCCCGACATGGAGAGAATCAGAAAGGTCCTGGAAGAGGAGTTCCCCGCAGAGATAAAAGAGTCGGACGGAATGCTCTCGCTCTCCTTTGGCGCCCTGAAAAGCATCCAGGTATCGATCAATAATAAGAAGCTCAATGTCACCACTGAATCGTATTCGGACGCAAAAGACGATCAGATCCTGGACACCAACAAGCGCTTCCGAAATTTTTTGGAAAAAGCGACCGGATATACTGCAAAACAGCGGCTGCAGATGGCCAAAAAAGAGGTCTCAAAGGAAAGCAAAGGATCTTAAAAAGGCGCAGCGATTTTCAATAATCCCCTAGCCTCCTTCAGAGATGAATTTATAAGCCTTGAAAACTCAGTCCCTGATTATATGAGTGAATCAACAGCATTCTCTGGTCAAGACACAATACAGGAATCATTCCTAAAGAGGATAGCCGCTCTGGAATCCGATACAAAGAGCCTCGCAGAAGAGCTGGAAACCACCCGGATGGAGCGGGAAGAGGTAAGGGCAAAGCTCTTCGAATCCCTAATCGCCAACAAAAAGTATCTGCGTGAGGTTGAGCGGCTTAAGAAAGAGAATCTTCTTCTCAAGAGGATGCCTCTGTTCCTGGCAACTGTTGTTGAGATGGGACCGGACTATGTCCTGCTGAGACAGCACGGAAACAATCAGGAATTCATCACAACGGTTGCTCCAGAGATGATGGAACAACTCCAGCCCAACTCACGGGTGGCAATCAATAACTCCCTAACTGTAGTTCGCATTCTTGAGCGCTCGGTTGATGTCCGCGCCAAGGTAATGGAGCTGGTTGAGCTTCCGGATATATCCTATGATCAGGTTGGAGGCCTGGAGGCTCAGATCCAGGAGGTAAGGGAGACGGTAGAGCTTCCCCTAACCAATCCCGAGATCTTCCAGGACATAGGAATTGAACCTCCTAGAGGAGTGCTACTCTACGGTCTTCCCGGGACGGGCAAGACGATGCTTGCCAAGGCTGTGGCCCACGAATCCAAGGCCACATTCATTCACATGTCCGGATCGGAGCTGGTGCATAAGTTCATTGGCGAGGGTGCACAGCTGGTTCGCGATATATTCCAGATGGCCCGGGAAAAGGCGCCAAGCATCATATTCATCGATGAGATCGATGCGGTGGGAAGCATCAGGACCCATGATGGAACGACTGGAAGTGCAGAGGTCAACAGGACCATGATGCAGCTTCTGGCGGAGATGGACGGCTTCAGAACCAGGGGAGATATCAGGATCATTGCCGCCACGAACAGGATAGATATCCTTGACCCTGCCCTGCTCAGACCGGGACGCTTCGACAGGATCATCGAGATACCCATGCCATCCCTTGTGGGCCGCCTCAAGATACTGGAGATCCATACCCGGAAGATGAGGAAGGCAGAGGATGTCAACCTGGCCGAGATCGCCACAGTTACGGATGAGGCGAGCGGCGCAGACCTGAAATCCATCGCGGTAGAGGCGGGCATGAACGCTCTGCGCAGAAATGCGAACATCGTCAGCAAAGAGGACTTTGATAGCGCGATAAAAAAGGTTATAGGCGATGAGATCGAAGGATCCGAGGAATCTCTGCGCATGTTCTCGTAGGGAACCACTGAGCGGCATTTCGCCGCTTTTTTAAAATGTTTCTGGGGCTATCGCGAAGGGGTAGCTGCAAGTTTCTGAAGATTGTTAATATAGGCTTTAGATGATATATTTCAATAATATGTAGCTAAGAATAGATCACAGAGAATAGATTGCCGAGATGTTAAAAAGAGAGGTTGAGAACTCAATCGAAGTCCCCACCCATTCCGCCTGGCATGCCTCCAGGCATTCCACCGGGCATCCCGCCTGGCATTCCGCCCTGCCCACCGGACTTGGAGGCGATGACATCATCGATCCTCAGGATCATCACCGCGGCCTCAGCAGCAGAGCTAATGGCCTGGCTCTTAACCCTCAGGGGCTCGACCACACCGAGCTGCATCATATCCACCGGCTTGCCGGAATCCATGTCCAGGCCTGCGGTCATAACGCCCTTCTCATGCTGGCTGCGCAGTGCCACTAGAGTATCGATCTGATCCAGGCCCGCATTCTCGGCCAGGGTCTTGGGTATGATCTCCATGGCATTGGCAAAGGACTCTATGGCCAATTGCTCACGGCCGCCCACGGTAGAGGCATAAGACCTGAGCCTTGAGGCAAGTTCCACCTCTGGCGCTCCTCCGCCGGCAACCAGCATTTTATCCTCAATTGCCACTCCCACCACCCGGAGAGCATCCTCCATCGCTCTGTCCAGCTCGTCGACCACGTGCTCCGTTCCGCCATGAAGGATGATGGAGACGGACTTGGGATTGTTGCAGTCCTCAACAAAGGTCATCTTCTCATCGCTGACCTTTCTCTCCTCCACCAGTCCAGCCTTGCCAAGGTCATCCACTGAGATCTCATGGAGGCTGGTGACGACTCTTCCGCCTGTGGCCCGGGCAAGCTTCTCCATATCGCTCTTCTTGACCCGGCGTACAGTGTAGATTCCGGCCTTGGCGAGATAATGCTGGGCCAGGTCGTCAATCCCTTTCTGGACGAAGAGCACATTAGCCCCGGTGGCGGCGATCCTGTCGACCATGCCCTTGAGCATGCTCTCCTCCTGGTCCAAGAACGACTGCAACTGGGCGGGAGAGGTTATCTGGATCTTGGCATCGACCTCAGTCTTCTCGATCTCCACCGCGGCGTTCAGCAATGCAATTTTCGCATCTGTGACCTTCTTGGGCATGCTGGGATGGAGACGATCCTTGTCTATTACCACACCCTGCACGATCTTCGAGTCGGATATGCTGCCGCCTACTTTCTTTTCTACTGTGATGTTATCGGTGTCCACCGATCCGTCCTCATCCACAACCGCCTGGACGGCTCTTACGGCAATATCGGCCAGCTTCTCCCTGGCAGCCTGAGAGCCTTTGCCGGTCATGGCGGTGATGGCGATGCTATTGAGAAGATCCTGGTCATTTGCTGTGACCTTTATTGCCAGGCTCTGGAGGATCTCCATGCACTTATCTGCTGCCGCTCTGTAGCCTGCGGCAATGACAGTGGGATGGATATCCTGCTCCAGCAGCTCCTCAGACTGCTTGAGAAGCTCTCCTGCAAGGATTACTGCTGTGGTTGTGCCGTCTCCGACTTCGGTGTCCTGGGTCTTGGCGATCTCCACCATCATCTTGGCTGCCGGATGCTCGATATCCATTTCCTTGAGGATAGTGACGCCATCATTGGTGATGACCACATCTCCCATGGTGTCCACCATCATCTTGTCCATGCCTTTGGGGCCAAGAGTGGTCCTCACTGCGCCGGCTACAGCCTTCGCTGCCATGATGTTCGATCTCTGCGCTTCTCTTCCCGCAGTCCTCTGGCTGCCTTCCCTAAGGACGAATATAGGGGTCCCGCTGAATTGTCCTGCCAATTTAATACCTCAATAAGGATTTACTGATTAAGCGTTGTTTGAGGTTCTATATAAACCATGTTATGAGGTTATTGCTCTGGGCAAGAAGCAGTATAATCAATTATCAATGCCAGGATAGCAGATCTTTTATGAAACAAAGGGAGAGCTGATGATTATGGCTGATCGCGATCAACAGGATTTAGGAGTTGTCATAATATTCATATTTTATATTTTTATGGCGAAAGACTTTTTATTCATATCTTCCTCAATTTCTTTATGGAGGATTTAACATGAGGAAAACAGGTGCTGTGTCGATTATGCTTAA
>DAIO01000042.1:0-6484 GCA_002498745.1 Methanosaeta sp. UBA533 | reverse complement strand
TTCAGCCTCTGGCTGAATATCTGATAAGCCAGGCACAGGCTCTCCGGGGAGGGCATCTGTACCCATGATTCCGCCGGAGGACGGATGGGAACTGAGATATAGGATACTTCAGGATCGATCTTCTCCAGGAACTCTCCTATGGCCAGGAGGCTGGCCTTACAATCGTTTATGCCGGCTAAGAGCATGCTCTCCGTGGCCAGGATGCCATTATATTCCCGGGCGAAATCTTTGATTCCTTTAAGGATTGTGTCGAGCCTGAGACTGCGGTGAGGCCGGTCTATCCGCCGCCAGGCCTTCTCGTCCAGAGAATCCACCTTGACCGACACCCAGTCCGCTTTGAATAGGTCCTCTCGAACCCTTTCATCCCAAATCAGGGAGGCATTGCTGACCACCGCTATCTTGATTCCCAGGGATCGAAGCCGCTCGATCTCTTCGCCCAGGTTACTGTCCAATGTGGGCTCACCATCAGGAACAAAAGATAAGTAATCTATGGTCAGGCCCAGATCTCTTGCCTCTGCCACCTTCTGGGCCACCTGGTCGAAGATCTGCTGGGGGGGATAGTAGGGGCGGCGATCTGCCGACATCTGCAGAGTCCTGCCCACCTGGCAGTAGGCGCAGGAGTAGCTGCAGATCTTGGCCGGTATATTATTGATCCCCAGGGATCGTCCCAGCCTGCGGGAAGGCACAGGCCCAAAAGCTATCAATCTCTCCATCTCCATTATCCTTAAAACTCTATTGAATCTCCCACTGTCAGGGGCTGGCAGCTCTCGCCCAGGACCTCCTGCAGCCGGGAGAGGGCCTTCTGACCGGTGCAGTGACCCGGCCGGACAACTGCCGGGTCCAGATCGAGCAAGGCCCTGGCAGTGGCATCTATGCGCTTATTGTCTGCGCCCATGAGGTGGAACCCACCTATCACCGCATACAGCCTTTCCTCTCCCGTTATCCTCTGGGCATATCTTATAGTGTTGATGATGCCGCTATGGGCGCAGCCGCTGATCACAACCAGCCCCTTTCCAGGCAGATGTATGGCCAGTGATTGATCGTCGGGCATGGCGTCAGGAGTATACTGGTCATCTCTCATGGTCCAAAATCCCTCCACCGTCTCGAAGGCCTCCACCCGGGGCACCTCACCGGTGGTCATGACCCCCGGAGCCAATGTTGCCGGGCCGCGGCAGGGGAGCATTATCGCCCCTGCAGCCTCCAGTTGGTCCCGGGTGAAGGGGGCGCCTATGTACTTTAAAAAAGGCCTGACCTTCAGCTTGGGGGCGAAGATATCGGGATGGGCAACGATCGGAACTGGTGCCATCCTCCTCTGCAGCAAGCCCATCAGTCCCCCGGTGTGATCGTAGTGGCCGTGGCTGAGGCAGATCAGGTCGATCTCCTCTGGATCTATATGCAGAGCATCGGCATTATGGAGCATCACCTCCGGGGTGGCCCCGGTGTCCCAGAGCAGCAACATGTTTTCTGATCCTAAATCCAGGTCCAAAAGGATGGACAGGCCGTGCTGGGCCTGCAGATGGTCGTTCTCAAGGGAAGCGGAGTTTTCAACCACAATGGTCAGGCAGAGGTCATGGAGCATGGATTGATATATGACTGATCGGAGCTTAAGGATGGCGCGTCAGAGGAGCCTTTTTCAAGACTCCTCTCCATACCATTTATGCTCGCACCGTCTCTTCAAACTCGCTCCTCTCAAGATGGCGCGGCTTGTATTCTGTTCCCTGCTCTTTAAGGTCGGCGACATAAGAGCGAAGGTGCTTTCTTGAGCCGGCCAGGAGTCCCTGATACATGGTCCTGACATCCTCGTTCTCCGCCGCCGCCAGCTCAGCCTCCAGGTCCATGATGCTTATCTCCTCAAATTCTGCCGCCGCCTTCAGGGCCTGTTCATCGGACTCCAATCCCTCTGCCAGGAGGCGATCGTGTATATTCTGCAGTGTCTGGTTTCCGAATGCTCCCGGCACATCCTCGGGAAGGGATAGGTCGTACTTCTCGATGACCGCCTTCGCCTGGTCCATGTGGCTCTCCTCTGATCTGGTCAGATCCAGGAAGATTGTCTGATTATTCTTCTCATACAGCGATGAGTAGATGTCTCGGGCTGCCTTCTCCTCCTCCCAGATGAAGATGAGACCATCCTTCTCCCTCGGGGTCAGCGATCCCAGGAGGGAAGCGGACGCCACACCACCCGCGCGGGTCAAGGAGAGGATCCCCTCGCCGTAGGCCGCATCGTGCTTCTGGCTGATGTCGGGATTGTCGGATAGCGCCCAGATGATGGAGACCGCCTGTCCCGGGGAGAAGGACTTGTCAAACCGGTCAGAGGACTGGAGCGATCTCTTCAGCTCTATTGTGGTCCTGCCAGCTGATTCGCTTCCCGAAAACTCCTGGATATCGGATGTGCCACCCAACATGGTATCCTCGATATGCGGGCCGTAGTTGCCTGTGCAGTACTCATCCAATACCACAGCAGTGCCTTTGTCCACCGAGGCCAGGATTATATCGGAGTCCTTCATCCACTCCAGAGGCTCAAAGCCCAGCGCCATCCAGCCAAGAGTGCTGCCGTTCAGGGCTAGATAGAGATCTTCTTCGTCATTTCTCCAGGAGATCTGCATGTCTCCGCCGCTGTAGCCCTGCCTGGTCGGGGCCTGGAGGAGCATGCTGCGGGTGTATTCCCCCTCGCTGACTATCCCATCGGCCTTCCATTCCTCTGTGGCCTCCTGCTCTGAGACCGCCGGGGCCTCCGGCCGCTCAACGCAGCCTGAAAAGATCAGCAGCAGAGCCAGGAGCAAAACAGCATTGATCGCTCTCATATCCAAACACCATTTCAAGATATTTGAGCTGCAACATATATCAGGCTATGCCATTTGCAGCTTATTTTCTCCAATCCCTCATCGAGCTTCGACAGAGGAAAACTTAGATATACCAAAACATCACTATTAATAATTGTGATTGTTCATGATAAGGCTCGTCATTGCATTCCTTCTCTTGTGGCTGCTGGCGGCTTGGATTCTTGCCTGGCCAAGAAGAACGACCAGAGCATAAATCCCAAAGGCCGGCTATTGAGATGATATCCTAATCGATGATAGCTGGCTAGCTAAGGGGGCCACAGAGAGATCTCTTTTATCTCTCATGCCCTTCCAGGATCTCTATCAGATCCTTTGAGGTGAACCGGCTTATCAGATCCAGCGTCCTTTTCATCTCCTCATAAAACTGCAAGGATTCCGCCAAAAGGGCTTTTAGTTTCTCCTCTTTCTTGTACTCTTCATCCTTCTCTCGCTTGTACCCTTTATCCCTTGCTCTATTACACCATTCATTCTCTCCTCTTTCCAGGTCATCTCTCACCTGAAGAAGGGCTTGCAGGATCAGATCAACCTCCTCTTTGGCTGCTGAGAGAATGACCTGTCTTTTTGTCTCGGCATCGTTCACCAGGGCGTAGCGATGCTGCTTGATGTTATGATGCATATCCTGGGGGTCGACCACCCGGCGAGCTATCCCCAAGTTCTCCAGCAGGTTCATGCTGGAGCGGACGGTGGTTTTGCTGTAGCCGGTGCTCTCTGCCAGCATATCCAGGGACATGGGTTCACTCTCCAGGAAGAGGGTGCCTCGCAGAAGTCCTATTGCATCACTCTTTCCATATTTCCGAGCTGATTTGATGCACGCCTCTATTACTGGCTTTTTCAGTTTCAGTGCTTCCCCGTCCTTCACAGCATTCCACTCGAAAGAGGCGTTTAAGTAATTTGCTCTCCCCGCGGCAAGGAAGCAAAGGATTTTATGATACAACGACATATTTTTGCACATGAAATCATATCCATCTGGAAGCAGCGATCTGGAGCAGATGATAGGCAATGCAGCGGTTGAGGTTGCTCGCATATCAATTCAGGCGGCGAAGAAGATCCTGGGTGACCTGCCAAGCGATATCTCTATGGAGAAGAGCCAGGATCAGCCTGCTATAGATCTCATGGACGGAAAGGACGAGCTGGTCGCTCTCATATCCCTGCCGGGAAGGAGCAAGGATATGATCGATCTCCGAGTGACGGAGGACACCCTCACCATAAGCGCCAAATCAGCGGCCCGTGAGGGAAAATACCTGCGTCAGGAGATCGAGAACCGAAATGTAGAACGTGAGATCAAGCTGCCTCTTGAGGTCAAGCCGGAGCAGGCTAAAGCCAGCTTCAATAATGGCATCCTGGAGGTCCATCTTCCCAAGCTAATGGTGGTAGACTCCCAGAGAATTCAGGTGGAATGATATCGANNAGGATGAACGTCCTCTTGCTGGGCGTTGTCAGCTTTCTCAACGACATCAGCAGCGAGATCATCCAGCCCATCCTCCCTCTTTTCATCGCTCAACTTGGTGGAGGCAGCATGGCGGTTGGCCTCATCGGCGGGGTGAGCGACGGCCTGCCCAGCGTCCTCAAGGTCCTCTCGGGATGCTGGTCTGATCGTCTGGGCAGGAGAAAGCCGCTGGTGGTGGCTGGATATGCCATATCGGCAATGGGCAAGCTCTTCCTGCCTTTTGCCTCTGCCTGGCAGCATGTCTTTCTCCTCAAGACCCTGGAGAGAAGCGGCAAAGGAGTGAGGTCCGCTCCCAGAGACGCCATGATATCCGAGTCCACTGATCAGGGCCACAGAGGACGGGGTTTTGGCCTGCACCGGGCCATGGACTCAGCGGGTGCAGTCGTCGGCTCGATGCTGGCCTATCTCCTCTGGCAGGGCGGCTTCAGCTACCCTTCCATTCTGATGCTGGCGGGGATCCTCTCAGTGGCGGCATTGATTCCCTTCTACTGGGTAAAAGAGAGCTTTCGCGCTCCAGATTGCTGCACTAGCAGCATCAGATTGAATCTCTCCTCTCTATCGCCGGAGTTAAAGTGCTTTCTATTCATAGCCTGCCTCTTTGCCCTGGGCAACTTCAGCTACATGTTCTTCATCCTCCGCGCCCAGGCCCATTTCTCCGGATCGATGGCAGTGGCAGCGCCCCTTCTTCTCTATCTGCTCTTCAATCTGGTCTATGCCCTCCTGGCCATGCCGGTGGGCATTTGGTCTGACCGGGTGGGAAGAAAGAGGGTTCTCTTCCTGGGATACTCCCTTTTTGCCCTGACGGCAGTTGGATTTGCCGCTGTCTCCGGCCTCTGGGGCTTGATTGCCCTTTTTGCTATGTACGGCCTGGTTTATGCCCTGGTGGACGGCTCGGAGAGGGCTTATGTCTCCGACCTCTGCCCGGCCGGGCTTCGGGGCAGCTCTCTGGGCATATATTATGGAGCCGTGGGGGTGGCTTCCATCATCTCCAGCCTGGTCGCCGGAGCCCTCTGGTCTGTGTGGGGGGCAGAGGCTTCGTTTCTATATGGTGCTGCAGCTGCGGCTTTAGCGGCAGTGGGGCTTTTGGTGATGATGAAAGGTGATGATGAAAAAGTGATATAGATATTTTTCATTCATTTGACTTTTTTATCAGCTGGTTGCACCCGGCACTCGCCGCCCAAAAAGAGCGCGCGCATTTATAATTAGCAAAATATACACTGGGCGGGCCAGCTGACCGCCGGCCACCAACCACCTTCTCCAACCGAATCTCTATGCCTCCATCAGTGCCCGCCCGCTATCACAGCTCTTCCATGATGAGGAATAGTCTCGCCATAAAACAAGTCTCGTGCAATGACGGCAATTCCTCAAGCATACAAAAGCATTGGTAGCATACTTAGCATATCTTACATCAGACTGAAAACCACTCTTCCCTGGAAACCTCTGCCTCCTTCAAATCCTCCATGAGGTGCGTCCCTTACACCTTACGCGGAAAAAATTAAAATAGGGTGCAGATCCAACTAATATCAATGGCTGCCCAATCCTCGACAATCGAGTTCTACGAAAAGCATCCCTTAATGGAGTTCTTTGTAGGGGCGAGGAGATTTGTGCCCAGGATCCCAATTAACCTGCAGGTCGACTACGACGATGGGCTGTGGATTGTCTGCCTGCCCTTTGTAGATGCTCAAGGAAGCTCCATCGATTATCATGAGGCAAAGCTGAAGTTATTTGAGTACATTGACTTTTTATGGAGTGAGTATGTCTCGTGTCCTGAAGAGGAATTGGGCGAAACCGGCAGGATGCAACGGGAATTGCTCCAGGAAATGTTCAAGGTGTGCTGATGGCCGCTGTTCTAAGCCAGAATGAGGTTGAGACAGGGCTTCGGAGGAAGGGCTTTACAAGAAGCAATACAGATCATCGATATTACATTCTTCGCATTAATGAAAAGAAAGAAGCGGCTACTTTTCTGAGCCATGGAAATAACCAGGATATCGGTGCGCCTCTCTTGGGCGCCATGGCCAAAGAGCTTGGAATTAATACCAGCGAGTTTATAGATCTTGTGAGATGCCCTTTATCAACAGAGGATTATCTGGCCAGGAAGAAGGATCGTTTGGCTGATGCGCTGCGAATATTGAAACGTGGCTGACCAGCCATCCATCTCTCGCTTCGGCAGATTTTGCTGCTGTGTCGATTATGCTTAAAT
>DAIO01000021.1:0-2766 GCA_002498745.1 Methanosaeta sp. UBA533 | reverse complement strand
TCTTTACCACATGTCGCTCATTCCGAGCCATATTTTTCTATTAGTGTATCTAAATATATAAAATGATTTGTTAGATGACCGCGCGATCCCCTGGTGCCGCTCAACACCCAGGACATCGTGGCCCTGCTCAGCCCATTCGAGAAGGCCAGCAAGAATTTATCGAGGCAAGAAGGCTCGGGGATGCTATCATCAAGAACCTGGGGCTGCCGGACTACATCGAGCAGGAGGTTCAGGTGGGGCTGCATGGATGAACGTGAATCGCAAATTTTGCGCCCTTTCGCCTCTGTGGTAAACCACGATGCTCTGACCCAACCACAGAGAGGCAGAGGTACAGAGGCATTAGTCTCTGCCGGATCTCACCTACATAATTCAGCGAAGAGTCATATTATTAAGCAACCCTATCGCAAATACTCGATGTCCATTGCTGGTTGGTACGATAAACCAGGCTTTGCCAACAATTCTACAAATCGCCCTCCCTTCAACGGATGAAAAAGATTGGCAGAGGCGCAACTGCTGATGACCCATGCCGTATCAAGGCCACGCTCTGTCCCTGCGACGGCAAGAACGGGCTCTTGTTCTGGAATCACTCCTGAATCGACAGCCATCAAGACACATTCCAAACATACCAACGTCCCAGTCGAAATCAACTCCAACGTCTTCGCCAGAATATCAAGGGAGGTTACTTGTTGGAGATGGAGTCGCATCGAAAAACTTGGACCAAAGAAAGGAATTGTTCCTTGAATGATGGGAACGTTCAGCATTGTTAATTTTTGTTTATTTTCTGGCGTGACCTGCATGGGCACTCGGGAGAGTCCGCGTTCCTTCCATTCATCGCGCACTTTTTGGAGTTCGGGAATATCTTCAAATGGACCACTATGCATATGGTCAACCTCCCATCCCATTCCTTGGGGGCATGTTACACAAACGATTGCCGTATTGCGGATTCTTTCAGCTACTCTTACAGCACACTCTCCGATAATTGAAGCCACGACAATATAGCGGTATTGCGAAGCTACCTTCTTCACAATTTCAATCGTTTCATCTGTGTTAGCTGGTCCTGGTCTTTCAAATACTCTCATACATCTTCCCTCTTTTAGCCATAATCTTATAGCACCCTGACGGACTGCGGATGATATTACTCCATCGCTTTGCATAAATGAGAACAATTTAGGCAACTGATGCGAGAAATGAACCATGAACTCCTTGCACTGATCAGTGACTTCCTCGCAAAGGTTCTCGAAATGTGGCCTAAGATAAAATGCGGTGGAGATGGAAGGAGCTGGTGCGACCGCAGCCATAGATCAGGCCAACTACCTTGGAATTTCCACAAGATTCATGATGATCCGGGGATATCAGATGTGGCCGCTGCCTTCATAATGGGATGGATTGGGACAGGCTGCCCCGTTCGCCATCGGCTAAAATCACGGGTTTGTGATTGTCTTCGTAATCGATCGGAAAGTTCAGTATTTTATTCATGCAGATTCTCCTTCTCTGGGCTTGTGGCAGCGAAGCTGGCGGTGGTTATAGGGATCTGAAGATCAGTGTTACTAATTTGCTTCCTGGACAAATCTCATATTGACTTTTTATTCTGCATCCGGAGAACAATTGTGTTCAACCTATCAATCCTCTACGGCTTGCCCCCAATTGTATCCAAGCCTCCCCGGCGCTGAGGGGGGCCAGGGCATTAGCGTGGGAGGGCAGGAGGGCCGACTCGCGGCGCCCACTGAAAAAGAGATCGCATTTAAAGATCACTTCTTTCCAATCTCGATGAGCAAATTTGTCCAAAGATTTAATAGTTGGGCAAACCAATCAACTACAAAAAAGATATCAAATACGGCCAAGATACTCATGAAAATCTACCTGGACGTCTGCTGCATCAACCGGCCTTTTGATGACCAAACCGAAGAGATAATCAGGATGGAATCAGAAGCAGTCCTGGCCATCTTAAAGAGGTGCCTCTTGGAGTGGACTCTCATAGGCAGCGAAGCCATAGATTACGAAATCTCCAGAATACCAGATGCCGAGAGGCGAAGCAAAGTGGAACAAATTGCCTCGATATCAAGAGAAAAGACCATTGTGGATGAGTCTATCGTCTCCAGAGCCCGGGAGATCGAGATGCAAGGGCTAAAGCCCATGGATGCTTTGCATCTGGCCTGTGCGGAGAGATCAGCGGATGTTATGCTGACCACGGATGATGAGATCTTGAGAGCAGCGATTAGGATGAGCGCGGACATCAAAGTCATAGTCATGAACCCTGCAAGGTGGTTGTTAGATGTCCTCTAAAGTAGATGTCAGAAGCATCAATGAGATCAGGAAGCTGGGGATAGATGCTCTAGCTGAAGCCCTGGGGCCTGTGGATATGGCCAGGTTCTTGCAGAGCTTTGATCTAGGGAGCGGCGACTATACGAAGGAGAGGGCGGGATGGCTGGACCAGAGCCTTGATGAGATCCTCGAAGAGATTAAGAGGAAAAGAAAGGAGTAGATCAAGAAGTCTGGTGATAGAATATCGAAATCTCAATCCTCACAAGTAAAGGGACGGCATTGCCCTGCATGCTGCCTTCTCCTACCGGAATCCAAAGGAAGAATAAAGGCAAAAAAAGAAAAGAGTGAGATGCCTGGAAGGCTTACGCATCCGATGCAGCCACTGCTTTTATGATGGGATGGATTGCAGAGGGACTGCCGATGCCGCCTTCGGCTAGAACGCCGGATATGTGAATACCGAGCCTAGACAACTGGAACCGGCTCCTTAGAGACCTCGATGGTCTG
>DAIO01000148.1:24643-30940 GCA_002498745.1 Methanosaeta sp. UBA533 | reverse complement strand
GGCTCCTCGCTATTCTCTGTGGGTAGCTGGTTAAGTCTTTATAGCAACTCATGCTAGAAAATTAGCCGTGACAATCTCCCAGGAAGCCCTATTTAAGATAGCATTGAATCTTGAAGATCCTTGGTACATCAAGACGATAGATTTCAGTGCCGAAGGAAAGCAACTTGATATACACGTTGACTTCGAACCAGGCAGCAAATTTCCTTGTGCGAAATGCGGCAATCCAGGTTGCAGCGTGCATGATACTATCGAAAGAACCTGGCGACATCTGAACTTCTTTCAGTTTAAAACCTATATCCACTGTCGTGTCCCTCGCACTAGCTGTGAAGACTGCGGAGTGAAGCAGTCAAAGGTTCCCTGGGCAAGAAAAGGCAGCGGTTTCACCTTGCTTATGGATTCTCTGATAGTCCTTATGGCTCAGTACATGACTGTCACTGCTATTGCTGAAATGATTGATGAACATGATACTCGAATATGGAGAGTCCTGCAATATTATGTCGCTGAAGCTAGATCCAATGAGGACTTTTCAATGGTCAAATCAATCGGAGTTGATGAGACCTCAAGAGCTAAAGGACATAAATATGTTTCAGTGTTTATAGATCTTGACGAGTCGAGGGTTATCCATGTATGCGAAGGAAAAGATGCCTCAACGATCGAATCGTTTAAAGATGATCTAGAGCAGCATAACGGATCTAGCGAAAATATTGAAAATTTCTGTTGCGATATGTCACCAGCTTTTATATCTGGCATAGAAAATAGTTTTCCTAATGCAGCAATAACGTTTGATAAATTCCATGTTATGAAATTGATGAATGAAGCCGTTGATAAAGTCAGACGTGAAGAACAATCACATAATGCTTTGCTGAAAAGGACGAGATATATCTGGCTCAAAAATCCCGAGAACCTCACCGCCAATCAGAATAAGATGCTAACGCCACTAAAAAGTATCCGATTAAAAACGATGAGAGCTTATAATATTAAATTAGCCCTTCGCGACTTTTGGAGCTACGAATATCGGAAATCCGCCGAGGACTACCTCAAACGCTGGTATTATTGGGCTACGCATAGCAGACTCGATCCTGTGATCGAATGCGCTAAAATGATAAAGAATCACTGGAATGGCGTGACTAATTATATTAAAACAAAAATCGATAATGGTATCCTGGAAGGAACAAATAGTCTGATTCAGGCTGCAAAGGACAGCGCCAGAGGTTTCCGATCAACAAAAAATTTCATTACTACTATTTATCTTAGGACCGGGAAACTCAAATTCAATTTACCCACATGAAACAGCGAGGAGCCATTCTTTCTCTCCCAGTATGACCTCTCCTGCTCCAAAAATATTAATTCATCTTCTATATTCGCAAGGTTGTCTGTATCTGTGCCGGTATATTCCAGGAACTTCTCGAGAGCACCTTTTTCTTTCTCCAATGATTCGAGCCGTCCCTTCAAATCAATGACCTCCAACGCTAGTTTCTGCAATTCGAGTGGTTCATACTTGAAGGATTTCAGCTGTTCAAGTTCCTTTAATTTGGAACTCATCTGAACGTCCAGCTCTGCATTCTCCTGCCGGTACTGCGCCCAGCTTTTTTCACCGATTATTCCCTTGATTTGATCTGATATTTGTTGTCTATCGTCTCTCTTGCTCAAATACTCCTCGTATTGTCTCAGGCATTGACTGTATTCTTCGAATCCAAGAGAATCCAAGAGATTCTTTTGTGCCTGCCCTTTAGCAAGTGCTTGCTCATCAAGCTCCATGATCTTATCGGTGATAGACCTTTCATTCTTTCGGCAGGCAGAATAGGAAGCCAGCCAGTACGCTAGAAACAGCAATCCAAGAGCTACCAGAGCTCCAAAATATGCGCTTTCGATGAGGCCAACCAGACCGGCTGCTATCAGCCCCAATCCTGAAATGAGTAGCCAATTAGAAGGTCTTTGTGCTTCGAGAATGATCATATCTTTATGCAAGTCAGATAGATGCTTTTCCATATCCTTAAGTTCTGTCTGGGCGGACTTGATCTGCACAATCTTCTGTTCTGCCTGGATGAATGCAGAGAATCTGTTCAAATCCCTATCCAGGTTGTCTAAGGTTGATCTAAGATCTCTAGCTCTGCTGAAATTAGTATATTGGGATTTGATGCGCTCTATATCCTTTTCGAGTTCTGAAATGCTTTTATTCTTTTCGAAAAGCTCTTGTTTCGGAGGCAAATCACGACTCATTTGTTTTACTTTTTCTTTTAGTCTATCCAATTCCTTTCTTTTTTCCATTAGGGTAACGACTTGTATCTCAAGATTTGATTTCTCCGTTTGAAGGCTTTTTAGGCGAGTGTCGATCATCTGCAGATGCATATACGGTCCTTTTGCATCCTTGCGATTCGTTTTTTCATTCAATCTTGAAATAATAAACGGGACATTCACCTCTTTTGACCCACATAATATTGATCCACTCAATGTTGACTGTAATCTTCGGGTTATGTCACCTTTTGTCTTTAAATTTTGAGAGCGTGTCAGATCTACAGGAATTATCGTGATTACTTGGTCCTGGCCTATACATGCTGTACTATTGAAAAAAATTTCCGACGGGCAGCCAGTGAGTTCCGCTACCTTGGATTTAATTGCGCTGTTCTTTGTGATCGGCGGATCGGAGCATTCACTTATGCATACGAGCTCACATGCTTTATCTTTCAAGCTTTTGCGCAAACGATACGATTTTGATTCTGCTTGGAATTCAATAGACACTTCCCAGGGGTCAGCTCTGCCCCAGCTAGTTAGGGCAAGCACATCATCCCGTGATGTAGTTGGATCTTGATACAAGGCCATCGTTATAGCCATTCGCAAAGATGATTTGCCGGCTTCATTATCGTCACCCCTGATAATATTCAGCCCAGATGAAAAGTCTACAGTTCTCTCTTGTGATATAGCTCTAAATCCCTTGACTGTTACACTTGTCAGTATCATTCAATCACTTGGGTGTTCCCTTGGAGTATGGCAAATCCTAATTTTAAGGCCTCTTCGCATACCCATTTATCCTCTTCATCTGAAGCAGACTCGATTTTCTGCTTCATAGTTCTTATAAATCGGCCTGTTACTGTCTCTTCTGGGAACTCATCGACCTTTATTTCCTCTGGAGAGATATGTGATCGATCCAAAATCCTGAGATAAAAGAACTTTCTGCTCAGGTCCTCCTCAATATCCTTTGGGCTATATGTATAATCCATGTTGGATAGCCCTGACAATGTTACTTTAAGAATTAAGTTTGGATCGGATTTTGCTTCGATAGTATTTATCATATCATTGATAGATCTGACTGAGCCAACATCTATGTCTATTTGATCAAACCGCTTTGTTCCTACATGAATAGGTTCGACTTTGATGTTTCCTTTCTCATAAATCGTGACCATAGCCACATTTCCGCTCCCCGTTTGGTTCATGGATATCGGCTCAGGCGAACCGCTGTAAAATGCCTTTGTATTTCCTTGGCTAAGATCTCGAAACGAATGCCAGTGTCCCAGAGCAAGATAGTCAAGCCCCGATCCTTCAATCTCATTCTTATCGAGGATCATTGCATCCTTTTCAACAAGGCCTTCGATTCTGACGGAACAATGTGCAATGCCTATATTATATTTTGACTCATCGGACACCGATAATCCTAGCAAAGGGCTTTTACCGATTTGCTTGCCATCAAAGGCTTTGCCATAAACTGTCAAACCAAGATTCTCATAGGTCTCTTTATTATGTTCATCCGTAAATACGGAGACATTAGGAGGGAAGTTCACGAAACGATATATGGATTTGTCGTTATATGGATCATGAGTTCCAGGCAAGATACATACTGCGATTCCTTTGGCATGCAATTTTTCAAAACCAGATGACACTTTTCGGATAATAATATCGTGGACCTGATTGGAATCGAAAAGATCACCTGCGATGATAAGAAGAGATGCGTTCTCATTTATTGCAAGGTTTATTATATTTTCCAGTGATTTAAGTAGCTGGATTCTATATTCTTTGCCTTTCTCACCAAGGGATTCGCCGAAATTCTTTCCCAGATGGGTGTCAGCAGTATGTATTATTTTGATCATCGCTTACACCAATTTAGGATTTCATAAGACATCAAATATCTGGATGATTCTTTTCCAATAAAAATGCTTGGGTCGAAAGAACGGAGAAGGGACCACAATGGGCCTTCATTAAAAAAAGTTTCAGGTTAGGATAAAATCAAACTGCGTGGCCACCCCACCCTAAAGAATGGGGAATTCGTGACACTCTGCATTCCCGTTGTATTAAATGGTCACTAGATACTGGTATGACCAATGGTTGCGGATCATAACCGTAGAGTTCTATCGGCATAATACCACATACCAATCTGGTGGTGGCAGGAATTGAAAAGCACAGTCTTTTTTGCCGGATCAGAGCGAGGATACGTGAGGACAATCTGCAAAACAAGGTCCCGCAGCTCTTTGATGCAGCAGGATATCTCTTGGATGCAAGATTGTCGACAGTTTCGCGCTCGCATTCGGTTGCATTACGACATATTTTTTCATATCCTGGTCATCAAGAGTAGATATGAGCTAATATATTTTATGACACTTCATTGTTGACGAGACACTAGAGTCAAATTTTTACGCTTTATCTGACATTGAGTACTTGACGTGAAACCAGTGCTGATTTGATTTCCTTTCTATCGTGCTAGGACGATTGAAAAGGATCGCATGACTCTAGATCCAAAAACTTATACCTCATGAAAACGTTTCTGTAGAGGAGAAGAGCATGGGAAGAAGAATGACTGTTTAGGCCTGCAGGATCCGCTGCAGGAATGCATAAGAATGCCAGCGATTATGAGACGGAAGATATCCTTGGGGATCCTATCTTCATGAAGGTGCTCGAATCCGCCGACAGGCAATATGAAGAGGGGAAAGCAATACCCTTGAGCAAGCTTATGAGCGATCTGGGGTTCGAAGAGGATGAGCTATAATGTTCTTCTCTCCCAGAAAGAGGATTGCCAATGATCGGCTGCTTTTCAGCATCAGAGGCAACGATTTCTATTTGGAACTCACAGGCGATCGTACCTGGCAAAGAGATTGGACCTGAATAAAAGATGAAATGACGCCGCTGATGACGCTGCTATAAGAAAGCAAAAAAACCCACCTCTCTTCCCCACCACCAAATTCTTCTACTGCCAGCATATTACCATACTAATCTGGTGGTGGCAGGAATTGAAAAGCACAGTCTTTTTTGCCGGGGTCAGAGCAAGAAGCCCGGAGGACAATCTGCAAAACAAGGTCCAGCGGCTCTTTGACGCAGCAGGATTTCCTTATATCATAAAGAAAGGAGACCTGACAGCGATCAAGATTCATTTCGGAGAGCAGGGAAACAGCTCTTATGTGAATCCCGTCCTGGTCCGGCCCATAGCCGATAGGATCAGATCTGCAGGAGGACAGCCTTTTCTCACCGACACCAATACCCTTTACGGAGGCAGCCGCTCCAATGCCGTCCGCCACCTGCAGACCGCAGAGGAGCACGGCTTTGGCCGGACGGTGGCCGGAGCGCCGGTGATCATCGCCGATGGCCTGCAGGGAGACAACTACCGGGAGGTGGCCATCTCCGGAAAGCACTTCCAGCGGGTAAAAATTGCCGGTGAGATCGCCTCCGCCCAGAGCATGATAGTGGTATCCCACTTCAAGGGCCACCTGCCCGCCGGCTTTGGAGGGGCGATCAAGAACCTGGGGATGGGCTGTGCCCCCGCCCTCGGGAAATCGGACCAGCATTCCGCCCGGCCCATATTCAATGCCGAGCTATGTGAAGGCTGCCGGGCCTGTGCAGAAGGCTGCCCCAACCAGGCCATCACTGTGAAAAAGAAGATAACCCAGATCGACTACAGCCTGTGCACCGGCTGCGGTAAGTGCCTGCGCCTCTGCCCTGCTCATGCCCTGGACTTCGACTGGATTGTGGAGGTGCCGCCATTCATGGAGAGGATGGTAGAGTATGCCCTGGGGGCAGTGACCGGAAAGGAGGGCAAGGTGGGATTCTTCAATTTCCTTCTCAACATCACCCCTGACTGCGACTGTGTGCCCTGGAGCGACACCCCCATTGTGCCGGACATCGGCATCCTGGCCTCAAAGGATCCAGTAGCCATAGATCAGGCCAGCTATGACCTGGTAAACCGGCAGGCTGGCCTGAAAAATACCCTTTTGGAGAGGAATCTTGAGCCGGGCGAGGATAAGTTCCTGGGGATCTGGGAGAGCACTCTGGGCAACATTCAGATGGACTATGGGGAGAGGATAGGTCTGGGCAGGA
>DAIO01000148.1:15458-24627 GCA_002498745.1 Methanosaeta sp. UBA533 | reverse complement strand
GACGGGATGGAAACACCGCCACCCTCCTGGCAGCGGTCCTGGAGGAGCTGGAGAGCCAGGGGATTGAGACGGAGCTGGTGCACCTTATAGGCCCTTTGAGCGGCTGCAAAGCCTGCTTCAAATGCACAGAGAAGAAGAACGGCCGGTGCATTCAGGACAAGGACATGATAAATCAGTGCATCGAGAAGATGGCTGCAGCGGACGGCATCATAATCGGCTCGCCCACCCATTTTGCCGATCTCACTCCCGAGACCAAGGCCCTCATCGATCGGGCCGGTTTTGTGGCCATGGCCAATGGATATATGTTCAAGCGTAAGGTTGGGGCGGCGGTGGTGGCCGTTCGCCGGGCAGGGGCGATCCACGTCTTCGACTCCATCAACCACCTTTTCCTGATCAGCCAGATGATCATCGCCGGGTCAAGCTACTGGAACATAGGCATGGGCCTGGAGGAGAGGGATGTGGAGAGGGACCAAGAGGGGCTGGCGACCATGCGGACCCTGGGGCAGAACATGGGCTGGCTCTTAAAAAAGATCGCAAATGAGTGAATCGATAAGATTTTTCATTCTTTTCCATGCAATGTCTCAACTCCCCTCCTTCGCCCCCTTCTATCCGAAAAGGTATTTAGGCTTGAGATGCAGGCTTGAGAGGACGAGTGTGATAGCAATGCAACCACCGACAAAGGGGGACTGTGCCTTCTGACAGACGATCTCTGGGTCATATCTTTCATGGGCCGGGACAGACCCGGGCTCATACGCGACATTCTGAGCGAGCCTGCTATGCAAAACGTCAACATCGTGGACATGGATCAGAAGGTGATGCAGGGAATCAGCGTCATGACAGTGGTTGCCGATTTCCAATCAGCAAAAGTCACCCCGCAGAAGCTGGAAAAATGGTACCGGGATAATGCAGAGAGCCTGGCCATCGACTTCTCCTTCCTCCCCCTGGAGAAGCATCAGGGCTGGCGCCAGACCGCAAAAGAGCTGTATATCGTCACCATTCTCGCCAAAGACAGGCCGGGGATCATTCGCGACGTAGCGGAGGTGGCCGCCAGGAATGGTGTCAACCTGGAGAGGGCCTCGGTTACCGCCCGAGGGGAGCTCATCTCCATCGAGTTTCTGATGGACTTTGCCAACTGCAGTGCGGACGACTGCCGGTCACAGCTTAAGAAGGAGTGCGAAGGCCAGGGTCTGGATGTGGTGATACAGGACCTGGGCCGCTCCCGAAAAGAGAAGAGGCTCATCGTTTTTGATATGGACATGACCATAGTGGACTTCGAGATCATCAACCGCCTGGCCAGCTTTGCCGGGGTTGACGAGCAGGTCAAAGCGATCACCGACCGGGCGATGAACGGCGAGATGGACTTCAAAGAATCCCTCCGCCAGAGGGTGCGCCTCTTGAAGGGAATGCCCCTATCCACCCTGCAGGAGATCGCCGCTGACCTTCAGCTTACGCCCGGCTCAGAGGAGCTCATCCACCATTTAAAGCAGGTTGGATACAAGATCGCCTTGATCAGCGGCGGATTCACTTACTTTACGGATGTGCTCAAGGAGCGCCTGGGATTCGACTATACTTTTGCCAACGATCTGGAGATCAAAGATGGATTTCTCACCGGGGAGATCAAAGGGGAGATCATCGACGCCGAGGCCAAGGGACGGATCATCTATGATCTTGCCGGGAGGGAGAAGATCAGCCCGGACAACATCGTCGCAGTGGGAGACGGGGCCAACGACTGCCTGATGATCAAGAATGCCGGCCTGGGGGTGGCCTTCAATGCCAAAGAGGTTCTGAAGAAGGTCTCGGACGGATCATTATCCAGGGAGAACCTCCTGGGACTGTTGAATGTCCTGGGCCTGGCGGAGAAGGAGAGAGAGGTCTAGGTGAATACATCCATGCACATGCCCACTGGCTAAAGCCGTATCTCCCTATGAAAACGTGGGGCAAAAGAATCAAAGAGACTAAGCTTAAATGACGACAAGGCCCACGCCTTCCTGGCCACCAAAAGTGGGCATAGTTTTATTTTCTAAGAATGCAACCTACATGACAGATGCAGCCGATAAAGATAATAATAGAAAAGCATTCGGACGGTTATGTTGCCTATCCTATCGGCATCAAGGGTATTGTAGTTGGAGAGGGCGATACATATGAAGAAGCCCTTGCCGATGTCAAGTCTGCTATTCAATTCCACATCGAGACATTTGGCCGGGAATCCATAGAGATAGACGGAATTAGTGAGACCTTTGTGGCTGAAGTGGTAGTGTGACCAAGTTCCCCCGGGATGTGCCGAAAAGAAATGTGATAAAGACCCTGGAGGCATTGGGATTTGCAGTAATCCGAGAAGGCAATCACATTTCCATGAGAAGACAAGCCGGAATAACAAGAGATGAATTTTTAGAGGCATTCAGTGAAAGAGAACCCAAGAACTAGATTTATCCAGCAAAAAAAATGCACTTCATCCGTCACCTGATCCCGCCGCCTTCACCCTTGACGGTCTCTTCGCCCAGATACTTCTCTGGATTCTCGTCAAAGGCCTTCTTGCACCCCGGAGCGCAGAAGTAGTAGGTCTTGCCCTTGTACTCGCTCTTGAACTTCGCCGTCTTCTCGTCGACGGTCATCTTGCATATCGGGTCTATTGCCATCTTCTTCATCCACCAGTGCCTATATTCCTGATTGCTTTCTTTTTCGTTGCTGGCGGTATATATCTCTTGAGCAGCAGAGAGAGGGTGACCACGGTCACAGAGCTCAGGGCCATGGCAAGTCCTGCCAGCTCCGGCCGGAAGGTGATGCCATAGAGCGGATAGAGAACCCCCGCAGCCACAGGAACCAGCAGGGCATTGTAGGCGAATGCCCAGAATATGTTCAGCTTAATCCGGGAGATGACCTTGCGGCTGAGCTGAATAGCAGCCACCGCATCCAGAAGGTCGTCTTTCATCAAGACGATATCCCCGGTCTCAATGGCAACATCCGTGCCGCTTCCAATGGCAATCCCCACATCAGCCTCTGCAAGAGCGGGAGCATCATTGATGCCATCCCCCACAAAGCCCACCCGGCTGCCCGCCTCCTTCAGTCTTCTGACCTCATGGGCCTTCTCCTCGGGTAGAACCTCGGATAGGGTTTTTCGAATGCCTATCTTCTCCGCCACTCTGCTTGCGCTGCGAGGATTATCGCCGGTGATCATCACCACCTCAAGATTCATCTTTTTCAGCTCTTCGACTGCAGAAGCAGCCGAATCCTTGAGCCTGTCGGATATGGCTAAAACTCCCGCCGCCTTTCCGTCCACAGCCACCATCATGGCCGTCATTCCCTCCTCCTCGTAGCCTGAGGCCTTACCGAGGAAATCATCAGGCATAGCGATATTCATTTCCCCGAAGAGAATCCTGTTTCCTGCAGCCACGCTCATCCCGGCGATGCGGGCAACGACCCCCTTTCCGGGAAAGGCCTCGAACTGCTCAGCAGCAACGAGATCAACTCCTTCCCCCTCGGCCCGGCGCACCACCGCCTC
Organism: Methanosaeta sp. UBA533; assembly: GCA_002498745.1. Taxonomy (GTDB): domain Archaea; phylum Halobacteriota; class Methanosarcinia; order Methanotrichales; family Methanotrichaceae; genus Methanothrix. The sequence goes on along the minus strand of DAIO01000148.1, from coordinate 21,128 downwards.
GGCCAGGGGATGTTCGGAGGGCTTTTCCGCCGACGCCGCCAGGCGCAGGAGCTCTCTCTCATCCATTCCCCAGGGGAAAAGGTCGACCACATCCGGCCGGCCAATGGTCAGTGTCCCGGTCTTGTCAAAGGCCACCACATCGAGCCTCTCTGCCGCCTCTAAAGCCTCGCCGCTCTTGACCAGAATACCCAATTCCGCTCCTCTTCCAATGCCTACGGTTATAGCAGTGGGTGAGGCCAGCCCCAGGGCACAGGGACAGGCCACCACCAGCACGGAAATGAGCGCAGTCAGAGAGAAGAGGAGGGTATTGTGGGCTACGAAATACCAGTAGATAAAGGCCGCAGCAGCGATTGCCAGAATGGTGGGAATAAAGTAGGCCACTATACGGTCTGCAATCCTCTGCATAGCGGGCCTTGAGCCCTGCGCCTCCTGGACCAGTGCTATGATCCCTGCCAGTACGGTATCCTTTCCTACCCTGGTGGCCTTGAAGGTCAATGAACCATTCTTGTTCATGGTCCCACCTACCACCTTCTCGCCGGCGGCCTTGAAAGCGGGAACTGGCTCTCCGGTGATCATGGACTCATCCACATAGCTTTCTCCCTCCACCACCAGGCCGTCTGCCGGAACCTTCTCCCCTGGCCGGACCAGGACGAGATCGTCAACCATAACCTCCTCTGCGGCCACCTCGATCTGCCGTCCATCTCTTAAGACAGTGGCCTGCCTCGGCTGCAGCCCAACCAGCTTTTGGATGGCCTCGGATGTGCGGCCTTTGGCGTTGGCCTCCAGGTAGCGGCCCAGTGTCAGGAAGGTGGCGAGCATTACCGCCGTCTCATAGAACATGAAATCCGGGGTGAGAACGATCCCAAAGGTCCCCAGGATGCTGGAGGCATAAGCCACGCCAATGCCCATGCCGTACATGACATCCATGTCCAGTGTCCTGTTTCTCAGAGCTCTAGTGGCCGCCCTGAAAATGGGATGGCTGACATAGACGAAGACGGGAAGGGATACCACCAGCATGAGCAAGCTCATGAAGTTTGGGACTGCAGTGTGGATACCTGTGGGAATGATCTGGTGGAGAGGAATGTACATCATGGCCATGAGAAGAATGCTGGCTGCAAAGCCGATGATGATCCGCCGCTTCTTATCAGAAAGGTCCTTCTCTCGCAGCTCCCTTTCCTTTTCCGCTGCCTCCTCCGTCTCCTCTCCGGCAACTCCTATGAACTGGTAGCCAGAGTCAAGGATGGCCTTCTTCATATCCTCCAGTCCGACCATCCGGGGATTGTAGGTAACATAGGCCTTCTCTGCCGCCAGGTTTACCCGCACCTCAACCACACCATCCAGCTCTCCCAGGGCCGCTTCTATGGCTCCCACGCACATGGCACAGGCCATGCCCCCTATCTTGAGCACAATCTGCTGATCGATAACATCGTAACCTAGATCTCGAATTGCTTTTTCGATATCAACGAGCTTGATTTTACTGGGATCATACGTTACCGTTGCCGTCTCTCCTCCCAGATTGACCTGAACCCAGGAGACGCCATCCAGGTTCTGGAGGGCTTTCTCAATAGCTGATGTGCAGGCGGCGCACATCATTCCTTCCACCTTCAGCTCAGTTCTTCTTTCTTCAGCCATGAAAACCCCCCTTATGATTTGATTGCTTTAAATGGCCCTGATCCGCTCTAAATGAATCGCTCAAACCTCTCTTTGCCTGCTTTGCAGATGGGACAGACCTCTGGAGGGCCATCTCTGCCGCATAGATAGCCGCAGACAACGCACCTCCAGACGGGAACTGAGAGCTTCTGGCCCAGGATAGCTGCACTGGATCCAGGTGACTGCAATTTTTGCCTTTCTTCCAGGGGAGGCCTTCTCTCCGGGATTGAGCTCAGCTCTCGCTTGCCCTCAATCACGGCTTTTGAGACATATAGGGCGCAGTAGCAGGCCCCAGATTCTGTGATATCTGCATCCCTATAGTTGCAGGGGCAGATTATATCCAGATCCTCGAACTTGTCATCTGCTGCCAGACGACAGGGGCAGGCTTGGTAGCCGTAACGGCGCTCGTTAACAATTAATCCATTGATAAGGCCTTTGACGAAATCGATATCCGGATTGAGGTAATATCCTCCCTGCTTTGCATCCTTTGCTAAACGGGCGTACATCCGGTCGACCTCCTCTTGAATCGGTTCTGGAATATCATTCTTCATAAGCCCAAAGCCTCCTTGATCTCTTTCTCCCTGAAGCCGATGATCGCCTTATCGCTGACCACAAGAGTGGGAAATGAGGTGCTGGGATTAAATCGCTTGACACTTGCGATAGCCTTTGCCCTCTCCTCCCCTTTTAAAAGATCCACGTAAATATAGTCGAAGGCGACTCCCACTGAGGACAGGAATTCCTTGGTCTTCTTGCACCAGATGCAGGTGCTCAGTGCATAAAGCATGATCTTGCCCTTATCCTTGCCTGTCACATGTTCGAGACTCATAAAATCACTAACCATCAGTTAATATGTCTTTGCAGATAAATAAGTAATCATGAATAAGTAATCGTGAGCATGATAGCATTATCCGAATAGGATCCGGATGAGACCATCAGATTAAGATTATGCGAGCAGGATTGGTCGAGATCGAATAAGCATCCTAATACCCAAAAAAATTTGGCCCAACCAGATTCACAATCTCTTGCTACTGGTTTATTCGTAGGGATTGTATGGCTGGCCCTGGGAGGAAGACGGATAGCTATAGGTGTATATCATCGGCCCATCATCATATGAGTAATAATATGGGTAGGGATATGGATAAGGATAGGGCATAGGACTGGGGGCAGGACTCGGATCAACCCAGTAGCTGGGACCGTTGACATATATATAAGCGTAATTGCTCCAGCCATTGCAGTAATACTGGAGGATGTGCCATCCAGGGACATCGGCGTAGAACCATCTCTTATACCAGCCTGGATAGTAGACGTTTCCGGCATAATTTGTGTCCAGCGATCCAGAGGGATACCACTCATAAAACCAGATGTTTCCCTTTCCCGAGATCTGCATCCATAAGGGCAGGTTGGCATAGAGATTGCAGCCCGCGACGGTCTGGGATGCATACGAGATATAAAGGCTATTCTGAGACATTCCTCCAGGTGGATAGGTCGCCTGAGGATAGGTCGCCTTGGTGGAGATCGGACTGGATGAGGTCGATTTCAAGCTCTCAGGAGCGGAGGAATAGGCTGCCTCTTCGGTTGACCTTATTATGGTCTGGCCGCTTTCCTGCACAGAGGGAGACTGTCCAGATGTCGTGATCGTTTTCGGTATCTCCAGCCCCATGGATTCAGGACTGGTGGGCGTGGACGGAGTAGGTGCGCCACCAGTTGTGGTGGTGGAGTAAGGTGTCATTTGACCCAGCGATGCGGTGCAAAGGAGCATGAGCATTGCCATTGCCAATAGAGTCCATTTCATAAAGGATCATCTCTGCAATTCATTTACGCTATGAATGTAAATAGATAACTGTCCAGATAAAATATATTTCTTCATTTCAAAACACATTCACTCTGCATCCATCACATTTTTATTCACATCACAGAAAACAGACCTTTGTGATCAAGGGCAAGGAAGCCTATCTAAAGAAGTTGACCGCCAGCATGTATATCCCTTCCCAGGAGGTAGGAAAGGAGCTGGATGGCAGCACCCCACCTTCCGTCTTCATAGGCAGCTGGAATTATCCTAAGGTACTCGCCGGACCTATGATTGCTCCCCTGCATGGGGATACCATGGTCATGGACCACCCCGAATCATGGATACCGGAGAATAAAACCCAGGAGGAGATCATAAGGTACCGGCTGAACCTGATAAGGGGCAAGAGATCTGTCAAGGTCACTGATATTGAGAATCGCTTTATAGAGAAGCTTCGCGACATCTCCCTCTCCAGTTCATCCATTGAGAGCGAGGCCCAGTTCATTCAGGCCCCCAAAGGTATGTCCTTTGACGATGTGCATACGCCCTTTGGCCCCAGTGCTCCTCTGGAGAGGTTTGAGATCGGCAACTCAAGGTGGGATCGAGATCTGGAGAAGGTTTACTTCGATGGGGATCTGAAGGCGGCGGATGCGGTGGAAGATCTTCACCAGCGTGGCCTTCCCTTCTCCAACATCCAGAAGGCCTTCTCAGTGGGTGCAATGGGCATGAAAAAGAAAAGGAGGTTGGTTCCCACCCGCTGGTCAATCACCGCCTGTGACAGCACCCTTGGCAATCGTCTTCTTCAAAAGGTGAGGGATTATGATATAATCGACTGCTGCCAGATAAGGGAGTTTGCCAGCCTCAACAACTACTATGCCGTTCTTCTCCTCCCCACTGCCTGGCAGTATGAGTGGATGGAGGCATTCCTGCGCATCATGGGAAACGAGGAGCTGATATTCTCCGATTTTGAGACAAATGCCGGCAAGAAGGGATACTCCCGGGTGGGAGGATGCTATTATTCCTGCAAGATGGCGGTCCTGGAGGCTCTGGAGAGGGAGAGAAGGCAGGCAGGGGCTATAATCCTCAGAGAAGCCTATGCCGGTTATGTGCCCCTGGGAGTCTTCAATGTTCGGGAGAATGTGAGAAATGCAATGCACCAGAAGCCTCTTGAGTTTGAGGACATGAGGGCTGCTCTTGGATACATATCCACAAAGCTTGAGCTTCCGGTAAAGAGGTTTATCCGTCAGAGCGATCTTCTCCGGGAGGAGTTAAAGAGCCGCCAGACCACATTAAGCTCCTTTTCATGATATTCTCATTTTATTGGAAACCTACTTTAAGTCGGTGATTGAATTGTCTTCTATGCCATTCGAAGCTACCAGGATTATGAGCGGTGATATGCCTCCAGAACTCAGGGAGAGAGTGGACAGGATTGCAGAGGAGTTTATGGCCATCGTCGATCGCCTGGTCGATGAACGCCATCTCCAGAAGGGAATAGCCAGAATTCAGCTGCCATGCAGCATGATTTTCATCCTTGAAGCTCAGTGGCTTTACATCCTGGGTCAGTTAAGAATGGAGAACAGGATTACAGGCTACTACAATAGACCAGATAAATCATTGACCCTCCAGAAAGTAGCCAGCAACGCTAGGTGGGAATTTGATTTTGATGATGCTTTTGTGATCCAGCTTCCAGCTGATCTGCTGGAGAAGAGCAAAGAGGAAAGGAAAAGCTCATTGCAGGAGATCGCCTCAAAGCACCTTGATGCAGAGTTTCTGAGGCTGGCCCAGCTTTTAAACTTGATACGCACCCGTCCCATATTTGGGCAGGCCACCCAACCGGTACAGCCAGGAAGCCTTCTATTGTTGCTAGCTGGGGATGAAGCGGCAAGAATGAATGCAGATTCGATCCTCAGGGCGATCGGTGCCAGCGGGCTGGCAGGCGATGAGACTGAGGACATCAGAAGCGGAAAGTCTGCCGTCCGGGATTTATGGCGCTCTATCAATCAAGCGGCCTTGATTATTGCCGACCTGACGGGAGCAGATCCCCAGGTCATGTACGCCTTAGGCATCGCTCATACTCTGGGCAAGGATACCATCCTCATCCACCCGCAAGGCTCAAAATACCTGATTGATATTCCTAAAACACAAAGCATTGAGTATGAGGATAGCATTCAGGGCAGGGAAAAGCTGGAGGAGCAGATAAGCGAAACTCTGCGTTCCATGACGGCATCCCTATA
>DAIO01000148.1:0-15451 GCA_002498745.1 Methanosaeta sp. UBA533 | reverse complement strand
CCGAAGCCTATAACGTTATATATGTCTTGCCTTTATACGAAGCTCCGAATCCTAACTCAGGTCTCCAGGCTTCACATGACCCAGGAGGGGAAAAGAGTTTGAAGAAGATAAGGTTGGCAATCGCGGGCATAGGAAACTGCGCAAGCTCCCTAGTTCAGGGAATTGAATATTATAAACATGTTGATAAAGAAAGTTGTATTGGGCTGATGCATTATGATATCAACGGCTATAGAGCTGGTGACATTGATGTTGTCGCTGCCTTTGACATAGATGCTCGAAAGGTAGGGAAGGATGTGAGCCAGGCTATATTTGCCAAGCCCAACTGCACCAATATCTTCTACTCTGATATTCCCCAAAAAAATGTTGAGGTCAAGATGGGACCTGTTTTTGACGGCGTTGCACCTCACATGGAAAACTATCCTGAGGAGAGGAGGTTCGTTGTGGCTGATGCCGAGCCGGTGGATGTAACCCGGGAGCTCGTCGACAGCGGTGCCGACGTCCTGGTAAACTACATGCCCGTAGGTTCGGAGAATGCCACTCGCTTCTATGCTCAGGCAGCTTTAGATGCCGGGGTGGGATTTGTTAACTGCATGCCCGTATTCATCGCATCTAATCCCGAATGGGCAAAGAAGTTCCAGGTGGCAGGGATTCCAATAGTGGGAGATGACATAAAATCTCAGATCGGCGCAACCATTGTGCACCGTGCTCTCACTCAGCTCTTCAAGGACCGGGCCTGCATCATGGACAGGACTTACCAGCTTAACATAGGCGGCAACACCGACTTTTTAAATATGCTCAATCGAGAGAGGCTCAAGTCCAAGAAGATATCCAAGACGGAAGCTGTCCAGTCCATCCTGGACACGCCACTGTGCGATGATGACATTCATATCGGACCCTCGGACTATGTGCCATGGCAGAAGGACAACAAGGTCTGCTTCCTGAGAATGGAGGGCAGGATATTCGGAGATACGCCAATAAATCTAGAGCTGCGTCTCTCAGTCGAGGACTCTCCCAATAGCGGAGGAAGTTCCATCGATGCCATAAGGATCTGCAAGCTGGCAAAGGATAGAAAGATTGGAGGGCCGCTGCTGGGCATATCCGCCTATACCATGAAGCACCCCCCAGTGCAATATCCTGATGAGCTGGCCAAAGAGATGGTGGAGCAGTTTATCCGGGGTGAGGTCTCTGAGCAGGAGATTGCCAGGCCAAAGCAGCGCCAGGCGGCAACTGCTCGATGACTGGGACTTTTTGCTTTAGCCTATTCTGAGATGAATAAAATGTTCTATCGGTTGAATGAGGCTCCTGGAGTGCAGATGCTGCCAGGCCTCATAAGGCGCACCCTTGTCAGCGGAAAGGCTTTGATGATCTGCAGGTTTGATCTGGAAAGCGGGGTCCAGATCCCTGAGCATTCTCATCCTCACGACCAGGCGGGCTATGTAGTCTCGGGCAGAATTCAGATTACACTAGACGGAAATAGCCTCGAGCTGGGGCCAGGGGACAGCTACTGTGCTCCACCAGGAGTGTTGCACAGCGCCAGAGCTCTGGAGGCGACAGTGGTTGTGGATACTTTCAGCCCGCCCAGGGAGGATTATCTCTCCTTATAGCCTCTTTCACTCACTTTCGCCTCGCAAGCACATCGGTTATAATCGATGAAGCCCAATTATATTTGAATGGTCACCCTGGAGAAGATAGCTCACCTGGCTGAAGATTGCGCTTTTGACTCCCTCGGGCCAGGCGTGAATATCAATCCGAAGAAACTCTCAACCCTAGGAGAGGGAACCCGGCATGATGTGTGCGCATCCACCTATTCCCCTCGCGAATCGCCCCTGCCCGGAATCTGTCATGCCTTCACCCAGGATGGCAGGTGTGTGAGCCTCTTCAAAACCCTCTACACCAACCACTGCAGCCATCAATGCAACTACTGCATCAATGCCACCAATTGCAGCCGCAAGGTGCAAACCTTCTCCTATACTCCAGATGAGCTGGCCAGGATCACCCTCTCCTTATATCGCTCCAACTATATCGAAGGACTCTTTCTCAGTTCGGGCGCTGGCAGGGATGAGGATCTGATCATGGAGAGGATGCTGGAGACTGTGCAGAAGTTGCGCAAGCAATACGACTTTCCGGGATACATCCATCTCAAGATTCTGCCCGGCTCATCCAAGGCCCATATTCAGCAGGCTATGGAGCTGGCAGACCGGGTGAGCATAAACCTGGAAGCTGCCAGTGCCTCGCAGCTGAATGAGATCTGTGCCACCAAGAGCTATGAGAATGATATTCTGCAAAGGCAAAGATACATTCGCGACCTGAGAACGGATGAGAATCTGCCCGCAGGCCAGACCACTCAATTGGTGGTGGGGGCTGCGGGAGAGAGCGATCAGGACATCTTTAAAAGAATTCTATATGAGTATAAAGATATTGGAGTAAAGCGAGCTTACTATAGCGCTTTTTCTCCCCAAAATGGAACAGCATTTGAGTCTCGAGAAGGCCAGCCCCTCTGGCGGGAGCACCGCCTCTATCAGATGGACTGGCTCTACCGGATCTACCGTTTCCCTCCGGCTGACATTCACATGGCATTTGATGAGAACGGCTTTCTATCCAACTCCGATCCCAAGCTGGCCATAGCCAGGGAGCTATTGGATTCGCCGGTGGATCCCAACTCGGCCGCCTACCGGGAGCTTATCCGGGTGCCAGGCATCGGGCCACGGAGCGCGAAGAGAATAGTCGGCCTGAGAATGAGGAAGAATATCGTCTCGAAAAGGGAGCTTGAGGCTCTGGGGGTCGTGATCAAGAGAGCAGCTCCCTTCTTGAAGATCAACGGCTGGAGGGATACCACCCTGGAGATGTGGTCAGGATGAGGGTGCCGGATGACTATTGCCGCTACCTGGTCATGCATGCTAAATCGAACGAAAGGCTGCTTGCAAGGACGGAGGGCTTAAACGCTATGGATCTGGAGGTCTCGGCCAGTCCTGAGGCTGTGAGCCTGAGAAGGATGGTCTATGCCGTGATGAGTGAGGTGCACAGGATGAAAGCATTTGTCAGGCTCAGGCCATTGGGGGACCGGGTCCTCTGGGGCTATATGAAACCCAGGCACAGGATCGGGGAGCACACAAGCGAGCACTTCGCCCGCCGGAATCCTGGCACGATAATAGTCCTGGGAAATGGCAGCGAGAGCTGGACGGCATTCTTCCGGCAGGGCAGGATGATGCGAATTCAAGGGGCGGGATTGAATGAGACTCTGGATAGATTGAAATCTGCCCTGAAGATATCAGAAGAAGAAAAAGGGGCGGATGCTGAGGGTGCCAAGGCAAATGATCAGGATGTAGATGATATCTGGCAGACCTATTATGACAGCCAGTACTGCCCGGAAAGAAAGAACCTGCAAGCATTTCGCCAGAGAATGCCAGCGCGGGATCAGGAGGCTGCCGGGCTGCAGTTGATGCAGAAGAAAAGGGAGATGACCCTGGAGGATTTCTGGCAGCAATAGTCGGTTCTCTAAATTGGAGAGGTTTGCTCTTCTCCATTAACTTGGGCTAATCGCTTGTTTAATGGACGAAAGTTTAATAGGTGCGAATGGCATAGTACTTATATCTTTAACTGGCAGAATATTCTGCTATTAAAAATCCAGAATCCAGAGGGCTTACTACGAGAGACGAAAGCAAGAAATATCGTCAATATTTTCGCAGGAGAATGGGATAATCTCCTCAATCTGAATGAGCCTAATGATGCGAGGCGATTTAGATGTCTGCATTAATTGGAGATCTGAAAAAAATACCACAGGAAAAGGGACCCGAAGTTGAACTAGCCGTCTTCGGGGATGAGTTTTATGCTCGCTATGAAAACAAAGGTGGTTATGCAGCGATCTACGATGAGGAGATTGGTCTGTTCACCTATGCCGAGGTTATCGATGGCAAATATATCTCCACAGGAGTTGCCATTACAAAAGAGCCTCCTGGAAATCTCAAGCCTCATCTGAGAGAGTCAGATGAGATTATGAGAGAGAAAGCGCAAAGACGGTTTGAGAAAAGAGAACCACCGAGCTTGAGCGGATAGCTCTTGAAGCTGAAAATATGAGCGAAATTTTCTTTTTTTTAATCGATCAAATATGGAGATGAGAACACATGAGTGCAATTAAAGGAAGGGTCGTCGAGGTTCCTCAAGAGAATGGGCCTGCTGTAAAGCTTTGGATGTCAGGAGATGAATTCTATGTCAGATACGAGAATCTTGAAGGTTATACGGTGATCTATGATGGCAAGCTGGGCCTGTTTACCTACAGCGTTCTCGTCAATGGAGAACTGGTATCAAGTGGAGTGCCTATTTCAAATCCCGCCCCAGAAGGATTAAAAAAGCACGAGAGAGAGGATCCATCCGTTCGTCAGAGAAAATTCGAGCTCAAATACGCCAGAATGCTGCCGCCAATTACCCGAACCATGGACGAGCGGCCACGAACTATAGGCGAGCAGCATGGACTGCTGAGAGGCAGGCTCCTTCATGAAGGAAAGATAAAGGGTCTCACAATCCTGGTAGAGTTCCCCGATGAAAAGATCAATGTCTCTGCAGCCAATATATCAGAAATGCTCAATAAGACAGGATACAATGAGGGTGGAAACTTCTGCTCTGTCCGGGATTATTACCTTAAGATGTCCAATGGAAAGCTCGATTATACAAACGAAGTGATAGGGCCGATAACACTGAAAAAAAACAAAATGTATTATCACTTCAACCTCTTTGTTGAGGAGGCCATGGATGCAGTCGTGGGCATGGGTATAGACCTATCCCGATTCGACTCCAAGGGAGTCGGCTTAATCGATGCTTTGAGCTTCCTTTATGCAGGAAACGCCGTTTACGATGGCGAGCTTCATCCTCATAACTCGTACATCGATCTGAAATTCGGCGATATCAAGACCTACTTGTACATGCTCTCCAATCTGGGAACGAGCAAAGACGATCTGGCAATAGGCACCATCTGCCATGAGACAGGACACCTGCTATGTCGCTTCCCGGATCTCTATGATTACGGGAGAAGGGATGAAGATCTTGTTGAGAGCGCAGGACTTGGTTTATATTGCCTGATGAGCGTTGGAGATCATCTGGACGATTGGAAGACGCCATCTCCTGTTTGTGCCTATTTTAGAAACCTGGCAGGATGGTGTGACAATGTGGTGGATCTCAATAAGCCAGGGAAGTATGAAGCCAAGCATGGCGATTATCGAACTGTGATGAAATACGCGACTGACAGGGCAAATGAGTACTTCCTGGTGGAAAACCGCTCTCAAATGGGTCTGGACAGGGCTCTTCCCTCCAGTGGACTGGCGATCTATCACTGCGATATTCTTGGGTCCAATGAGTGGCAGGAGGGTTCGCCATCCAAGCATTTTCAATGTGCTCTGCTTCAGAGAGATGGCAGTCTGCATCTTGAAAGGGGACTCAACTATGGTGATGGAACGGATCTATACAAGAAGGTCAATGGCGTTGCCCTATCGTATGATACCAATCCATCTTCAAAGATATGGGATCGCTCCGATTCAGGTTTTATAATTTCAGATATCAGTGAACCAGGAGAGGTAATATCCTTTGTTGTGGGGCCGGTGGTCTCTTCCGACACGGTTAAAGGGGAGGCAAATGTATCTATTGCCATACCTGACAATGATGTTCATGGAGTGAGCAGCTCATTGAATATCTCTGAAGAAGGAAGGGCGTCCAGGATCTATTTAAGCCTCGATATATCTCATTCCTATATCAGCGACTTGAAGGTGGAGCTCATCTCGCCATCCGGTAAGAGAGCGATGATTCATAATCGCGAGGGAGGAGGTGAAGGCAATCTGATAAAGACATATGACTCCAATTCGCTGCCTTCTTTAGGGGATCTGGTAGGTTCGCCAATCAATAGCGAGTGGTCACTGACCGTAGCAGATGTAGCAGCCATTGACAAGGGCGTCCTCAATAGATGGTCAATTGAGATCGAGAAAGAAGCCTCTGAAATGGAAGTGAGCAAGGATCTGGAGCCGAATGAGCTAATACCAGATAATGATCCGAGAGGGGCTAGCGTGGCGATGAATCTTGATAAGAAGGGAATCGTCCAGAGAGTTGTGACCATGGTGGATATAACTCATCCCTTCATTGGAGATTTGAGGGTGGAAATACTGTCTCCTTCTGGAAAGACTGCCATTATCCATGATAGAGGAGGCTTCGATCAGGATAACCTGGTCAAGACCTATGACTCGCAGATCGATCCAGAATTGCAGGCTTTCGTAGGCCAACCAGCGGAAGGAAATTGGATACTCAGGGCTATGGATCTGTCAAGGCTGGATAAAGGCATTATAAACAAATGGAATATGAGGGTCACATATTCTGGATAGATACGCTTTTTTTCCGGGAAAAGGGGGCATAATCCTGCCCCTCCCATCCTGCCCCTCTCCCCAAAATCTATGGCTCTTCGCTGAATGGCCAAATCTTCTCTTACTGAGCAGACTTTTCCATGCTCTTCGTTATCTCTAATAGCATAATATCGAAATAAAGCGTCTGCTCGACGAGGGGATGATTTGCATCCAGGGTGACTGTGGTCTCTGTAACATCTGTTATCTGCGCAGGGACATAAGTACCCTCGGAGGTGCAGATCTCAAGGCTCATTCCCTCGACGGGAACGAGGTCTGAAGGGAAATCCTTTTTATCCATGGTTATAGCCCGATCTTCCTTGTAATTGCCATAGCCCTTTTCTGGAGGGATCTGGACCTTCTTTGACTCGCCCGGGCTCATGCCGACTACAGCCTCTTCAAAGCCAGGTATGAAAGAGCCTGATCCAATCTCAAACTCCAGCGGATCGCATCCTTCTGATGTATCGAATATAACCCCTGTCCCCAGCTTGCCGGTGTAGTGCACCTTTACGGTGTCGCCCATTTTCGCCTGTGCCATATGATCCACCTCTTTATCCTCAATCCTTTTTCTTATTACTTCCATATAACTTCATCCATGCATGATCCATGAGAAGATCCATATCTGAGAAGCGACAAATGCTGGCTGATGCAATCAAGGTATATCGAGGGTGAATTCAAGATATGATGAGATGGAAGGCAGATCGAGGGCTTGAAGCCAGAATGCTTCTGACCATGATCCTTTTGGCGGTCATCTACCTGGCGTTTCTGGCAGTTCTGGTCTCCCAGGGCGTCGATAATATAGTAATTATTTTATTCATTGGCGGGTTCATGCTCCTTCAATACTACTATTCCGATAAGATGATCCTGTCGACCATGGGCGCTAAGATGGTCTCGGAGAGTGAAGCTCCAGAGCTTCATCAAATCGTCTCCCGGCTCTGCGCCATCGCCGATTTGCCCATGCCCAAAATAGCAGTGGTAAACAGCTCAATGCCAAATGCCTTCGCCACCGGCAGGAACCAGAAGAATGCGGTGGTGGCGGTGACTACGGGCATTATGCAAAAGCTCGATCACAGCGAGCTGGAGGCGGTGATGGCCCATGAATTGACTCATGTTAAGAACAGGGATATGATGGTGATGACCATAGCCACGTTCCTCTCTTCCATGGCCCAGATCCTGGTCAGATCCATGCCGTTCATGGGCAGTGGAGGCGGGCGCGGTCGCGACTCAGGAGGCAGCTTCATAGTGGTATTCGTGGTCTCCCTGGCGGTATGGGTCTTGAGCTTCATACTGATACAAGCCCTCTCCAGATACCGGGAGTTTGCCGCCGACCGTGGTGCTGCAATCATCACCGGTCAGCCCTCCAACCTGGTGAGTGCATTGATGAAGATAAGCGGATTTCGGGTGCCCACCGAGGATCTGAGAAAGGTGGAGGGGCCCGTAAGCGCTCTGTTCATAGTGCCTGCCTTCAGCCGCTCTTCCATCATGAACCTCTTCTCGACCCACCCCACTCTGGAGGCCAGGATCGAAGCTCTGCAGAGGATTGAGCAGGGACTGGAGAGCTGAAGATGGGATTTCTGGATTCCATAATAGGAAAGACGCGCCTGCCCGAGGCCAAGATCGACCGGCTATTTGCCATCTCCACCGCTGCGGTGACAATGGATGCCAACCTCGATCTTGTGCCGGATGGACAGGCTGGGTTATGCTTCAAACCCATGGAGTCCTCTTACTATGAATCTGCCAGTAAAGAGATTGAAGATCTCCTCAAGCTGAGCTTCCAGGAGTCGGGCACATCGCACCGCCTCCAGAAGGATGAGTACGGATATATCTGGGTGATCCTGACCGACCAGGATTTTGAGGATCTGGTGGCCAATATTCAGATGATCTGCCAGATATTGATGGAGCAGGGATTCGGAACTCAGCTCTTGGCGGCGGTCTATCGCTTCAAGGGAGCGGCTACTGTATATTGGATCTATAGCTTCAAGCTGGGATCATACTATCCCTTTGTGCCGAAATCCAACAAGCAACGCGACACTGCATTGGAGTTCCGGCTGAGGTCACTGATGCAAAAGGAGCTGCCAATTGAGAAGGATATGGCCAAGTGGTACCCCATGTGGGGAATGCCCCTGTAGTACTGTACAAATGAAAATCCTCGTCGATCTTCCCATAATATTGGCGTCGCTAAAATCCCCTCCAATCAAATAATCCCATCATCTTCAGGCCGATGAGAATCATCAGGGCGATGAAGATCCTCTTGAGCTTCTCCTCAGACATTTTATGGGTGAAATTCACTCCCCAATGGGCAGTCAGCATGCTCGCTCCTGCTAAGAGAACGAACTGAAGCAGATCGATGTAGCCCACACAGTAGGCGGGAAGCCCAGCTACCCCCCATCCATTGATGGCATAGGCAATCGTCCCTCCCACAGCGTTAAAGGCAATGGCTACAGTTGATGTGCCAACCGCCTGATACATGGTAAAGCCCATGGCAATTACCATAGCAGGAACAAGAATCACCCCGCCTCCTATTCCTGCGAGCCCGGAGATAACCCCAACCACTACTCCCCATAGAATATAAGGCAAAAGGCTGCTCACCACCTCGGGCCTTCCTCGCCGCAGATCCCGGGCATATATCATTCGCAGAGCTCCTCCCATGATTATAATCCCAAAGATCATCCTGAGCAGCTCCCCCGGAGCATGAGCGGCAATGGTTCCGCCCAGAAAGGCACCTACCAGGCCAGAGAGGCCCAATGTCACTCCTGGACGCCAGAGGACTACTCCTTGGCAGTTATGACCATGGCATCCGCAGAGCGATGTGGGCAGTATGACCGCAAGGGAGGTGCCAAAAGCCACCCTGGTGGATAGAGTTGGATCCACTCCCATGGATGTCAGAGCCCAGATCTGCACCGGCACCATGATGAATCCACCTCCCACCCCCAGCATGCCGCAGGCAAATCCCACAACCATTCCCGTCAGCAAGAGGACGATAATGTAGATGAGCATCGATTCTGCTATCATGGCCACCTGCAAACGAATCTCTTGACGGTCATCTTACCCTGAGGATCGATGAGATTGTATTCATCATTTCTGAGCTTTCAATTGGTCGCGCTTTGGGCATGCATTAGTTCACGGTGCTTGGCTAAAATCTCATCCGCCAGCCGGTCCAGACGGCGGAAATCGGCCTCCTTGGGATATCCTTTGGCCACCACCGGATCGAAGAGCTGCAGCTTGAGATTGGGCATAGCCTGGGTGATCTGTTCCAGCATCTTCCCTCCCCAGCCATATGATCCGATTATGGATGCGTACCTGGTCTTCGGCCGGAGGGCATTGGCCAGGATGGCAGCATAAAGGGCAAGGGGATGAGCGCCTGCGAGCACTGTGGGCGTGCCAATTACAATGGTTGAAGCATCGACCAGAGCCTCGGCCAGCAAACCTGTATCGCTGTTGGTGAGGTCGAATCGTTTGACCTCGATTCCCCTGGCGATCAGAGCATCTGCGATATAGTCGGTCATGGCTTTTGTCGAACCGTGCATGGAAACAAAGGGCAAAACCACCTGGTTTTTCACCTCGTCCGAGGCCCATTCTCCATAAGCATTTAGTATGAATTCTGGACGGGCATGGATGGGGCCGTGGCTGGGGGCAATGATGTCAATATCATAATTCGATATCCTTTCCAGGTGCTTTCTAATGTGCTGGCGGAAGGGCATCATGATCTCTGCATAATATCTCTTTGCAGCTCTATAGACCACTGCCTCATCTGCGTATAGAGTGCTAGTGGCTAGATGCGATCCCAGAAAATCGCAGCTGAAGAGAATTCTGTCCGCGGCAAGATAGGACAATATGGTATCTGGCCAGTGAACCCAGGGCGCGGAGATTATCTGCAGGCTCTTGCCTCCCAGGTCGATCACATCGCCGTCCTTCAGCTCCTGCGTTCTCTTTTTATCCACCAGGCCGAACTCAACCAGCAGCTCCAGGCATCTGGCCGAGCCGGCAACTATGGAATCGGGATATAGCTCAACCAGCCGGCCAAGGCTCCCGGTGTGATCCTGTTCGGCATGCTGGACTATGATGTAGTCGATCTTCTTTATGCCCAGAGCATTCAGGTTTTCTATGAGCACATCGGCCATAGTAGAATCCACGGCATCGATGAGCGCGATCTTGTTCTTTCCCCGGACCAGATATGAGTTGTAGCTGGTTCCATCGGGCAGGGCGATCAGGGCATCAAAGAGCCTGCGGTCCCAGTCTATCGCCCCGATGGAAAATACTCCCGGCTTGATCTCTCTTACAAGGGTCATCTCTCCTCCACCTGGCTGCTATTCATTTAAGCTCTTCGAAGTCGCTCTTTGATGCACCACATTGGGGACAGGTCCAGCTGTCTGGCAATTCCTCAAAAGGAGTGTTGGGGGCGATGCCGGAGTCCGGATCTCCTATCTTGGGGTCATAGATGTAGCCGCAGAGAGTGCACTTATATTTATTTGCCATGAAAACCACTATCCTCTTTCTGCTAATCCTCTTTTTAGCCGATTCAAGGCATCCGCATTCCTTTGACGGAATCCGGAAGCCTGAATCTCAATTATCTGAATCTCACTATTCTTTCTATTTGAGTATAAGCATTTGCCCAGCAAAGCAGTTTCCTCATGGAGCATTGATCTGCTTATGAATGGATAGCATAAGCTTGAGAATGGAAAAGCTGAAATAATAATGAATTAAACAGCCATCTTGATTCGAGGTGTTTTGATGGACAGCACCGGATCAAAGAGAGAAGGCAAGTTCAAATGCAAGATCTGTCGCATGATATTTGAGTCGAAGGAAGAGCTGAAGTTTCATCTATTGGAGGAGCATAACAAAGGGTGATCGTCTCATAGCTGAGGAATTGAGAATCCCCGGTTCCTGACTGAATTATCATATCATTTTTTTATTATTGTTGGGGCCGGCATGCTCTTTTTATCTTTTTTCGGCTGATCTATCAGGGTATCACTGCTGGTCAGGACCATTAATGGAGGAGAGTTGGCTATAAATATCAAGCCGCATATCTTTATCTTAATCAGCAGCCGAATTATGTTATGAAAAATGCGAGGAGATGGGTCTAATGAGGCGGATTCTGATCTTGCTTATGGCGCTCTCTCTTTTGGCCTCTGCACAGGCAATGAGCGACACTGATAGGGTTCAGAAGGTTGGCGGCGACTTTGGAAGAGCGTGGCTGGAGAAGAATCTGGGGCCAAAGAGCAGTCCGCTTCCAGCTGGCAATCAAAGCAATCTGAGCGAGGCAGATCCATTCAGCGAGGACTGGCTGGGCATACCATTCCCTTTCAGCCCTGGCAATGAGACGAATGATAAACCCCAAAACGGATCTAAACAGGATTCTCCATACTCTGTGAACAGGATTATAACTCCTGTTCATGAGATAGATGCCAGCTGGAACCAGAGCTCCGCTTTTGCAGGACTGCCCGAGCCTGACAAAAACGGACTGATAAATGGCATTCCGGCAGAGATGTACTACTCAATAGGGCCGGCTTATTTCGACTTCTAATGCAAGGCGGATGATGTGCTTCCATGTGTGATTTTGCATAATGCCGAGCCTGAAGGAAGGATTGACGGCTTTCCAGTTGATTTGCAGCAATACTATGATCTGGTTGGCATCTGGAAAGAGGATGCTACTTAGGCTGGCTCCGGTACATCCTCAGATCAACAAGCGAGGCACCTGCCGAGAGTGAGAGCTCTTGGGCTACCCCAGAGCCATGAGACAAATGATTTTTTTTAGGCACATATAAAAAAAAGATGTTTCATCCTACGGGAATCCACAAGACGCTCATCTCTTCCACATCGACGTCTGCCTTTTCCAGGGGAATCTTGATCTCTTCGATCTGATCGGCCGCTACCTTCCATCGATCGGAGATCTGTGAAATCTCCTCTGCCAGCTTATCCTCGAGCTCCTCCAGCTCTCTCTCCTTTTCCTCTTTCTTTTCTTCTGCAGAGCGCAGACGCTCCTGAGTGCGAATCGTCATTGAGCGCCGGGATGCTGCCCCGCCCAGACTCAGGGAGCGACGCCGGCCACCGAGAAGCCCTGATAGAAGATCGCCAGCACCATGGAGCAGCTCTTCCTGTTGCCTCTGGCGGGTATCTGTATTGAGCTCTCGAACCCTTCGATCGGCGTTGTTGAGCTGGGATTTTATTCGGTTGATGGAGGACTCATACTTATCTTTGAGCTTCGCCATTTCCGCATCTGCCTTATCCTCAGCTGCCTGGAAGCATCTTCTCTCAAAATCATTCCTCGACTCGCCCACCCTGGAGTACAAATCCAGGGCAGGATTGCGCAGGATACTTATGCTGCGACTTCTTACCAGATGATCCTGCAAGGCGCTTTTCGCTTCTTTGAAATAGGACGCTTTATCCAGATCTGCTTTAGCCAGCAGGTAGATTGCCCTGTCGGGCGGCCTGCTGGCCAGATCTCTATCGTCATAATCGACATTAATAGCCGACCTGGGATCGAAGCGTTTGCTCAGGGGGAAGAAAATCGCTTCCCATTCCTCGGTATGATCGACCGCTGCTTTATTGTCATCATATTTGAGATGGACACGGGCGATCAAGCCTGCTTGGAGCCGCCTTCCTCCAGGTATTGACCGTACCTGAGATGCCCAGGGGGCTGATGGATCCAGATAATAGACCGCACTGGATGGGTCCACCCGGGGAGCCACCTGGCTCTCATCCCCGGATATCTCTCCAGAGGCTTCAAGAGGGACTCCGCCAGAGCCTCCCCTGGTCATCTCCATCCCACCTCCTTGCTGCAGCATTTCCTGTGAGGCGGCAGCGGGGGCGATCTTGAAGCTCATGCTAGCGGCGGTCCCATAGGCATCCCCAGCGCCGGCGGAGGAAGGGGAAACGGAAATGCTGCGCAGAGGGTGATCACGGGTCAACCTCTCGATCTGGTTTCTATCTAAAGGACCTGCCAGGTAGGACATCGACCACCGGCTGGTGAAGATCACCGGCTCTTTGGCCTTGGCCGATTGAAGGACGAACTGTCGCTTGCCCAGGTTTGAGATCAGCCGGTCGAAGAGCTTCATATCCGTCTGGCCGGAGACCGATTCGATTCCCTCCAAAATCCTGGCCTTATCCCTTTCCGTCTGCAGTCTGCCGATCATCCATGTCCCGGCGTTGGACATCGCTTTGTAATCCAGGTCAACCGGATTCTGAGTGGAGAGGACCATGCCCACCCCGTAAGCCCGACCTTGCTTGAGAATGGTCAGGATCTGTTTTTTCGATGGCGGCTCGGCGGTAGGTGGAGCGAAGCCAAACACCTCATCCATATAGACCAGCGCTCGGAGGTCTGGAGTTCCAGATTGTCTTCGCATCCAGGTAATCAGCCTGGAGAGGATTAAAGTGACCACGAACTGTCGCTCCGATTCCGAGAGATGAGCGAGATAGATTATCGAGGCCTGTGGTTGGCCACGGGGGGAATACAGCATTCTCTCGATATCAAGGGGAGGTCCCTCCATCCAGGCGGCAAAAGAGGGGGATGCAATCAGGCCGTTGAGCCTTATCGCCAGACGGTCTCTCTCCTTCTGGGGATAGAAGCTATTGATCTCAAACACCCCCAATTTTCTCATGGGCGGATGCCGTACTTGAGCGATCAGAGAGCCCAGGTCCAGATCCCGACCCTCGCTCCAGGCCTTCTCGATGATGTTTGCCAGGAGAATGTGCTCCGGGCTGGAGATGGGGTCAGCATCGATCCTGGCGAGCACCAGGAAAGAGGAGACCAGGCCCTCGATCTCATCCCGCCCGATCTCCGCCTGCGAGGAGTCGGACCAGTCCAGCCTGGGGGCAACAAGCGATCCGACCACATTGATCGGGACCCCAGATACTGAACCTGGGGTATAAATGGTATAGCTCGCTGAGTCGGCAAGCTTTTGCATTCGCTCTGGCCCTATTCCCCATTCTGCCAGACCAGACCTCCAGCTTTCTGAGATCTGGACGGCGAGCTGATCGGTGCCGGTAGCTCGGCCTTTTGCTTCGGCTTCATTGATCCAGGGGAGAAAGTCTCGGGGAGAGAACGATGGGAAGTTAAGGAGCAGGTTGCCCATATCCCCTTTTGGATCCAGTATAAGGCAGGGAATTCCCGAGGAGAGAGCCTCCTCCAGCATGACGATTCCAAGGCCCGTCTTGCCCGAGCCCGTCATTCCCACGATGATGCCATGGGTGGTAAGGTTGCTGGCATCGTAAATGATGTCCCTCTGCACGCGTTTGCCGCTAACCGGGTCGATTTCTCCTCCCAGGAACATCTCGCCCGGCTGGATCGCCTGGTTCCCTGCAGTCATGATAAGGCTCTCCTGTATCCTCTTAAATGATCCCAGGTTTGCTGGATGGGATAATTCTCCCGGTCGTCATCAAATCTCATGCACCTTCTTTTGTGAATTTAGATCAACCCCAATCAAGGCTTTCTGTGTCTTATCCTTATCCTGAAGCCGGACATAAATGATGCTAGGATTATATGTCAGACTGAAAGCGAAATATTAAAATGTATCGCAGATGAATTGTTGAGTTGATCGCTGCAATCGATGTTTGATTACCTATCAACATGACAATCTACATGGCTATCAGCAAAGCTATCTTTATACTATAAGCTCTAACTATATACGAGAGGTAGGGTAGGCATGACTGAGCAAGAATCATTCTGGGAGAACGAGAGCTTTGTGGTGGTCACAGACAAGACAAAGCCGGCCATGAAATGGACCATCGAGGAGCTGGAGAGGAGAGGGAAGAGGGTCTACATCGTCGATATGTCAGACGATCCTGAAAAAGGAAGCATACCACGATTTTCCGATCTTTCCCCTGAAATAGATTGTGCAGTAATTGGTCTGACAAAAACGGATCCTGCACATGCAGTTGAAGAGCTAAAGACGATTGGCATCAAGAATTTCTGGATACACTGGAGAACGGAGACTGATGGGATCAAGAAGATGAGTCAGGATGCGGTGATGCATTGCATAACCGGCAGATGCCCCATGATGTATCTGGCAGGCAAGGGATTCAATATGCATTCAATGCATAGAGCAGTGGCGAAGATATTGGGAAAATATTAGGCATAA
>DAIO01000121.1:0-2728 GCA_002498745.1 Methanosaeta sp. UBA533 | reverse complement strand
CTTCCATGAGAATCAGCCCCTCTGCCGGGGCGGTAGGAGCGCCGTGGTTCAATTCGGGACGGAGGAGATCTCTAAACCAGCGCATATCCTTCTGGCCTGAGCCCACCTTTTCAGTGGCTCCCACGATCTTTCGCACCATATTCCACAGAAAGCCGTCTGCCCGGATGTCGAAGATGAAAAGGCCGTCTCTCTCTGATATCTCCAGCTTCTCTACCCTCTTTACCGTTCCCACCTTGGCGGAGGAGAAGTTCCGAAAATCGTGCTCCCCCAGGAGCATCTCCGCTGCCTCTTCCATTAGATCCCTGTCCAGGCCGGGGTGCCAGAGAAGATACTGGTACTCCCGCCACAGGGCATTCCAGCGGGCAGAAAAGCCCACTGGGGCGATGGACCAGGCCCAGGTCCATATGTCCCGGGGCAGCCTGCCGTTCACGCACCGCGGCCTGGTCAGATCGACTTTATCCTCGTCTATCCAGAAGTCGATCACCTGGCCCAGAGCTGAGACTCCCCGGTCCGTCCGTCCGGCATAGCAGAAGTCGCCGTGGATGACCCCTATCTGGGCCAGCGCCCGCCGGACCTGGCTGTCCACAGTCACCCGGTCGGGCTGCTTTTGAAATCCATAATAGTTGTCTCCCAAATAGGCGAGCTTGAGGGCGACCTTCATCCTGATCTTATCCTGATAAAAAAAATGGATTGGCTGGCTTTCCCAGATCCCTCTCAGATCTCCCTGGGATCGGTGATATAGCCGGTTATGGCGCTCGCTCCTGCGGTGGCAGGGGAAGAGAGGTAAACAAAGGCCTGGGGGCTTCCCTGCCTGCCCACGAAGTTACGGTTGGAGGTGGCCAGACAGCGCTCTCCTGCTCCCAGGAGGCCGAAGCTTCCTCCCATGCATGGGCCGCAGCAGGGCGACTCCACCATCGCCCCCGCCTCCATGAACCTCTCCACCAGGTCGGCTCGCAAGCATTTCATGTACTCATCCCGGCTGGCTGGGACCACGATCATCCGTACCCCTTTAGCCAGGGGCTCATTCTTCATCATCTCGCTGGCAAGCTGCAGATCCTCGAATCGGCCGTTGGTGCAGGAGCCCAAGAACACCTGATCGATCCGGGTCTTGGGAACCTGGCTGATGGGCAGGACGTTGTCTACATTATGGGGCATGGCGATCTGCGGCTCGAGATCGGATACATTCCACTCCCTGCGGGAGAATGCGGCATCCTCGTCTCCCTTGACGAATCCTGCCTCAATTGCCTCTCGATCCCGGACCCGTCCCTCCAGGTAACTCTTCGTCGTCCCGTCCGCCGGGAAGATGCCCACCTTGGCCCCCATCTCTATGGCCATGTTGGAGACCGTCATCCTCTCAGGAATGCTCATCCTCTCCGCTGCCTCACCCCGGAACTCACAGGCCAGATAGTTGGCCCCGTCTGCACCTATATCGCCGATGATGCGCAGGACTGCGTCCTTTGATGTTACTCGGGAGGGCAGCTGCCCCTCGATCATTATCTGGAGGGTCTTGGGCACCATAAACCAGAGCTTGCCGGTGGCGAAGACTGAGGCCATGTCCGTCGAGCCGACGCCTGTGGCAAAAGCCCCAAAGGCTCCATAGGTGCAGGTGTGAGAATCGGTGCCCAAAATCACGTTTCCGGGAAGCACGTGCCCCTTCTCAGGCATCACCTGGTGGCATACACCGCAGAAGATATCGTAGTTGAGAATATCCTGCTCGGCAGCAAACTTGCGCAGCTGGATGTGGTTTTCTGCTGCCTTCAGGCTGTCTGCCGGGACCTGATGATCGAAGAGAAGAACGATCCTGGTTGGGTCCCAGACCCGGGCATCCCTGCCTGCAATCTCATAGAATCCCTTCACTGCCAGGGGGCCGGTTATATCATGAATCATGGCGCCATCTACATTCGCCATGACGAACTCGCCCGCCTTTACCTCTTTGTTTGCCGCTCTGGATAATATCTTCTCAGACAGGGTTTGGCCGCTCATGATGACTCTGTTGCGCTTCATGATAATAAATCTTGACCTTTAGCCCGGCCATGCTGCGGGTCATGCCCGGCGGCTGAGATGTTCGCTGTTCATTCCTCATTCAGCAAAGCGTCCTTTGACAGTTTGAGGCTCTGAATCTTTGCTTCTCTGAGGTCGGAGACGAAATCCACCATCAGATTTCGGTTTCTCAGGACGGCCGCCGGATGATATGTCACGAGAAAGCGATCGCTCAGAATCCGGCCGCGCAGGACAGTAACCCCCACGACTCCCAGGACGGCTTGAATGGCAGTGTTCCCCATCAGGCAGATGATCCTGGGGCGGATGGCATCCATCTGATCCTCTAGGTAGGGCAGGCAGAGTTCGATCTCCTTTTTATTCGGCTTTCTGTTTTGGGGCGGACGGCATTTGATGACACTGGTTATGAAGACATCCTCTCTTTTCAGGCCGGCCTCGTTCAGAGCCTCGTCCAGCAACCTCCCCGCCCGGCCGATGAACGGCAGGCCTTTGAGGTCCTCCTCCCGACCTGGGGCCTCTCCCACCAGCATGATCTCGGCCTCGGGTGGGCCGCTTCCGGGCACAGTGAGGTTTCGGCTGAGAGAAAGAGGACAAAGCTCGCAGGAGGCGATCTTCCCCTGCAGCAGGATCAGGTCTGGCGGGCACATGCTGGCAGCCATTGAAGCTTGCCATTGATAACCCTTCTCCATCGATCCTTCCCCTATGAAAATCAATCGCAACGAAAGGTTCT
>DAIO01000027.1:30747-44357 GCA_002498745.1 Methanosaeta sp. UBA533 | reverse complement strand
TACAGCATTTTCGGGACACTACCGGATAAAAGGCATATAGCATCAGGTACGGGAGGATATCCATGGACTATGTCAGGATCGGTGGAGTTTGTCTGCTTCTCATGGTTTTAGCTGCAGCTCTGCCAGCAGATGTATTGGCGCAAGCCTCTGAATCATCAAGCGGGGCAGCCCCAAGCATAAGCCATAGCCTGCTTTCAGGAAGCAGTGCACAGGAATCGTCGATTTCAGCAGAAACACTGTCCAAACGAAATATCGGGTTGAAGCCCCTGGGAAGCAAAAGCAGCGCTCCATCCAGTGCTGCGGCATCAGATCAATCCGCAGCCCAGGCGTCATCTGCCTCGGCTGCGACTGCAACTCAAGCGGCTACCGCTCCTGCAGCAGCACCAGTGACAACATCACAGGTTAGCTCTCAGCAGGAGTCTAGCGGGAGCGCCACCACTCCAGTATCCAATGACATCATCACTCCAGACCAGATCTCTCAGGATACTGTCGCCGCTGATGCGAGCACCGATAGCGCAGCAGCAACCCCTGCAGAAGCTGCCAGCTCCGGCACCTCAAGCACCAGTGGATCCGCAAGCGAGGTCGTCACTCCTCCAGAGGACGTTGCAGCAGGAACGGTAGTTTCAGCCACTGATTCTGCAGCTGATGCCTCCAATGCGGCAGCCGAGAATGCAACCGATGAACAACCAACTGATGAGCTGACCGCAGAGAATGAATCGCAGAATGAGACCGAGACAGAATCCAACGAGACTGAGGAAGAAGAGATAGAAGAGGGGGATAATAGAATCTGGAGAGAAGGCAAGAGTCCATATAAATACACCTGGACGCCAAAGACGTTCTCCGGATTCTTCTACGATCTGGAGAATGAGGTGGGCACAGAAAGGCTCACAGTAGACCTGGAGCCCAATGAGCGATCCCTTGAAACCGGCAAGATTTCCTATTCCACTAAGCCTGAGGCTACAGACTTCGAGTTCGATGACTGGGGAGAGTATGAGGTCATAGGCTTCATGGCTGAGAAGTACTTCGCGGGCTATAAGGCAAGCGACCTCATCAATAACGATAGAAGCCTGATAAACGACGGCCAGTTAAGGCGTGTGCTGGTCGACAGCGACGAGGAAAAGACTGTAACCACCGGATCGGTCCTTCCCCTGGAAGAGGGCTATGAGCTACGCATCAAGCAGATAGATATCGATGGCAATAAGGTCTATATGGCCCTGGCCAAGGACGGGGATGAGATAGACAGCAAGGTCATAGACCCGCGTAACCTCGGCACCTCAACCTACAATTATGAGGTCGAAGTATCCGGAGAGGATACATCACTGATCCTGGCCCATATCTCCAATGTCTTTGCCAGTACCGAGTCCGCCCTGGTGACCATCGACGGCCTCTTCCAGATCTCCGATACCTATGCCTCGGTAGAGGACGGCGACAAGTATGGCAAGATGGAGGTCAAGAGCGTATCTGATGAAGGAGTCGAGATGGAGAACGAAGACTCGCTCACCCTGAGAAGAGGAAGCACGGTGGAGATCTTCGGAGATGTCTCATTCCTGGTTGCCGATGCCGATGAGCTCCGGTTTGCTCCGTTTGTTAAGAAGACAGGGAGCTATGATGTCAGAGGCACAGTGATCGATCCATCAAAGACGAGCGAGTTCACCTGGAATCCTTACAACTTTGAGGGATTCTACTACGATATAGACGACGATGTCGGCACTGAGACCATGACCATGAGGATCAGTGGCGGCAGCAAGATCGAAGAGGGCGACCTGGAATACTCCACAAAAGCCGAGCCGGTGAAGTTCGAGTTCAATGACTGGGGCAAGTACGATGTTATCGGCTTCATGGCCGACAAGTACTTCGCTGGCTATAACAACCAGACGGAGTTCACCGATGAGTCCAGCGTCATAGGTGAAGGCCAGTTGAGGCGCGTCCTGACCGACAGCGACGACAGCCGCACAATTGCCAGCGGATCTGTCCTCTCTTTAGAAGAGGGCTATGAGCTGCGCATCAAGCAGGTGGACCTGAACGGAAATAAGGTCTATCTCGCTTTAGCCAAGGACGGAGATGAGGTGGACAGCAAGGTCGTCACTCCATCCAACGATCCGACTGATGGGTCCTCCAATTATCTATACAAGATAGATATGGGCGGGGAGAAGGATGTTCCACTCATCGCTGCTCATGTCGAGAGCGTGTTCAGGAGCACTGAATCAGACCTCGCCACCGTGGACGCCATATTCCAGATATCAGATAGCCCCGAATCAGTTGAAGAAGGGGAGATGCATGGCAAGATGAAGGTCGAGACCCTGGATTATGACGGCATAACCCTGGAAAATGACGGCACCATAAGCCTGTCCAGGGGCAAGGACGTCGACATCATGGACAACCTGAGGATTCAGGTCGCAGACAGCGATAAGAGGTTGCTGGCCCCAATTGCCACCAAGACGGGCGAGGGAACCGCAATTTCCCTGACGGTCTCTGGTGCGGTTGTGGACAAAGCAGCCCAGATTGCCGTCCGCTCTGGAACTTCAGCCCTATCCGGTGTAGCGATCTCAATCGATGGCAACACCATTGGAACCACCGATTCAACCGGATCGATCAGCTACATCCCAAAGAGCACAGGCACTCTGAAGGTTGTCGCCAGGAAGACCGGCTACAATGATGCTACCGCCGATATGGTGGTGAGAACTGCAGAGGAGGCCTCACAGCTTACCGCTGCTCAGAGGGCAAATGTCACACTGGCCAATCAGCTGATTCTCAATGCCCCGGCAGAGGTGTCAGCCGGAGAGAACTTCTTGATAACCATCACCGAGGGCATAAACCAGACACCTGTGGCAGGAGCACAGATCCTCTTGGATGACAATGAGATAGGAAACACCAGCTCTCAGGGTACCTTCACTTATGCCGTCAATTTGACCGGAGAGCATTCCCTGAAGGTGGAGAAAGAGGGATACAGTTCCGCCAGCAGGAAGATAATGGTGACCTCGGCATTGGAGGTTATGGACTTGACTCTGCCCGAGACGGCTAATGCCAAGCAGTCCATGAAGATCTCGGCTGTTGTGCATAACAAGGGCAGCGAGGTGGATACCATCACCCTTAATCTGATGGTAAACGATACTCTCGCCGAGAGCAAGAATGTGACTGTAAAGGCGGGCGAGAACAGCACGGTGCAGTTCAGCTACAATCCAGATGAGACGGGATTGCATAGGTTCAGCCTGAATGGAAAAGCCGGAACAGTGAATGTGGAGGAGGCGCAAACCAGCAACTGGCTGATAGGCCTCATCCTCGTTTTTCTCATTGCCATCGGGGCAGGAATCTATCTGTATCAGACCGGCGAGCTGGATAAGCTGCAGCGACAGGTCAAGAAGATGATGCAAGGGCGATAATAATCGCTCTTTACATCTTTTTTATGGCAGAACACCGACAATATAGCTTACACTCCGGTGTGATATTCTCCGCCTGATTAATATGGTGCTAATCCCTCAAATAGCGTCAGCCAGCATCCACGATGCCCGGCGTGGAATGATTAAGGAAAAGAAGTCTGGCGGCAATTGTGATAATGGTAGTATGGGATCAATATCGAAAACTATATATCTCGGCAATTGACTATATACATAATGGCGAAAGTCGTTACATCCCCTCTTACACTCCATTTTATAACGGCTTTCCCCTCCCTCCTTTGCATTCATCCAATCTGTTTATGCCACTACATTTCAAGAGCCCTATTCAATCGAATACATTTTTTTGATATTTTATCCGAAGATATCAAAGCAGAAAGATCCGAAATGTCCAAAAGAGCGCAGTCCAGAGCCGTTTAATCGTGCCACATTAAAATCCAGCTGAGGGGAAAGATACAAGAGGATCAGAAAGGATGGACAAGCCATGATACCGGGAAAAGCCCTCTGTACGCTTATTCTATTGCTCTATATAGCCCTCGCCTCGGGCGCTCCTGATGAGGCTTCAGGTAGAGTGGTTCTTGTTACAGATGGAGATACCTTTGACGTCGAGATCATGGAGCATGATGGCCGAATCCGGGAGGATACGATAAGGGTTAGGCTGGCAGACCTCGATGCTCCTGAGCTCTACGGCGAGAGGGCCTGCAAAGAGGGTGAGTGGGCAAGAGACTACACCTATTCCTTGCTTATGGATAATGTCGTGAATCTGGACATCGACGATGCGAACGGCCAGGATGAATACGGTCGATGGATAGCGGTGTGCTATCTTGAAGACGGCAGAAACTTCAATAAGATGCTGGTGGATTCAGGAAATGCGGCAATAAAGGATTTCCGGAGCAATGAGTTCGATCCATATGCCTGGAGGGATATCAAGGTCGAGGATGTGGTTCCGGGAAAAACCTCTGAGGAGGCTTCGGACTCCAGCCTCTGGAGATTGCTGGCAGAGCTGCTGGAGTTGATTCTCCGGCCATCAACGGCATCGTAGCCATAATGCGAATCTATCGGCCTTGCTCGGTTCATCAGTCTGTTATGCTCTCCGATTCCCTGCCGGATCAAGGTCCTGACTATTCGCCCATCATTTGCAGGACGAGCTTACGGTGGCGTTTGCGGTTATCCAGCTCCAGGAAGACGATCTGCTGCCAGGTGCCCAGAATCAGCCTTCGCGCAGCAAAGGGCACAATCAGGCTCAGTCCAATGAGCGAGGCCCGGATATGAGAATGGCCGTTGCCATCGTGCCAGCGCAGATTATGGGAATAGTCGATATTTTGCGGCGCAATCCTCTCCAGGGCATTCCCCAGGTCCGCCACCAGACCGTCCTCATACTCGATGGTGGTCACCGCTCCCGTAGCCCCGGGGACGAAGATCACCATCGCTCCCGCCTTCAGCGAGGTGCTCTCCAGGCTCTTTTGCACCTCGTCTGTTATATCCACCACCTCGCCCTTATCGGTCTCAATCTAGAAAACATTTCTATATCTTGCAGTACTACAGTATTATCATGATAGTAGCTGAATTCTCCATGGTCCCCATGGGATCGGGGACCAGCGCAGGAGACTACATCAAAGCCATCCACCATCTTTTAGGGGAGGCAGAGATGAACTTCATTCCAGGTCCCATGTCCACTGCAGTAGAGGCCAAGAGCCTCCAGGAGCTATTCGATCTGATGGAGAAGGCCAACGATAAGCTTGTTCAGATGGGCGTCAAAAGGATAATCACCTCCATAAGAATAGACATGCGCCTGGACAAGGAGATCTCTATGCAGTCAAAGCTGTCCAGGGTGAGATCGGACAGCAATGATTGAGTGGTTATGATGAATTCATCTCCAATGATACTGATGCTCTCATCGATTCTGATTCTTGTGGCCTGTGCAACTGCCGACGGCCTGGCCGCACCTTCCTCGGGTCCAGTCTGCCCGGATGGCATGTTCCCCTGCAATGGAACTTGCTTCGATTTGTCGACAGACACTCAAAACTGCGGATCGTGCGGAAATGTCTGCTCTTTAGGAATGGTCTGCATCAAAGGTGTTTGCACCTGCATGGCGGGCCTGGATGTCTGCAATGAAAAGTGCACTGACACCAGCATCGATCCACTGAACTGTGGTGAATGCGGAAATATCTGCCCTGCAAATGCGATCTGCATCGATGGAAGCTGTTCCGATATGTCTCCTCAGATATGCATCGATGGCGATTGTTCCTATCCGATTACTATGCAGCTCCGGAACCTATGATGAGGATCGTCCAATCATATCGATGAGTTGAGCTTCAAGATGGGCACCATCGGCACGCCCTCATAGGATTTTATCTCCTCCTCGATCAGGGTCACCACAACTGCAATAGCCTCTGATCCCCTTCTCGCTCTTATTCTTGCCTTTTCTTGCAGGCCTGAGGGGGATTGAATTTAATCCTTCAATCTCAAAGGCCATCTCCAAATCCTCTCCATTGCATGCTTAAAAGTGACTGTGGGAATATAGTTTTGACTCCCATTATTTAAATAGATTTATGTGTTTAGCTGGCAAGCCTCAGCGTTGGCATGCAAAGGCAGTCCAGCCCTCTTTGTCCCCATGTTGCCAGTACCATCTTGATTCGTTCGGGAATGGATATTCCTTTAACATTTCGCAGAGTACCCAAGATCGTTCTCAAAACGACCTGGGGCCGCAATACTCTGGAGTGAACCCCAGAGGAACAGCAGCACTGCAGCCTCCTGGGCCGCCTGCTGCAGCGCCTCAGAGACGTTCTCAGTCATCTCGCTTGCGTCCTCGTACAGCATGGGGTCATGCTCCACCAGTATCAGCGAGTGGCGGTCCTCATCCAGGATGGTCATGAGCTGATTAACATGGAAAACTCCTTGAGTAAGCATCAAAATGTCTATAAAAAATCACTAAAAAGTAGGCATCAGAGGATACAAATACGAAACAGTTAATGAAAACGATAAGCCTAAACCACAAATAACGGGCAATATCGGCCTATATTACACCTGCTATCAGCTGTCACGCTTGGGTTGGAATGTGATGCCTACCTCACGTAATGCGCGTGGTATCGATATTATCGCATATAGCACTGATAGTCCGCGCTTTGTGAAGGTCCAGGTCAAAACGTTGAGCAAGCGTAATCCCGTTCCCCTTGGAGCCAAATTAAATAATATTATGGGCGATTTTTGGGTCATTGTGATAAATGTCTCCCAAGAGCCATGTGCATTTATTATGCTACCTTCAGAGGTAACGGAGTCAGTTCATAGAGGAGAGAAGGACGGCAGGGTTTCCTACTGGCTTCAACCTTCTGCATACGATAAGGATGTTTTTCGTGAAAAATGGGAACGCATAGGTGGCGTGGATAAATTGTCCTCGGTTTTATATGACTTCAGTCCAAAATTGGTATTGGCGAATTATGAGGATGATTGGGAGGCGGTTTTAGATCGAGTAATCAGAGAGCTAAGACCACGGGGTAAGATTCGTAAAACATCACGAAGCCTTTGGCCACTCTATTGCCAGACAATTATTTCGGCTGCCAGATTCATTGAGCAGTTCGATTCAGCCAATCAGTTCTTTGAATGGGTTGACTTTTTTGATCAGGATGCAAGAGCACGCCCAAGTCTGCCGCTGCTTTTGGATCGTGAAATAGAGGGATTCGGATTTGCCCTTTCCTGTGACTTCCTAAAGGAACTCGGATATGTTAATTTCCCCAAACCAGATATTCACTTGCACGATATCTTCGAAGCCCTTGAGCTATGCCAGGCTGAAGTTGATGATTACCAGTTATTCAAAGCAATAATTCGTTTGGCTAGCAATGCAGATGTTACCCCTTATGCCGTCGATAAGGTGTTCTGGTTGATCGGAAGCGGTAATTTCTATGACGATCCCGAGATTGGATCTATTGGCAATCATAAACAGGATTTTATCGAATTTGCTCGATTAGAATTGCTCCAAGAATAGGATGAAGCCAGCCGATAGAGGATTTGCATATGAAAATTCGATAAGGATAAGATTAATCGACTCTTAAATAAGACAAAGCAGATAAATAGATCCGGCCGAAGGCCGAACTCCAAAACCATCCATACTACCTTCCAGGTTCTGCAATGCCCGCAACATGCAGAGTTCGAGCTGAGATATAGCAGTCAGCGTTGATGCAATATCTTCATATATTAGATACCCGGAACGTATATGCTGGCAGGTGCTACTGATGGTGAATATGCNNAGTTCTGGATGAGGTGCCACTATTATGTCGACCAAGCTGATCGCATCCCTGTGCCCCTATTGTGCTGTGGGTTGCGGCCTATTCATCCAGGTCGAGAAGGGCAAAGCCACAGGCATCAAATACATGACCGACCACCCAACTTGCGTTGGCGCTCTCTGCCCCAAGGGGAACTCCGTTCTGGAGCTTTTGAATAACCAGGAACGTCTCGTGTATCCCCTGAAAAGGTCTGGAAGCGATTTCATTCCCATAAGCTGGAACGAGGCCCTGGAGCTGGTGGCTCAGGGTCTGGCAAGGAACCTGGAACGGTATGGCCCGAAGTCCCTGGGCTTTCTCGTCTCCTCCCGCTGCAATAACGAGGAGAACTACCTGATGCAGAAGATGGCCCG
The DNA here is from genome assembly GCA_002498745.1 of Methanosaeta sp. UBA533. GTDB lineage: Archaea > Halobacteriota > Methanosarcinia > Methanotrichales > Methanotrichaceae > Methanothrix. The sequence goes on along the minus strand of DAIO01000027.1, from coordinate 36,335 downwards.
GCTCCTGGGATCACCCAACGTGGACAACTGCGCCAGGCTCTGCCATTCACCCACGGTGATGGGTCTGGGCGCCTCCTTTGGCGCCGGCGCCATGACCAACAACCTTCTCGACCTGGAGAACTCCAAATGCATTTTCGCCATCGGCACCAACTTCACTGAGGCCCATCCAATCGTCTCCCGCTGGGTAGAGAAGGCAAAGGATAATGGGGCAGTGGTGATTGTGGCCGATCCCCGGATCACCTCCACCACCTGGATGGCGGACATTCACCTTCGCCTGAATCCTGGATCGGACATAGACCTTCTCCGGGGGATGATGAAGGTCATCGTCGATGAAGGTCTGGAGGATGCTGATTTTATTAGCTCCCGCACCACCGGCTTCCAAGAGCTCAAAGAGAGCCTGTCGGGTTTCTCAATGGAAGAGGCGGCAGAGAATACGGGCCTGGACGTTGCCGAGATCGTAAAGGCAGCCAGGGTCTATGCAAAGTCTTCCGCCTCAGCTCTACTCTATTCCATGGGCATCACCCAGCACGTCTCTGGAACTGATAACGTTATGACCTGCGCCACCATTGCCCTCATCTGCGGCCAGATAGGAAGGCCTGGAGCCGGCGTCTGGCCCATGCGCGGCCAGAACAATGTCCAGGGGAACTGCGATGTGGGGGGAATGCCGGAATTCTATCCTGGCTACAGGAGATCGGTGGATCCCAAGACGATTGAGTTTTTCCGGGCAGCCTGGAACGCCACTGACCTGCCCCTCGGCCCAGGCCTGACCTCGACCGACATGAACGATGCAGCAATAGACGGACGCCTCAAGGCCCTTTACATCACCGGAGAGGATCCGATAGTATGCGACGCCAATGTCAATAAGACCCGCCGCGCTCTGGAGAGCCTGGATTTCCTGGTGGTGCAGGAGATATTCATGACTCCCACAGCGAAGATGGCGGACGTCGTCCTGCCTGCTGCCGCCTGGGCGGAAAAGAGCGGCAGCTATACCTCCATGGAGAGAAGAGTGCAATGGATCGACAAAGCCATAGAGCCTCCGGGGGAGGCAAAAGAGGGAGTCTGGATCATCTGCGAGATCGCCAGGCGGCTGGGACTGGGCGAGGAGATGGCTTATGATAATCCCTCCCAGGTGTTAGAGGAGATCCGCAGCCTGGTGCCCCAATACAAGGGCATGAGCCAGGAAAGGATATCGAGGGTCGGTGGGGTTCTCTGGCCCTGCCCAGATGAGCAGCATCCCGGAACGGAGATACTGCACCTGCAGAGGTTCTCCACCTCAGACGGCAGGGCGAGGATCTTCGACCTGCAAAACACTCCTCCCGGAGAGGTCACCAGCCCGGAGTATCCCATTCTGCTCAGCACAGGAAGGATAGTGCTTCATTATAATGGCGGCTCGATGACCATGCGCAGCCCGTCACTGCAAGAGCGGGAATCAGAGCTATATGTGGAGGTCAATCCCGTTGATGCCTCAAATCTCAAGATCGCTGAGGGCGAAATGGTGGCAGTGAAAACCCGCCGGGGGGAGGCGGAGGCACGGGCAAAAATTTCGGATAGGGTCATGTCGGGGATGGCCTTCATGCCCTTCCATTATCACGGGACCAACCTCTTGACATCCGACGCCCTTGATCCCGTATCCAGGATCCCGGAATACAAGATGGCCGCCTGCAGAATTGAGTCCAGGAGATGATTTGATGATATCGCCGTCCTGCAGAAGGAGTCCAGGCTATTGTACGGGATCAGAGACATCAGGCTCCTAATCATCCAGGATGATGGATGCAGTGGCAAAGCCTGAGCCCAGGCGGACCAGTCCCCCAATGGCCGCTGCCTCCAGCATCTCCTCTCGGGTCACTCCTGCCATTTTGGCCACTCTTTTATGAAACTCGACACAGGTGTCGCATCGAATGGCCACTGCACATGCCAGTCCGACGATCGCCTTATCTTTGGACGATAGCGCACCATCTTTCATGATCTCATTTCTCAAGCGTGCAAAAGCGGAATTGACGCCTTCGTCCAGTGCCTCTGCAAATATGATCGGTTTGGGCTTCTCCTCAGTCATCTTTCCTACCTCCTAATCTAATCGAAATACACTCTCTGCTTATTTGCTATCCTCTGAGCAATGAAAAGCTACAAAGCCGTATATAGTAGAGGCGAATCGGTATAAATACATAACACAGCTGCAATCAAAAGGGAATTTAGATCATGTATACAGCTGATAAGAAGAGGGAGCGAATTTTAATCCTCGGGGCGGCAGGCAGAGACTTCCATAACTTCAATGTATTCTTTCGCAGCAGGCCCCAGTTCGAGGTGGTGGGATTCACTGCCGCTCAGATACCGGATATTGCCTGCCGCCTTTATCCGCCAGAGCTCAGCGGTGAGCTCTATCCGGCTGGCCTTCCCATCTGGCCTGAGGATGCCCTTGAGGAGATAATCATCAAATGCCGGGTGGACAGATGCATTCTATCCTACAGCGACCTGAGCCATGAGGATGTGATGCACCTGGCAGAGAGGGTACTGGCCACGGGCACAGACTTCGGATTCCTGGGAGGACGGAATACTATGCTCAAGTCAAAGAAGCTGGTGATAGCGGTCTGCGCAGTGAGAACCGGAGCCGGCAAAAGCCAGGTTGTTAGATACATTGCAGACATCATTCGCCAGGCCGGGCTGAAGGCGGTTGTGGTGAGGCATCCCATGCCCTATGGAGATTTGGCTCGACAGGAGGTGCAGAGGTTCTCCTCTCGAGCGGATCTGAACGCCGCTGATCTGACCATCGAGGAGAGGGAGGAGTATGAGAGGCATATAGACAAGGGCACAGTGGTCTATGCAGGAGTGGACTACCAGACTATTCTTGATCAGGCGGAGAGGGAAGCGGATGTTATTCTCTGGGATGGGGGAAACAACGACACCCCGTTTTTCAAGCCTGATCTGTGGATTACCGTTGCCGATGCTCTCCGACCAGGGCATGAGATATCCTATTACCCCGGGGAGACGAATTTTCTGGCTGCAGATCTCATCCTGATCAACAAAGCCAACTCCGCTGCAGAAGAGGACATTATAACTATACAGGCCAATGCATCAAGGCTGAATCCAAAAGCAGGAGTGGTGGTGGCCGGATCAGAAGTCACGGCAGAAGATCCTAAAGCAATATCCGGCAAGAGAGTGCTGGTAGTTGAGGACGGTCCGACCATAACCCACGGGGAGATGGCCTATGGCGCCGGCCAGGTGGCGGCCAGGAGGTACAACGCAGCAGAGATCATCGACCCCCGGCCTTATGCCGTCGGATCCTTAAAAGAGATCTTCTCGAAGTTCAGACATATCGGAAGGGTCCTTCCGGCCATGGGCTACTACCCCCAGCAGATCAGGGAATTGGAAGAGACCATAAATAAAGCCGAATGCGATTCGGTGATCATCGCCTCGCCCATAGACCTTCGCCGGCTCATCCAGATCAATAAACCATCCACCTATGTTCTGTACGATCTGGTGGACATGGATCGGCCATATTTGAGGGAGAAGATCGAGGAGTTCATATCCAAATCCATATCCAAATCAATGCGAGACTCCGCATCCAAGGGGGATTGAATCTGGCAGGACCGACAGTTCTCGCCTTTGGCGGAAATGCCCTGCTCCTCGATCCTCGGAATCCCGCAACTCAAGAGAGAACAGCAGTAGAATTTGCCCGGGCGGTCAGGCTGCTTATGGACCAGGGAGAGGGAATGGTGCTTGTTCATGGCAACGGCCCTCAGGTGGGCATGATACTGCTGCGGATTGAGGCCACGAAAGACTGCATACCGCCCGAGACTCTTGATATCATGGTTGCCGAGACCCAGGGGAGCATTGGCTACCTTCTTTGCCGATCTATGAGAAACGAGATTCCGGAGAGGGAGATAGCGGCAGTGCTGACTCAGGTCCTGGTGGACCCCGATGATCCAGGCTTTGCCACTCCCTCCAAGCCTGTCGGCCCCTACTATACCCAGGAGGGGGCGGAAGAGCTTGTCAAGTCTCAGGGGTGGAGAATGAAGGAGACAGCGGGCAGGGGATGGCGGAGGGTGGTTCCTTCTCCCCGGCCCCAGGAGATAATCGAGCTGCACACCATAATGGATGCTGTGGGCCACGGCCATTTGATCATCGCCGGGGGAGGAGGGGGGATACCGGTGATAAGAGATGAAAACGGTGGGCTTCAGGGAATCGAGGCGGTAACCGATAAGGACCTCACCGCGTGCAAGCTGGCCGTGGCCCTCAGGGCAGAGAGATTTGTCACCCTCACCGATGTGCCCCATGTCTCGACCGGTTTTGGCAGCAGGTCCGAGAGGCATATCGGCAGAATGAAAGCCTCTCGAGCCCGAAGGCTTTTAGCCCAGGGAGAATTTCCCCCTGGCTCTATGGGTCCGAAGGTGGAGGCAGCGGCGATCTTCGCAGAGTGCAGCGATCTATCCGCATTGATTACCAATGTCGAGCAGCTGGAGAGTGCTTTGGGAGGGGATGGGGGGACGTGGATCGATCCCTAATGGATAGAGAGAAGATTTGGCTCTTCGCTGAATTATGTGGGTGAGTTCAGGCAGAGAATATGGCCTCTGTTCCTAGGCGAAGTCGTCAACTACTGCCAGAAAGGAGGCGCCAAACGTCAGTGATAGGGGAATCAGTGTCCTGATCCAGCCGAAGATCATGCGCAACATATGGGGAACGACCAGCCCATTAGGCCGATGACCCCGGCCACCGCAGAAGATGCAGCAAGAGATGCTGCTACGATTAAAATGATCTTGTATCTCTCCGGATTCATGCCCACGGATCGGGACTCCTCATCGCCCAAAGCGAGGACATTCAGCCTCCAGCGCGGGCCGCTGGCAGAGGGCTACTGCTAACTATTGCCTCGAACAGATCGATTTTGGGCTTGGCCGTATGTTTTTCTACTTCAATAAATAAAAAGGCTTAAGCCCCCTTCAGGGCTTAAACTGATACTCCTGGGTGGGGAACTGTGCTTTTGTCGTGTTCCACGCGGGTTTCATGGTGGAGATTGATTCCTCCCGGCAGGAGCAGTCGAAGATTCCCTTCCAGCTGGCGTACTGTACATCGAAGTTATAGGATGGAAGGTCGAAGAAGCCGCCCATGCAGCAGGGGAGCCAGTCCTTCTGAGAGGTCTCTCTGTCCTTGACTATCTCCAGCTTCATCGTCTTTTGAACCTGGAAGTTGCCGATGTAGTCATTTTGAACCTCGATTATGGGATCAAATGTCTTTGGCTGAAGCTTTTCGTTGGGGCTCAACAGCAGCTCACCTATGTGAAGAGTGCCCTGAAAAACATCGTCATCGATCTTCATGCTTAGAATGCCCACGCCATCTGTCTTGTCTGTGGGGCCAGTACAGTTGATGTCCACAGCAATGTCCCCTTTGAGAGCATGAGCATACTCCACCTGGCGGTGCATTGACGCAGACTCTTGATAGCTCCTGGCCTCGGTCTTATCCTTGATAAGGGAATTGTACTCAATGGGATTCGCGGCATACCAGCCGGTGCCATAGGCAAATGTAGTAGGCGACTGGACATTATCATACTGCCTGGTGTAGCTGACGACGCTGTTAGCACCCTTTGAGGCTTTCTTCAT
>DAIO01000027.1:30298-30737 GCA_002498745.1 Methanosaeta sp. UBA533 | reverse complement strand
TGAGTATATCGGCCATATCCACGGATCCGCTGCCGTGGTAGTACTCCAGAAGGGAGAGGTTATTTGTATTTATACTCTTATACTCCACCGCAAAGCCTTGTCCGGTTACATCATCGGTCATCTCATGCTTATACTTGATCGCTTCTCTTCCAGGATTCATATCATATTTTCCTGCCCAGGTAATTCCTGTGATTAGCAGCAGAAAAATTAATACTAATCCTATCTTAACTAATACTTTCTTTATACGAAACCCTCCTTTGTTCTCACATGTCTGCGAAGGTAGTTATGTTTATTCATATTTAGCCTTTTCTTTGTATGAGCGAGTCCAGGCATATTATGTGTTGTAGCACGCAAGTATTAAAAATATTTTGCTTGGCAGATTTTTTCTTCCATCCAGCAGAGTGTGCAGGCAAAATCGTTTGAGATTTGCTGCCAGGGG
>DAIO01000027.1:2208-30273 GCA_002498745.1 Methanosaeta sp. UBA533 | reverse complement strand
AGGAACCAGTAGCCTTCCCTCAATACCGCCTCGCTTCCGGACATCATTATCCTCTTCTTGAAGATCGGGCCGTCTGTGACGATGGTATGAAACTCCCCATTCTCTCCGCAGGGGTCAATGGATTGGTCCAGATCCTTCAGATCCTGTGAAAATTCTTCATCAATCCTCCTGCCCAGCCATTCTCTGCCCATGAGGCCATCCTTGACGCTTATCACTATCACCTCAAAGCGCGAACCTGTGATCTCCTTTAAGATCTTCCTCGAATCCTGTTGCCAGAGGGGCAGCAGCAGATCGAGATTTAAATCTGTACAGATCCTGTCCACCAGTTTTTTGTGAGTCTGGATGTGGCCGAAAACAGCTCCATCGATCTTCTCCCCTTTAGCGCGAAGATCCAGAATAGTCCTCTTGAACTCCTGCTCATAGGAGGTGAACTCCCTATGAATGAGGGGAATTCCAACTGCCTCTGACTGGGCCTGAATCAGCTCTGGATTGATATCATGAGATCCGATCCTTGATATATTCCTGAAGCTGAGAAGATAATTGACCCGCCATCCCTCTTGCATCGCTTTATAGCAGGATAAGCATCCATCCTTTCCTCCCGTCCAGGAGACGACTGCATTTCTCAAATTCATCTCTACTTGATTATTCCCTTTTGCATCAGGACAAATGGCGTTCTCTTGGAGTCATCCCAATTATCGACATCGGCATGGTATCCGTCTCTAATCCAGACCTCAATCATGTATATGCCGGCCTTTCCCGTGCTCGTCTCCCAGGACCAGACACCGTTCGTGGTCCAGTCGGTCATGGGCACCCATTGTTCATCTGTTGAAGGCCCCTTAAGGACATAGCGATATAGAACCGTATCCATGTCCGGGTCTGTCGCCCTAGCCGTCCAGGTAATAGTGGCGCCCTTATCCTGCGGGGTTTGCTTATCCGATTTTATGCTGGTCAGAGTCGGCTTGGAGTTCGATTTCGAGCTGCCAGCGATGCCAGCACTCTCGCTGATGACATATTCTGCGCTGATATGGGCATCATGTCCCCAAGGCGGAGCATGGCGTCCATCCCTGATACGCATATCGATGACATTATTGCCAATGTCTATGGCGCTGGTCTCCCAGGTCCAGGTATTGTTCTTGCTCCAGGTGTTCATGGGCATCCAGGTGTTTCCCGTCATCGGCCCGTTCAACCAGAACTGATAGTATAGCTCATCCTTTTCGGAGTCAAAGGCATCGCCTGTCCAAACAACCGGTGAGCCAGCTGTCAAAGGCCCTTCCTGATCGGGAGTCAGGCCTTTGGCCACAGGGGCCTGGTTCATTGCATCAGCCACCACTGTCGAGATGGGCTGTGTTGTTTGCGGGCTCTTGGAAAATATGAGGTCCTTAGTGGTAATGGCCTGAGCCGAACCGAAAATCAAAGCTATTAGCAGAGCAGATATCAAAAAAGCCCTGCGATGATTTCTCTCCTTCGAATAATCCACATTTAATCCCCCTTATGCTCAATCCATAATTCATATCATTATAGTTAAATTTTTCTATTATTTCCGCATAAGTCCTCAGGGACTGATCGGGGCAATGATGCAAAGCTTTTTCTATCAGTATTAGAGAACCTGATCTGCATTCAGAGACTATAATATGGCGAAAAAAGCTGCAAAAAAGGAAGGCTAATAATTGATACATCTTCATCAGGGGTTCCGAAGACAGTTATGATAGGCCAATAATAGATATGCACAGATAAGCAGCAAGATGAAGGTTTGCCCCATGACCTCTGATCAATGCAAAAAGTCGATCATATCGTTTAACATGGCCTTGATGCTGGCCTTCATCTTTGCCCTCTGCTCAATCTCATTTAGCATCCTCTTAAAAGATGAGCTGCAGACCGCGGCGAGCGATGTGCTGGCGATCCTGGTCGATTCTCTGGCCGCACTAGCCCTTTTTTATGCTGCCAGGAGGTCTTCTGCCTATGGGAGACAGGTCCGTATGGCATGGACGATTTTCGCTTTTGCCCTGGTGGCCCATACCTTGGGTGACATCGCCTGGGCTTATACTGAGATAGTGCTGGATCAGCCACCCTTCCCATCCATGGCAGACTGGCTGTTTTTGATTCAGTACCCCCTCTTCATCGCGGGCATTCTCCTCCTGCCCACTCAATCCCTGACCTCCAGTGAACGGCTGAAGGTCATGCTGGATGAAGGGATCGTGATCATCGCCTCAGTTATAATATTCTGGGTGGTTTTAATAGCACCCACGATCGAGTCCAGCGCAGGAGCAGATATCCGCACCCAGGCTTTTTCTGTGGCATACCCAGTCATGGGTTTGATGCTTCTCTTTGCGCTGGTTGAACTCCTCTTTCGGCGGATCCGATTTCAGCAGATGGGTCCAGTGCTTCTTCTGGTGATGGGAACGGCAGTGATGATCATCACTGATCTCATCCTGGTATACCAATCATTGAACAACAGATATGATTCGGGCGGCATTTGGGACGTGGGCTGGATAATGGCCTACTCGATGATCGGCCTGGCGGGAATACTGCAGGCCAGCATATCACCGGGCGAGATACCACCATTCTTGAAGGCTCCATTCGATGAGCCTGCTTATGCTCGCACCGGTGCATCCTCTGCATCTCCTTATGCTCTTGATTCCGGCATGGTGCAGTTTCCTGGTGCTCGCTACATCCCTTATATCTTCGCTGCTGGCGCATACATCATCCTTCTCTGGAGCTTTAACCGTCCTCTTGCCATAAGCACGCCTCATCTATCATATTCTGTTGGAGGGATAATAGGTCTGATAGTCATTCGCCAGATCGTGGCCCTGAAGGAGAATGAGAGATTTTTCCAGACATCCAAAAGAGCAGAGGAGGAGGTGCGAAGGCTTAACCAGCATCTAGAGAGCAGGGTTATGGATAGGACGGCTATGCTGAAGGCGGCAAACCGAAAGCTAGAGGAGGAGATTTTAGATCGAAAGAAGATCGAAGAGGATCTGAGAAGATCCAAGGAGGCGGCAGAGGCGGCAACCAACGCAAAATCCGAGTTTTTAGCCAATATGAGCCATGAGATCAGAACCCCCCTGAATGCCGTCATCGGCCTCACTGGAATTCTCCTGGGCACGGATCTGAATAGAGAGCAATGCGACCATCTTGAGATCATCAGAAGCAGTGGAGATGCACTTTTAGCAATCATCAATGATATCCTGGACTTCTCGAAGATCGATAGCGGCAAGATGGAGCTGGAGGTCCAGCCTTTTGATATCAAAAAGAGCATTGAGGATGCAGTTGATCTGATGGCTCCAGTTGCCCAGGAAAAGGGCCTGACCTTGGGATATGATATCGAGGAGAGTATTCCAAAGACCATTGTCAACGATCCCACCAGGCTGCGCCAGATACTGGTCAACATATTGGGCAATGCGGTGAAGTTCACCAGCTCTGGAGAGGTCAGGATCCTGGTTACGGGCAGAGATCTGGGGGGTAGAGAGCATGAGATCCACTTCGCGGTTATGGATACTGGCATCGGAATACCTGCAGAGAAGATGGGCTGCCTCTTTCAGTCCTTCTGCCAGGTTGAGCCCTGTACCACTCGCAGGTATGGTGGCGCAGGCCTGGGCCTGGCAATAAGCAGGAGGCTCGTGGAGCTCATGAATGGCTCGATTTGGGCGGAGTCAGAGGAGGGTAAGGGCTCAACATTCCATTTCACTATAAGGGCAACGGAAGCGTTATCGCCACCGCCCGGAGAGCTGGCAAAAGGATCGAAGAGCAGCATCTATATGGGCCCCCAGCGTCCTCTACGTATACTGGTGGCGGAGGATAACATAATCAATCAGAAGGTTATGAAAAAGATGCTCCATAAGCTCGGCTATCGCGCTGATGTGGCTGCTAATGGCCTGGAGGTCCTCGCCGCCCTGGATCGCCAGGATTACGATGTGATCCTCATGGACATTCAAATGCCAGAGATGGATGGGCTGGATGCTGCCAGAAAGATCAGAGAAACCCGGCCGACATGGCCAAAGATCATCGCTATCACCGCATTTGCCATGGTGGGTGATAAGGAGAAATGCATCGAGTCGGGAATGGACGGCTACATCAGCAAGCCGGTGAACCTGGAAGAGTTGAGAGCGATCTTGAGATCTGATGTCAGTGCGATTGGCAAAAACGATGGAATTGGCAGCTGGTCGAAGGGCGGACGGCAGAACTGACCGCTAAAAAAATCTATATCTTTTTGCACCTCACATATATCCTGTATCCGAAAAGACTGAGCTTGGGCCATACGGGCAAAATCCGTTTCTCCAGTAATTGGGAGATGCGCTCCTGCATATAAGCCGGGTCGACGACCGGCCTGTAGCGGCTCATAAATAAGTAGCCTTGGCAGAGCTTGAAGTCGAAACCGAGATGCTCTTCGATCTGAAAGCCGGCATTCTCCAATTGATTCCGGAATTCTGAAAAGGAGAGATACTCCGGCGGAGCTATTCGTTCTCCGAATAGATATCTCCTCGCCAGGGTGTAATGGGATAGGCGGTTGAAGAAATCCACCACCAGTCCTCCGCCTGGGCAAAGGACCCGGTTGAACTCCTGCAGGGCTTCTGCCATCGACTGTGGTGTGGCAAGACAGGTGAGAACGCCGCTGCTCACGACCCAGTTGAATGACCGATCAACAAAGGGAAGCGAGGTTATGCTTCCCTGAAGAAATGCTGTCCTCGGATCACTGGATGTGCGCAATTTGGCACGGCCAAGCATATTGGCCGAGAAATCCATGCCTATGAACCTGGCCCCATTTTCCTTTGCTATACCCATCTTATGGGCTGCAATGAGCAGCTCCCCATTGCCGCACCCTGCATCCAGGACCATGCCCTTTGATCCGGCAAAAGAGAAGGCTGCTGCCCTCTCCTCAAACTCTTTTTGCAGGCGCAATATGAACTGGGAAGTATCATCGGGCAGATCGCGGGCCATCTTGAGATCGCAGTCGTCACCGCATCTCCTTTGTCGCTCCCAGAAGGCCAGTTCCTCTCTCTCCAGGCATAACCTATCTTCACCATGGTTATCTTTCATAAACTCAGAAGCGCTATTTGATCTGGACATCCCTTTGATCTCACCGGCAATAAGCTATCGGCCTGTGATATGAGGTCTATTTATAGCTTGTCGGCCTCGTTCCGCCAGAATGGCATCACAGGTGGTAGGTGGTGAGATGGGAACCATTAAAAAAAATTGAATCTCAATCCAGCCACTTGTAGCCTGGATCTTTTATTCGGTTGAAGTTTCGGATGAGATCGGCAGCATCCCTGCGGTTGATGCTTGCATCCATCATCCTAGAACAGATATGTCTGATGGCAGCTTTCTGCTCCTTGATCTCATCGCTGTCCTCCGGCTGAGGGCTCAGGCCAAAGCTCTCGAATAGATGCTCCTTTTCATCCAGATGAGCGGTCTTCCCCCACTTTCCGAACATCTCTGCAGCACGATCGAGAAGGTCCTGATTGAACATTTCAGGGAATGCATATCCTTCAATCTGTTTTAGGAATTCCTCTTTATTCATCCTGACCACCCTTTAAGCCATATACTATTAGTTATTCATGATATAAGTAGCTTAGATATGAAATTAGCATGGATGATAAGAAATTCCAATGGCTGATGCTAACCTGAGCGGTGCGGTTGACGATCAGGATCAGGAGGCGATGGCGAAAAAAAGGAAGATGAGGCACCCATAATCAATTGGATCCTTCGAACAGGCATGCCTACCAGAACTCCCTCTTCCTGCGCATGAAGAGGTAGACGAAGAATGGCACCCCCAAAAAGGCGGTCATTATTCCCACGGGCAGAATCACTGGAGCGAGAATGGTCCTGGCCAGGGTATCAGCTCCTAAGAGGAGCAGCGCCCCCACCAGAGCAGAGGCGGGAAGCAGGAACCGGTGATCCCCACCAATCGCCATCCGGGTTATATGAGGGGCGACCAGACCGATGAAGCCTATGGTGCCGGTGAAGCATATCACCGAGGCGGTTATGAGCGAGACCAGCATCATGCTGATCACCCGGGTCCTCTCCACATTCACTCCCAGGCTCTTGGCGGTCTCGTCACCTGCCCCCATGGCATTTATGTCCCATGATTTGATGATAAGATAGGGAAGGCAGATGGCTATGACCGCGCTGACTATCCAGACCTTATCCCAAGAGGAGCGGCCCAGCGAGCCCATCGACCAGAAGACCACCTCCTGAACCTGCTCTGCATGGCCGATATACTGCAGAAATGAGGTCATGGCACTGAAAAGGTATGAGATGGCAATTCCCGCCAGGATCATGGTCTCTGGTGTGACCCCTTTATATTTTGCCAGTCCATAGACCGCCCCCGCAGCGAGAAGAGTGAAAACGAAGGCATTGCCGATGATCAGCCATTCCCCGCCCATGAATCCCGCCCCCATGATTATGGCCATGGCCGCTCCAAAGGAAGCGGCTGAGGAGATGCCCAGGGTGAAGGGGCTGGCCAGGGGATTTTTAAGGATACCCTGCATGACCGCTCCGGCGATGGCCAGGCCGATTCCTCCCACGATCCCCATAAGGATTCTGTGCAGCCTCAGTCCCCAGACGATGGTGTCTGAGAACCAGGTGGTCTGGAAATACTGGGGAAAGAACTTTGCCAGGATGGTGGAGTAAACATCCATCACGCTGATATCCGCCGATCCCCGGGTGGCAGCATAGCCCGCCAGCAATACAATGCCTAAGGCAAGCGCAGCTAGAAAGAACATCTTCCTTCCGATGAACTTCTGGTACTGCGCCCTCAGCTCCTGAGCAGCCGTCGTCCTGGACTGAGTCTTCTGGCCCGCGCCCAGCCTCTCTTTCATTTGTGATTCGGACATCAGCCTCATGCCTCAGGATAAGAGATGAAGGCTCTATTTATAGCATCAACCCTGGATTCCGGGAGCAAACCATAGCCGTTCAGATGAGATTGGCCAAAATCATTGCTCTTGATGATCGTTGCCGGCTGAAAATCTCTATCGTGCTCATTCTTTCTGCTGGGCAGCCCCTCAGCAGGGCTGATCTCGTCATGGTTTGCGCCCTCAGGGGCAGCCTTACTCTCTCCTGATTCGATCATCGATATCATCTTGCTGGTTTATACCAATATTAATAAGTCTTTTGGTAATTGTATTACTATATCACAAAGAGGATTCCTAGAGCCTATCTCTAATCCTGCGAGGATCCTCGGGCTTATGCCCCGATCACCTTGCTCATCTTCTCCTTCCAGGCAGCCACATCACCCGCAGTGATGACATCGATCGCTCCTCCCTGGAACTCGCCTTCGACGTCGCCCATCCGCTCCTCCATCCAGCCCTCGATCTCCAGGTAAAGGTTCTTGAGGGCATCCAGGACCTCAGGATCTGCCTTCCACAGGCCTCTCTGCTCGGCCTCCAGCAGCCTGCGTCCCATCTCCTCCATCGCCCAGGGGTTGTTCTCCTGGAAGAACTTGCGGTTCTCCTCGTCCATGATAAAAGTCCGGGCTATATCGTCGAAGATCCAGTCGTCCACCTCCTGCGTCGTGGCCTCCCAGCCGTAGACCCGGCCCACGCGCTTGGAGTTGGAGATGTCGCCTGCACCCTTGTAGCCGTGCTGCTTCATCCCCTGATCATCAAGCCACTGAGTTGAAAAAAGCTGCGTGTCTAAAGCAAGGTGTCTTCCGGCCTTAGCGAATATGGATATAAGAAATAAAGATAGGCTCCGGCCTCGAGGAAGCTGCAGCTCATCGCTGCCTGCAGCGGTTTGGAGCTGGAGCCATCATCTTCCATTCAGGCTGCCTTCTCACCGCCGATCATCTCCCGACTGGGTGTATTTAGCTGCCTTCCTCCCCGAGGTAGACGAATATCTCCCCGTTTTCCGGAGACCAATTCGTTTCGCTGAACATGCTCAAGTACTCTCTGTGGATCTCATCGGGATTTATATCCCTGAACAGATCTGGATGAAGCCATTTGGACCAATACGAGAGGAGAACTGGATAATCCGTTCCGTAGCTCAGATAGGAGCTCATCACATAAACCCTACCGCTCTTTACGGCATTTACCTCTGCCAGCTCTGGGCGACCGAGGATCTCATTTCTCAGGGCTTCCATCTTTGAGGGATCGCTCACCTCGTAGCCGGAGCTGTTCTTCTCCGCATATTTGATGATTATATCAGGGTTCCTTTTCATGATCTCCTCGGCATCAAGGGTGGCAAAAGCCCCGTTTCCCTCAAGATCGGAGAAAATGTGTCTTCCCCCAGCCAGATCGACAAGCTTCTGTACCACGGAATTTTTATTGTATGTCCTGTAATTCCCGGAGTTGCTTTCAACGTACACCCTTGGCCGATCATAATCTGGAATATCCACAAGCCGTTCCTTGGTGATATTCAGGTACTTGTCATGGAATTCTTTGAAGTATTCCTCTGCGTTCTCTCTTTTATTGAGGACATAGCTCAACTTGAGCAGCTCGTCTTTTGTCGAATGGGGTGTGGAAGAGGCGAATCCTAGAACAGCCACTCGGTTGCCAATGCTATTATTGATGTTCTCTGCACTGGTACTATAGGCGATGAGCAAATCAGGCTCGATTTGAAGCAGCTTTTCCAGATCAGGCTCTGTCCATGAGCCTACAGATTCCAGATCTGTGAGGCTCGGGAGAGTTGCCTTGTACTCTTTGCTGTCTTTGATATTGTCGGAGACAGCGACCACAAGGTCAGTTGCGCCAAGGACCCCGAGGATCTTTGCGTCCCGGTCCACCAAAGGGACCACGCTCTTGACGGGCATATCTATCCTGACGGTTCTGTTGGCTTCATCCATGACTATGAGCTGCTCCACAGTCCCGTTGATTATCCTTTGGACCTGATCGATATCTACTTCCATCCACCTTTCCATCGCCATTGGCATCAGAGAGCGGGGTAGGGCTTATGCTGGATGCAATGACATCCGCAATGTATGTGGCATCCGCTTCGTCTATCTTATCATCCATATTTGCATTGCCGAAGATCTCCAGAGTGTAATCGGAAGCGAGAACTGCAGATATAGCCGCCAGCATTGCGATAGATGCCAGGCACAGAAGGTAAAAAAGATATGATGCCCTCATTTATTTCTCCTCCGAGGGCGGATAGATGAATACCCCCTGATCATCTAAATCGTAGTCCAATCTCTGGAATCTAGTCAGGTATTCCTGATGGACTGCTTTTGGGTCCAGATTCTTAAACATCTCGGGATGGAAAAGCTTCGCCAGATATCCGATCCCGATGAAATGCCTTACATTGCCCAGGATATGATTATCAATAACAATTACTGCATTATTCTTTATTGCCCTAACATTTGCCAGTTCGGAGCGGTTTAAGATCTCATCATGAATTTCCCTAAGGCGTTTCATATCGCTGGTATTGTACCCCTTGATATCTGCATCAAGCCGCACGATTATCTCTGGGTCCAGCTTTATTACAGACTCGGGATCCACATCGAAGTAGTTCTCTTGGTCACTGAAAATATTCCTGCCGCCAGCAAGCTCGATCTTCTGTTGATGTCCTGTTCCATTGCCTGCGCTGTAATACGGCTTCCTGCTTTCGTAGTAGATCCAAGGTTTATCATCCTCAGCAATCTGATCTACTCGTTCCTTTATGGAATTCATCCAGGATTCATAGAACACGATGAACTGCTCTGATTCATCTATTTTGTTGAATAGATATCCTAGCATTTTAGTTTCTTCAACATAGCTCTCGGGTTTGAACGTGTCTATGCGAATCACTTTAATATCTGGATTAAGCTGTTTTAAATGATCTTGAATTGCATCGCCTTCGGTTATTGAAAATGTTGCGAATAAGAAAACTACCTGTGGATTTAGCTTTAAAATCTCCTCGTAGTTAGGATTCTTGGTAGATTCCACATTTGGATACTCATAGAATTCCGACAGGATCTCATCGTTTTTGATATCGCTCCCCACGCCCACAATTTTATCCTCCGCCTTAATCGATCTCATTGTCTCCACTTGGTGATTGTTGAATGCAACGACCCGATCTATCGGCAGCTTCACAGTCAGAACCCGACCTGCAGAATCGATTATCGTCAGATCAGTTTCGCTTCCCTCAATGATCTTCTCAATTTGAGAAACATCGGTTTCGTCGATTATGCTGTCGTTATTTGCATCTGCTAATTTAGTGGGTTCATTTGTGCCATTAATTATGCCCTGCAGATATGCGATGTCTTCCTCATCCACATCTTCATCCATGTTTGCATTGCCGAAGATCTGCAGCGTAGAATCGGATGCGCAAGCAAGTGAGACCGCCAGCACAATTGAAACGAAGAAGATCGCAAAAAGGTTGAAGAATTGTCTCATTCAATTCTCCTCCAGAGGTGGATAGACGAATACGCCGTTCTCTCTTAGATCGAAGTCCACGCCCAGAATATCGGTCAGGAATTCCTGATGAACCTTCATTGGATCGACGTCACTGAAAAGCTCGGGATGGATGGTCTTGGCGAAATAAACCAGGCCGATTGGATAGTCGAGGCCGTAATGAAGGTTTACGTCAATGATGTAGGTGTTGTTGCTCGTGACTGCCTGGATTTTATCAAATCCGGATCGATCCATAATCTCCGCCCTCAGCTCTGCAATCTTTGAGGAGTTATCAAAGCTGTATCCGGCATCTGTGTAAGCCCCTCGGATGATGATCTCGGGGTTCTTATCGATTATCGCCTCCGGGTCCACTACTGGTATGCCTGACACGTCGTCAAATATATTCGTCCCGCCGGCGAGAACCATCATCTGGTGGGCGCCGGTGGTGTTTCCGTAAGTTTTGCAGGGGGCATTGCACTCCAGATAGACCTTTGGCCTCTCGTCCTCTGACAATCTCCCAATCCTGGATTCGATTAGGTTGATATATTTGTTATGGAAATTCTCAATGTAATCGTCTGCTTCTTCCACAGTTCCAAAGATGTAGCCCAGGGTCTTTACGTCTCTGGAGAGGTTTGCGGGCTTTGTGAATGAGAGGTCAATTATTGGAATAGCTTGAGGAAGGCCTTTTTCGAGGTCAGGGACGTTGGTCGAGTACCAGGTTATTAAAAGATCCGGGTTGTGGCTTACGATTGCCTCCAGATCGGGCTCTCCTGCCTTCCCCAAGGCAGGAAGGCTGCTGACCTCCGGAAGGTATGTGTATTCCTTGGCCTCAGTCTCCACTCCTACAACCCTGTCCTGAACGCCAAATATCTGTATCGCCTCTGCGCAGTATTTATTGAGGAGGGCCACTCGCTCAACAGGCATCTTGACTTTCACTACGCGATCAATGGAATCCTTCAGGATGAGTTCGCTCTCGTCGTTCATCATAATCATTTTAATCTGATCTATATCGTGCTGATTGATCTGGCCGTCATAATTGGCGTCGCTGAGATTTGTGGGAGCATTAGTACCGTTAATCACGCCCTCAAGATAGGCTATGTCCAGTTCATCTATGGTGTCGTCCAAGTTGGCGTTGCCGAAGATCTCCAGCGTGTAGCCTGAAGCCAGTCCAGATATCACCGCCAGTATTGCTGATGCTGCCAGAAAAAGCGGCAAAAAATAAGCTATTCTTTTCATATGTCACTCCTCCAGTGGCGGGTAGACGAATATGCCGTGCTCATTCAAATCAGAATCAGGACCCATGAACTTGGTCATGTATTCCTGATGAACCGCCTGGACATCCAAATCCCTAAAGAGGTCTGGGTGGAACCACTTTGCAAAGTAGATAGTGCCAACGAATCCTCTCAAATACATGAGCTCCGTACAGAAGAGATGAACATTCCCACTCTTCACTGCGGCAACAGTTGATAATTCCGTGCGATTGAGGATCTCGTCTCTGATAGCTTCCAGCTTGGAGGAATTGGTGGCGGAATAGCCGGCGTTCTCCGAAGAGACATACTTCAGAATAATGTCCGGATTTTGCTCAATAACCCATTCCGGATCCAGCTGTCTGCCCTCATAGTTCATGGCAATATTGCTGCCTCCAGCACACCTGCAGGCCAAATCTACTGAGTCTCCAATCGATTGGGTGTAGTACGGCTTCCAGGATTCTACGAATACCTTGGGCTTTTCCGAATCAGACAGCTTCTCTGTTCGAGATTTGATAAGGTCCAGGTATTTGTTCACGAAGTCGATGTACTCGGTGGCCTCATCCTCTTTTTCGAGGGCATGGCCAAGCTTCTCCAAAGACTGTGGAGCAATCTCTGAATAGAAATTGAGTCGGATCATCTGAATGTTAGAGGCATCGAGCTTATCTTCAACATCCTGACTGGGAGTTCCCCCATAGGTAAGAACAGTGTCGGGCTCAAGCTTAATAATAGCCTCAATATCGGGCTCATTCCACTTCCCGACAGTGGGGAGCACACTTGCTTCTGGATAAAGATCCGTCAATGCCGCGATGCTCGTATCCACGCCAACTATCTTGTCGGAGGCGTTCAATATGCGCAACGCCTCCGGAGTAAAAGCTCCCAGGACGACGATCCTTTTTATGGGTCTGGATATCGTTACTGTTCTGTTAATGGCATCCACGAAAGTCCTTGGATAGGCTTCGTTTATATGACGGATCTCCGCCAGTTGATCGGCAGTGATCTTTCCCTCTTTTAGAAGATTCTCGGCATTCAAGAGCTCTGATTGGGAGACTCTATCATCTCCGTCCAGATCTCCTGGCACAATGCCCCACGCTATGGAGGCAGTTGCCAGGAATGCTAGAATGACCAAGACGATTGAACTATAGCTTTTCATAATCCACCTGCAACTATCGTTTATATTTGCTCGATTCTATGTCGTCTTTCCCGGCTTTGGAGAAAGCTTAACGCCATAGAGCGTCTCAGTAAATTCCTCATATGTTTCGTTGAAATCTATGTCCTCGAACCGATCCGGATAGGCCTTCATAGCATAATCCAGCACGAGAAGCTCTATCTCCGGCGACCAGGATGTGATATAATAGTCCTTGTAGACTTTCCTTTCGCGGACTGCTCTTGGGCCCTGCCATTTGTCGCTCCCGTAAACCTGATCTGGCGAACCGCTCCAGTACCAGATGTTTATGATATCCGGGTCCCATCCAACGATGGCCTCTATGTCCACCTCGGATCCAGACTGGGCAAGCTTACCTTCGGCAACATCGATAATTCCTGCGATCTCCCATTTTTCGCCCATGATTCGAGCCTTTGGAGGATCAATGGAATTCATCGATATGCCTTTGACCCTTCTTTCTTCTGTTATATCTGAGACCCTGGATCTCACCAATTCCTCAATCTCGTTCATGGAAGATATGATCTCTCTGGCTCGATCCACTTTGTTGAACATATAGCCAAACTGCAATAGCTCCTTTCGGAAAGAGTCAATTTTGTTATTGTTCTTGGTTGTATTTAGTTCAAAGACGGTGATGCCCAATTTTTTGATATCTTCTACCTCTTCCGGGTATCGATCCCATACTATCATGACTTCCGGTTTTATGGCAGCGAGAGCCTCCATGTCAAAGCTTCCAGTCTTGCCGAAATCTGGAAGATTCCTGATCTCCGGGTAAATCTCAGTCAATACGTCATCGGCGAGCATGTAGCTCGGCACACCGACAACTCTATGAAACTCCCCCAGAGCAACAATGAACTCCGGCATATGAGCCACTGCTACCTTCTCAATGGGCAGATCAAAGCTGACGACATCATCGCATCCATCTATTAGGATCAGCTTCTTCTCTGTGCCATTTATAATCTGCCTGATATGGTCGATATCGTTAGCATCGATTTGGCCGTCGTAGTTGGCATCGCTAAGGTTGGTGGCTCCATTGGTTCCATTGATTATCCCCTCCACATAAGTTATATCCGCCTGATCGATATCGTCATCAAGATCGGCATTGCCGAATATATCCAGAGTAAAGTCATTTCCAGATGCTGGCTCTACCGTCATCAATGCCATTAATACCAGAAATGCCAGCAAAAAAATTGATGCTCTCATTTTGATCGCCTCCAGTTCAGCCCGCCTCCACAGGCGGATAGACAAATGCACCTTGTTTGTCCAGGTCGTAATCGATCTTCTGGAATCTCTCCAGGTACTCCTGATGGATGGCTTTAGGATCGAGATCCTTGAAGAGATCAGGATGAAGCCACTTGGCCATATAGGCTATGCTGATTATGGATTGGATATTGGTGTGATAAATATCAGATGCTATCAGGTAGACCCTTTTATCCTTTACAGCAGTGACATTTTGCAGTTCTGGACGGCTGATAGTCCTGTTCCAGACATCCTCCATGGCGGTAAGGTTATCGACATCATAGCCAGCTGGAAGCTTGCTTCCTACCGATTGAATGATGACGTCCGGATTTTGCTCTATCACCCACTCTGGATCTACGACCTGGGATTTGCTCATATCAGCCGCAATGTTTATTCCGCCAGCTTTGGTGCAGAGAGCCTGGCCTACTGATCCAGTTCCTTCCGTCTTATACTCGCTTAAATAAGGGAAGAATTCAATGAAAACCTTTGATCTGTCCTCATCTGTCAGGCCCTTCGTCCGTTCCTTGATGATATTCATATAGCCTTCATACCAGTCGATGTACTCCTCTGCCTCATTTCTCCTATCGAGGATGTATCCAAGCTTTTTCAGGACATCGATTATGGCATCCGGATCGCCGTGGTCAAATCGAACCACTTTGGCAAAGGATTCGACATTCTCCTCCAATCCGTCCATGGTCCCAGGACTGGCCATGATAATTTCGGGTCTCTGGCTGAGTATCGCCTCGTAATCCGGGCTTGACCATGTACCAACAGTTGGCTTTGCACTGATGTCCGGAAGAAGTGTCTTCTCCTCGCCTACTCCCGAGCCGACAGCTACAACTTTGTCACCTGCATTCAGCATCTTCATCATATCGGCTTCGGCATCGAAGAAAATTATTATGCGCTCAACTGGTTTCTTTATTGTAACAATTCTATACGCAGAATCAATGAACATAAGCTCCTTCTCCTCGCCGCTTATGATCTTTTGAATCTGCTCTACATCTTTGTCATCGATCAAGCTGTCGTTGTTGGCGTCGCTCAAATTGGTCGCTGGTTCTGTTCCACCTAAAACGCCCTTCAAGTAGTCGATGTCCGCCTCATCAATGGCATCGTCCAAGTTGGCATTGCCGAAGATGCCAAGAGTGTATCCTGATGCAACTCCTGGCATGACAGCTATCATCAGCTCCAATGCCAGAAAAAGAACTAAAATATGGATTTGACTATTCATTCAGTTCTCCTCCAAGGGTGGATAAACATAGCAGCCCCGATATGGAACTCCCTGCCACTCTTCAAAATACTCTTTCAGTATGTTCTGGGGATCGAGATCTCCGAACATATCCGGATGGAGATATTTTGCCAGAAATGCCGTTCCAGCTGCATGGAAAGGACCTGAGTTGAAATCCCCCCACATGAGGAATACCTTTCCATCCTTTCCGGCTTTGGTGGCTTTAATAGCCGAATCGTTCAAGAGCTTGTCTCTGAATTGCTCCATCAGATTGATAGTCGTCTCATTGGAGCTATACCCTGTCATTCCCTCGCTAGAGAGCATCATACCTATGATGACGTCTGGATTCTGAGACATTATCCATTCAGGGTCTACTTCTACAGTACCCTTAGGACTTTCCACATTTTCGGCAAGGTTGATCCCTCCGGCATTGACAAGCATAGGGTGATCACCGCTGCCGCCTGTTCTAACTTTTAGAACAGGATAGGTATAATCGGGATAGCCTAAAATCAATACCCGTGGCATTTCACTGGCATCAAGCCCATGAGTTCGCTCTGTTACCATATCTATCTTTTTACGATACCAGTCAACCAAGGCGTCTGCCTTCTCCTTCTCATGAAACAGCTCGCCTAGAATCCTAATATCGCTTTCCAGCGACCTATGGTCAAAGCAATCCAGACATATTACGGGGACTCCAATGGCATCAAATTTATCGAAGGACTCGTCCTTCTTCGGGCTTTCATACAGGATTGCCAGATCCGGTTTGATATTTGCTATCTGCTCATAATTGGGGCTTCCATACGTGTTGCTCTCTTTTCCCTGAAGCTCTGGAAAGTATAGCTCATTCGCAATAGCATACGAACTGGCTATGTCGACGACTTCGTTTATATCGACTCCAATAGCCCTCATAATCTCAATAGAGCCAACATTGACGCCAGCGACACTTTGTACCGGCACATTCAGAGTTATATTTCTCAACTGAGCATCTGAGATTGTGAGTTCTGTTTCCTCTCCTTTGATGATCTTTTCAATCTGATCGATATCCTCCCTATCGATATTCCCGTCGGAGTTGGCATCGGCCAGTGCAGTAGGCTCTTTGGATCCGGAAATGATGTCGCTTAAATAATCCTTATCCGAATCATCGATCACACTGTCCATGTTGGCGTTGCCGAAGATGTTCAAGGTATAGTCAGATGAAGCTGCATTTACGACTCCCATGTCGGTGAATGACGCAAAGAACAATAAAATGAAAAAAAGATGAATATTCATTCAGTTATCCTCCATCAAAGGATATGCATAAACACCTTTGAAGTCTATCCCAAGGAACTTTTGAAGCCACTCACTATGAATTGCCACTGGATCCAAGTCCTCGAACAGCTCAGGATGCAGCCACTTGGCAATGTAGGAGTTAAAGATGCTCGGATGTATGGACGATGCATCGCTGGAGATGATATAGACTCGTCCGTCTTTAACCGCATCGATGTTGCTCCAGCCGGTGCGGTTCTCCATATCCTTGATCTTGGCTGCCATCTGGGTTGTGTTCTCTGCATCATAGCCGCTGGCCGGAATATAGGTGTTGAATGTCATCTTGAGGATCACTTGCGGATTCTCGCTGATCACTTTCTCCGGATCTATATCTTTAGTGCCATTAAGCTCCTCGAAGATGTTGATTCCGCCGCAGGGATTTATGGCATTAGTGACGGAACCTGTCCCGTACTGCAAATCCTTGTAGCTCTCAGCGTAAACACGGGGCTTGTCGCTCTCCTTCAAGCCCTTTATCCTTTCTTCGATGAGATCGATATGCTCTTGCTCAAAGCTGACCAGCTCCTCAACCCGCTCCTTCTTATCGAGCAGCCATCCGATGCTTCTCACTTCACCGGCATAGGTCTCTGGCTTGTGGAAGTTCATCTGGATCATGGTGATGCCTGCAGCCTCCAGGGTCTTTCTCTGCTGGGAAAAATCATAAGAGGCATATGCCAAAACCACATCGGGCTTCAGTTGCAGGATCTCCTCCAAATCCCACTCAAATGTTGACCCCACAACAGGCTTGTCCTCGACCATATCCCTGATCTCGCCGCGCGTTTTAGCACTGTCGGTGACAGCAATGATCTTATCCGCATCTCCCAGAACGCAAAGCATCTCGGGCCCGTAGGTACCACTTAAAGCCGCGATGCTCTTTATCGGCAGGGGGACCTTAACAGGAGTTCTTGCGACCTCAGGAGCGGAAGAGGGCTTGAGATACTGGATTATGGTGAGGTTTTTCACGGTTCCCTGCATGATCTCTTCGATCTGGGCTATATCCAGCGGATCTATCTTGCCGTCGTAATTGGCATCCGCCAGCTCGGTCTCTTTATTTGTGCCGTTGATTATTCCTTGAACATATGCTGCGTCGTCTGCATTTATAGTATCATCCATGTTGGCATTTCCGAATATATCCAGGGTAAATGCCGCCGCAGAAGGCAGAGCGCATAATAAGACTCCGGCCAAGGCCATTAGCATTAGGGCAGATCCTTTCATATTCTAATCCTCATACTATTTTTATGACTAATATGAAAACTTATCACTTTTCATTATGATATTTAAAACTAACTATCGCATCTAAGTTTTATTCCACAATTCAAAATTAAATATATAGTATTATGTGATGTGATCTCTGATCTTTCACTGTAGCACTGAAAAAATCACAATAACTATCAGCATCAAAGCCGTTCTAATGGCGGTGGACAGTATCATGATCTCCATACCGATTTTAAAGCCGAATATGCCTACATAGTAGGGCATCAATATTCTAAAGATGGTCGTGATGCTGGAGAGCACATCTCCCACCAATAGCGCCAGGAGGATCTCTCGGCTTGATAGAATGCCCTGGGAGAGAAGATTGCCTGCAATGGTCTGGGCAGCCAGAAAATTGGCGAATTGGGCAACAACTATGCTCAATCCCGCCGGAGGAATGGGGAAATAATTTGCGATACCGCCCAACTGTGATGTCAAGACATCCAGAAAGCCGGCTGCTATCAACAAGAAAACTATGAATGTAGTGGGTACAGTCGAAAAAAGTATTCTTTTTGCAGTTTTTTCTGAAGTTATTATGCTCATTCTTATGGCGTCTTTTAATGGCGGACGCTTGGAATGGACCCGGTCCATCAGAAGGCAGTCATTCTTTTGCAGCAAGAGCCTCCCTCCTATGATTATCAACAGTGTTTGCAGAAGTCCCACAAACATTAGTAGGCAAAAGTAAATGACTCCAGTAACGCCTAGCAAGGGTATCAGTACAGGAAGCATGGACCTCCAATGCATGACGATTGACGGAAAGGAGGTCATCATTGAGGCCATAAATAATTCACGTTTATTTATGAATTCATCTTCATAATATGTAGCCAGCATCGAATTAGCAGAAACAGGAGACAAAAAAGCAGTCACGAAGCTTGCACCGCATTCATGCCTTAGATGGGCAAAATCAGTTAATGGCCTTGCCAAGAATGCGACTTTATCCATTATCCTTAAAGCGACAATCAATTCTGCAAGGAACACTCCTATGATCATGAAGGGCACTGTGGCCATCAAGAAACGAGCAGATGATTTCGATGCATGATATATGATTGGATAAAGATCTATATCGACCTCCCTGTGCATTGCCGTTATGATCCACCAGGCGAATATTATTGTTAATAACACTACTAAAATCAAATATATTTTATTATTTATCCATATATTGCGAATCATCTTATTCATTTGGCTCATAACAGTCGTTCCATGCAGAATAAAAAAAGTAGGATAATTGATTTCATAACCCTACAATGGTGGATATATAAATACGCCATGCTGGCGGGGATCAAATTGTGCATCCAGGAAATCCGATAAAAATTCCTGAATCATCCTTTGTGGATCTAGGTCTTTAAATAGATCAGGTTGGATGATCTTTGCTGCATATGCCTCCCCAATTGGCCCCTGAATTCCCAGCGGAAGTCCCATGTACATCACATAAACGCGGCCATTTTTCACAGCATTGGTTTGAGCCAGCTCAGGTCGCTGCACGATCTCATTTCTCAAGGCCTCTGCTTGAGCCGGATCATCGACGCTATATCCTGTTTCAGGGCCTTTTGTTCCGGCATATCTAATAATGATGTCCGGATTATGCTTCACAACCTTTTCAGCATCTATCTCTGCTATGTCAAAATCGTCATTGGCGAATATGTTTTTTCCACCAGCCAATTCGATTACCCTCGTGATATAGTTTGGACTGCCAAAGGTCTCATATGGCTTTAAGCGTTCCCAATAGACCATTGGCCTCTTCTCTTCTGGCAGATCTTTTGTCCGTTCTGCAATGATATCCATATTCTTAGAATAAAAGCCATCGATATAATTATCAAGAGCTTCTTCTTTTTCCAGAATATACGCAAGCTTTTTTGCCTCATCAACAAATGTTTTAGGATCGAAGAGATCAAGTCCGACTACGGTAATATTCTCTGGCAGCTGTTCTTCGAGCTTGGAGGGGTAGTAGTGCCAGCATGTTAGCAAATCGGGACTTAGATTTAGAATCATCTCTAAATCAGGACTAGAAGCACTTCCTGGTGCAGTTTTATTGATAAGCGAAGGGAAGAACATCCAGCGAAAATCGATGTCCTTGAAATAGTTGGGTATCCCAACGATCTTTTCTTTATCTCCCATCAAGGATATAGTCTCCGTGTCATATCCCCCAAATGCGATGATGCGCTTGATAGGCTTATAAATGGTCACGGTTCTATTCGTGCAATCTACAATGGTGCGTGGATAGTTTTCCTTGATGTGCTTGATCTCCTCCAGTTGGTCTGAGGTTATCTTTCCTTCTCTTAATTGATCCTCAGCCATCTGCAGCTCATCCTTAGATACGATCTTATCTCCATCCAAATCCCCTGGCACAGCCCCATGAACAAAGGTGATTGCTGCCAGAATGATTAGAATGATCGAACCATTTCTTAGGCAATTTTTCATAATAATTCTAATGAATTTCATATTTATATCAATTTCGGAGAAATACATTAAGAAATAACAAAAAATAGAAATTTGACTAATATATTTCACAAGCAATCAGCGTGATTACTCTTCAATCCGGCTTACGCACCTAGCACCTTGCTCATCTTCTCCTTCCAGGCAGCCACCTCGTCGGCATTGATGACATCTATCGCTCCGCCCTGGAACTCGCCTTCGACGTCGCCCATCCGCTCCTCCATCCAGCCCTCGATCTCCAGGTAAAGGTTCTTGAGGGCGTCCAGAACCTCAGGATCGGCCTTCCACAGGCCTCTCTGCTCGGCCTCCAGGAGCCTTCGGCCCATCTCCTCCATGGCCCAGGGGTTATTCTCCTGGAAGAACTTGCGGTTCTCCTCGTCCATGATAAAGGTCTTGGCGATGTCGTCGAAGATCCAGTCGTCAACCTCCTGCGTCGTGGCCTCCCAGCCGTAGACCCTTCCCACGCGCTTGGAGATGTCGCCTGCGCCCTTGTAGCCGTGCTGCTTCATGCCTTCGATCCACTTGGGATTGAGCAGCTTGGTGCGAACGACCCGCCGGACCTCGTCTGCCAAATCACGCACCTCGACGTGCTCCGGCTCGCGGGTGTCGCCATAGTAGGCTTTCACGTCCTTGCCGGAGAGATGCCTTGCTGCCGCGGTCATGCCTCCATGCGTGCCGAAGTAGCAGCAGCATCCGAAGAGGTCGTACTCATCGCTGACAACTTTGTTGTAGGTTACATCCACCGACTTGAGGGTGTTGACGAAATGCTGATGCGACTCCTTGCCGGCCACGCCCTTGCCGTAGGCATAGCCGTTCCAGTAGACGAAGATGTCAGAGAGGTCCTTCTCATCCTTCCAGGCGCTGGCGTAGACTGCCAGATTTGTGCCCGACTGATAGGTGCCAGGCTTGCTGGCGAAGATGCGCAGCGTTGCTTCGCGCCAGTCCTTGGCAGTGCCGCTCTCCAAATTGGCAAGCGTGTGCTTGCGCACAAAATTCATCTCCAGAGGCTCATCGAGCGCCGCCACCGCCTGCACCGCTTCGTCAATGGTGTCGATGCAGTTGGGGAAGTTGTCCCTGGTGATGCCGGAGACGCGAACGGTCAGATCGATCCTGGGGCGACCCAGCTCTTCCAGCGGTATGACTTTGAAGCCCTTTAGCCGTCCGTTGGAGAGCCAGACCGGCTCCGTGCCCAGCAGGAAGAGCATCTGCGACATATCCTCGCCGTCGGCCCACATGATGTCGTTGCACATCCAGAAGAACGCGATGTTCTCCGGATAGCGGCCCTCTTCCTTCTGGTGTTTGGCGATCACCGCTTCGCCGAGCTTGCAGCCCACCTTCCAGGCGGTCTTCGTGGGAACGCGGTAGGGGTCCAGAGAGTAGAAGTTCCTGCCCGTGGGCAGGACATCATCCCGGCCGCGGGTGATGAGACCACTGGGTCCCGCCTCGATGTAGCCTCCGTCCATACCGTTGAACAACGACTCGATCTCCAAAGAGGCTTTCATCCTGGTTTGCAGATCGAAGACCTTCATCCGAATAGCATCGAGCTGGCTCTCATAACCTGCCGTAGAAAAGCCCAGGACCTCATCAGGCTGCGCCCCGTCGCCCTGCAGGTACATATCGATTAATTTCTTACATAATCCATCGATATTCTCCAGCAGTTGGCCGTGCGATTTTCCGAAGCGCTCGCTCACGGCTCCCTGGTCGGCCAGGAGCTCTTCCAAGGAGAGGCCCATAATGGCAGCGACCGTGCTGCGGAGCGGCACGCCGCTTCCCTCGAAACGCATCACGGAGTTGATGAACTCAACCCGTTTTTCTCCTTCCGGAAGCTGGCCAAAGATATGCATGCCGGAATCTATCTGGGTGTTTCTGACCCGGCTGAGCTGATTGTGCGCTTTTGTCACAATCTCCTCCACAGGCATATCATCGGTGAGCTTCATGCCCTTGTCGAGGTTGGCTGCCTTGATGGCATCGATTAAGAGGTGCCTCAGCTCATGGGATCTGGCGTGGTCGAATTTGGCAGTTTCATACTCGCCCAGCAGCCGATCCACCTCCAGCAGCTCATCGTAAAGCCCGGACTGAGTCATCACCGTTTGCATGTGGTCCACCAGCGTGGCATAGCTGCGCCGCTTGGCGATGGTTCCCTCCGGAGGATTGTCGGCATTGTAGATGTAAAGATGAGGAATGGTGCCGATGCAAATATCCGGATAGCAGTTCTTAGAAAGGCCCACGCCTTTGCCCGGCAAAAACTCCACATTTCCATGCGTGCCCACGTGGATGAGCACATCTGCGCCGAAAATCTCCTCAAGATAGCGGTAGGTGGCCATGTACTGGTGGGTGGGCGGCACATCCGGGTCGTGCAGGATCTTGCAGACCTGGCCGTCGCAGCGCGCACCGGCGCAACCGCGTTTGGGCTGCACGCATACGACAATGTTGCCGTACTGAACGCCGGTGATCACGATCTTGCCCTGGTAGAGCATGGCAGCAGGAATATCGTTCTTGAGTTCTCCTGGGGGATTTCCCCAGGCTTCGCAGACCCGGTCCTTTACCTTGGGGGTGAGAGTGTTAAACCACCGCTCGTACTCCTCCTTGGTCTGATAGGCCAGAACTCCTCCTTTGGCCACAATCTCCTCGATAGGCGTCCAGCGGAACTCGGAGATGGCTTTTCGGTCCATGATGGTCTCAATAAGCTCTTTTCCGGTAGCAGGGACATTTTCCAAAGAGTAGCCCTCGGCGGCCATCCTATTCATAATCAGTGCTACGCTCTCTATCGTGTCCAGGTGCGCGCCGCCTCCCACTGCTGCTTCTACTGAGGCGCAAGGATTGTTATGGAAAATAAAGGCCACTCGCCTATCGATTGCAGGCTTTCTTGCCAGATCGATCCATTTCTTAACTCTTTTGGCAAGTTTCGCGCATCGCTCCGAAATAGGCGTGCGCTCCTCATAATCACCCCGCCGGGAACCAGCGCTTATGATAATGGGCTCGATCATTCCCTCAAACTCCGGCATGGCCACTCCCCAGCCGATATCATTTGATAGGCCAATTCCGTCTTCCCACTCCTCCAGAGTCATGTGATTGGAAAGAACCGGCTCAAATACAGGTGCGTTTAGCGTTTTAAGAAGAGCGATGCCGGTCTTATTTCCTTTTGCCTCGCCCATGTTGTTTCTGTCCTGTCCCAGGAAGAAGGGAGACGTCTTTACCATGGCATCGATTCGAGGCTTGCCTTCTGTGAAGAAGTAATCAGAAACCACTTCGGCCATGCTCCTGGTGCCCAGATCTGTGTCCTTTACGGAATATGAGAATACTGGGATGATATTGCACCCCTCTCTCTCCAGGGCCCTGATTAGCTCATCCTCCACCGCAAGATTTCGGTTCACCCAGTAGAACCGGGAGAAGAGCAATCCCACAGTTGGGCAGTCATCCGGCTCGTACCACTTTAGATAATCCTCGACATTGTCAAAGTGACTCGGCGCATCCGGATGGTATGCCCCTTCCCAGGGCATGGGCATAGGTGGCTTGGCCACCACATCCATAGAAAGCAGCTCTCGGCAAAGATAGAGGAGCATGTTGCTGATGTTATCTTCTCCTCCGTAGGTTAGGTAGGCATTGGCAGTGACCACAACCTTAGCCGGAGCTGTGGAGCTGAGCCAATATGATTGATCATAGCCGAGGCATACTGTGGGTGTACGCTTTCCGATCTCACTCATCCTGAACTCGATCTCGTCCCAAAGGGCCTCGCTGCCGCGATGAGTGAAAATCAGGTCTGACTGTTCCATAGACTTTATTGCTTCATCTATCAAGCCGGGCTGATCATCCAGACGCCGGGTGGAAAAAAGCCGCAGGTCGAATCCGAGGCGCTTGCAGGCCCTGGAGATGATCTGCAGATATGAATTTCCAACAAGACAGGTGAGGATCATGATTTCTCCGTCTCAATTGAGTATTTCAGGCCCGTGGGCTGCTGCCTAAAAATGGTCTTATGTATTTTCGATCTGGTCATATTTTATCACTAAATTATTGGGTTTATCTGTTCTTAGTATTAACTATTTCGATTCTGATGTTAAATGAAAATAATATCTTGATAAAAAAAGCTGAGGTTGATCAGGGCCTCAGCGCTTGATACGGATTCCTGGTGAGCCGCACATAAGGCGGCTTTACCAGAACTGCTTCTTTCGGCGCATGAACAGATAGACGAAGAATGGCACTCCCAGGAATGAGGTCATTATTCCCACCGGCAGAATCACTGGCGCCATTATGGTTCTCGCCACGGTATCTGCAGCCAGCAACAAGAGTCCTCCGACCAGTGCTGACGCTGGGAGCAGGAACCTGTGGTCTCCTCCTATCACCATGCGCGTGATATGGGGGGCAACAAGGCCAATGAAGCCGATGGTTCCCGTGAAACAGATAACGCTCGCTGTGATGAGCGAGACCAGCACCATGCATATAACCCGGGTCTTCTCCACATCCACTCCCAGGCTCTTGGCAGTCTCGTCGCCTGCCCCCAAAGCATTGATATCCCACGATTTGAGTAGCAGATAGGGAAAACATGCGGCAATGACTGCGGTTACCACCCAGACCTTATCCCAGGAAGACCTTCCGAGGGAGCCCATCATCCAGAAGACCACCTCTTGCACTTGCTCTGCCTGCCCTACGTATTGCAAGAAGGAGGTCATGGCCGAGAAGAGGTACATGATGGCTATGCCCGCCAGGATCATCGTCTCGGGCGTGATGCCCTTGTACTTTGCCAGGCCATAAACGCTCAAGGAGGCAAGAAGTGTGAAGATGAAGGCATTGAAAATGATGAGATACTCACCTCCTACGAATCCTGCTCCCAGGACTATGGCCAAAGCGGCACCAAATCCTGCTGCAGAAGCAATGCCTAATGTGAATGGACTGGCCAGTGGATTCTTGAGAATGCCCTGCATTACAGCTCCCGCAATGGCAAGACCTATGCCACCCACAATAGCCAGAAGAATGCGATGCAGACGCAGACCCCAGACGATTGTGTCCGAGAACCAGGTGGTCTCAAAGTGGCCCGGCAAAAATCTGGCTATGATGGTTGTGTAAACATCAACGACGCTGATGTCTGCCGAACCTCTTGTGGCTGCATAGCCTGCTAATAGAACTATGCCAAAAATGAGTGAAATGAGAAAGAGCATCTTTTTGCCAATGAACTTCTGATACTCTGCCCTCAAATCTGTGCCTGGTTTTTTCTTGGAATACACAGATGACATTGCTTATGCCTCTGGATAGACAAAGACACCCTTATTTACTACATCGACATCTGCATTCTGGAACTCCTTGAGGTATTCCTGATATGCCTCGCGGGGACTATAGTCCTGGAATATCTCGGGCTGCAGCCATTTTCCCAAGTAGCCCATGCCCAAATAGAACCTTCCACCGCCCTTGGTGCAGTCCCAGGTGAACAAATAAACCTTTTTGTTTTTCACGGCAGGAGTTCTGTTCAATTCGGTCCGGCCGAGCATATCATCTGTTAAAGCCTCAAGAGAAGCGGTGTCGCTCAAATCTTTGTCTATTCCCGGACTGTCCTTGAGATATTTATAGCGAAGAATGATTTCCGGATTCTTCACGGCGACTGATTCTGGATCAACCTGCTTGAATCCCTGCAATTCTGAGAATATATTGTTCCCGCCGGCCGCCACGAGGAGGGCATTATGGGCATGACCCGAGCCGCAGGTGTAATAGGTCTGGCCGCCTCCGAAGTCAGCCTCCAGATAGACCATAGGCCTTTCACTGGAGGAGAGGCCTGACACAGCATTAAGGTATTTGCCGAGCTTCTCTTCAAAGAAGCGATTGTATTTCTTTGCCTCATCATTTCTATCGAGAAGGTAGCCCATTTTGTCGATGATATCGGCATACTGAGATATGTTTCCTGAATCCAAACGCATCACGGTGATATTGGTATCCTTGAGATTCTGATCCAGATCTTCCTGCTTGGGGCTGCTCATATATGTTATGACAAGATCAGGGCTGGACTTAATCAAGGCCTCCCAGTCAACCGATGATACGGGAGATCCAATGTTGACAAAGCCTGCGCCATCTGCATAAAGTTCTCCGCAGCCCTGCTCTGTGCTCTGCACAACGTACTTGCTGGCAGCGACAATTTTGTCTGTGCTATTGAGGGTGCGCAGTATCTCATAATCCTCCGTAGTCAATACAGCGATCCTTTCGATAGGCTTATAGATCGTTATCTCGTTGCCCGTCGAGTCATCGATATTCCGAGGATAGCTCTCATGGATGAGCCTGATCTTCTCAAGCTCTTCCGAGCTGATCCTTCCATCCTTGAAATCCGTTTCTGCAACCTTCAATTCTTCTGACGAGATCACTTTGTCACCATTCGTGTCCCCAGAAACTGTTACCGCCTGGTAGGCGGCTGCAAGCCCTAAAAGATTGAAAAAGCAGAAAAACAAAACCAAACCGCACATCATCCTCATGTCTATTCCCTAAATTCCATCCTCGAATCTGCGCGATTATCTTATACACATATTAATAAGTCTTTTGGTAATAGTATTACTGAATCATAATAAATTCTACAATAAACTGCATTTATACACTACTGATATGCAACTGATCTATTTTAAATATAGGAAACGCGATTATAGCCTTTGCTGAACGTCATATCATTCGACGACATTGTTTCATTAAGGATTAATCGATTCTCCTTGACAGTATACTTGTAAATTTATATTATCTACTAATAAAAATTTCATACAAAAAACATAATAGCAATTTAAGAAATAGTACTTTTTAATACAACATAAAACCTTAAATACGAAAACGACACGCTGAAAAAAAGGAGATGACAATGCACCATCTGAAGAGAAAGACAATACCATTTACCTCCATTGTAGGGCAGGATGACATGAAGTTCTCTCTGATTCTAAATGCCATCAATCCCCGCATAGGCGGGGTCCTGATCAGAGGCGATAAGGGCACTGCTAAATCGACTGCAGTGCGGGCTTTAGCCGACCTGCTTGAAAATATTCAAGTGGTGGAAGACTGCCCCTTCAATTGCGATCCGGGAAATCCTGAAGATATGTGCGACCTGTGTTTTGAGAAGAACCAGGCAAACCGGATAAAAGGAATCGATAAAAAGACACCTGTTATCGATCTACCATTGGGCGCAACAGAGGACAGAGTAGTTGGCTCTTTGAATGTTGAGCGTGCCATCAAAGAAGGCATCAAAGCCCTGGAACCGGGCATCCTGGCGGCCTGCAATCGGGGCATCCTCTACATTGACGAGGTTAATCTTTTAGACGATCATGTGGCCGATGTGCTGTTGGATTCGGCTGCCATGGGCGTCAACATTGTAGAACGCGAGGGCGTATCCGTTGCTCATCCCTCCAAGTTCATCCTGGTCGGAACCATGAACCCGGAGGAAGGAGAGATCCGGCCTCAACTGCTGGACAGATTCGGACTGCAGGTGAGCGTTGTAGGCATAGAGGATGTAGATCAACGGATGCAGATCGCCAAGATGGCAGAAGCGTTTGATGCCGATCCCGATGGATTTACTGAAAAGAGCCGGGAAAACCAGGCGCATCTGAAGGAAAAGATATCCTTCGCCCGCGAGATCCTTCGAAACGTGAGCATGAGCGATGACCTCCTCCGTTTAATCGCTTCCACCTGCATCGATCTTGGAGTCAAGACGCACCGAGCGGAGATAGTCATTACCAGAACCGCCAAGACCATCGCCGCCTTCGATGGTAGGACCGAAGTCAACCAGGAGGATGTCAAGAAAGCCATGGAGCTGGCCCTGGCCCATAGGATGAGGAGCAGGCCATTTGAGCCGCCCACGCTGAACAAGGAACGGCTGGAGAAGTCCATGTCTCAGAAGCAGCATGAACACCAGCATCAGGATCAAAAGCCCGAGCAGCAGAAGAAGAATGAGCA
>DAIO01000027.1:0-2176 GCA_002498745.1 Methanosaeta sp. UBA533 | reverse complement strand
TATTCGAGATCGGCACGCCTATCGATGTGCGTGCCATAACGATGCCCCGCAAGAGGGACCGAATCGCCCGCCGCAAGACCAGCGGCAGGAGGATGAATACACTGGCTCTGCGCAACCGCGGCCGGTATCTGCGCCAGAAAATGCCCCAGGAAGGAAAGGATATTGCCATTGATGCCACCATTCGTGCCGCTGCCCCCTATCAAAGGATCAGATCCGGCCCCAACGCCATCATCGTGAAGGGCGAGGATATACGGGAGAAGGAGAGAGTGGGCAAGACCTCCGCCGTAGTCCTCTTCGTGGTAGATGCCAGTGGATCCATGGGGGCCAATCAGAGGATGGAGAGCGCCAAGGGTGCAGTTCTCTCCCTGCTAATGGACTCCTACCAGAAGAGAGACAAGATCGGCATGATAGCCTTCAAAGGAAAGGAAGCCGAGATCATACTTCCCCCCTGCACCAGCGTGGATCTGGCCCTTGGCCGCTTGCGGGAGCTTCCCACCGGGGGCAAGACACCTCTATCCGCCGGCCTCTCCCGCGGATTGCAGCTCTTGCAGGGAGAACTGAGAAAGGATGAGGAGAGCAAACTGATGATGGTTCTCATATCCGATGGCAGGGCTAATGAGGGAATGGGTGGAAAGATCAAAGACGAGCTGATGGCGATCTCAGAACGGATAAAGCACCTGGGAATCCATACCATCGTCATCGACAGTGAGGTCGTAGACAGCTCCTTCCTGGATATGCGTTTAGGCTATTGCCATCAGATCGCGGATCAGTGTCAGGGAAAGTACTATCCCCTATCCAGCTTAACCCCGGAGTCCCTGCTCAGGATTGTAGATGAAGAGCAGAAGCTTCTGTTCGATGACGCGGCCATAAATGAATATGCTGCAACATAATGCTATTATAGATATGATAATAGAAATAAATAGTTAATAAATGTAATTAACATATATAATTAATATATGCAGTTAATATAATTGAGATAGATATGAGCAAAATGATCGAGATATCGGGCCTGAGCAAGGAGTACTCGAGGAAGAAGGTAGTAGATAACTTGAATCTTGAGGTAGGACAGGGAGAACTCTTCGGCTTCTTGGGGCCAAATGGAGCTGGCAAGACCACCACCATTCGCATCCTTACCACCCTCACCAAGCCCTCGTCCGGACGGGTTTTTATCAACGGCATCGATGTGGCAAAGGACCCGTCCAGAGTGAAGTCGGAGTTTGGCGTGGTTCAGCAGCACTTGAGCCTGAACCGGGATCTGACCATCGGCGAGAACCTGGAGCTTCATGCCCGGCTGCACCACCTCCAATCCAGGGAACGAAAGGAGAGGATCGCGGAACTGCTCGATTATGTGGGGCTGTCCGATCACTCTGATCAGCTCATCGATAGCGTCTCTGGGGGAATGAAGAGGAGGGCCATGATAGCCCGGGCGCTCATCCACAGGCCCAAGCTCCTCTTCCTGGATGAGCCAACGGTGGGATTGGACGCTCAAACCAGACGCCGGGTCTGGGATCTCATCCGCAGGATGAACCTAGAAGGCTCGACGGTCTTCTTGACCACCCACTATATCGAAGAGGCCGAGGCCTTGTGTCAGCGGGTTGGAATTCTTCATCACGGCAGGCTCATAGCTCTGGGAAGCCCTCTGGAGCTGCGGCAAAGGCTGGGAATGATAGCGGTAGAGATGCAGGGGGAGGCGTGCGGCACAACTTACCGCTACTTTCCGGATCGATCAAGTGCCTCACGATTCATTCAGGATCTTCCAGGCTCGGAGAGGGTGGTCATGCGAGAGTCCAACCTGGAGGATGTGTTCATCGAGCTGACCGGTGAAAAGGTGATGGGAGACTAGCATGATCGATGCCTTCAGCATACTCTGGTCGGACCTGACAGCGCTCAAGCGGCGCTGGCCTCGCTATCTTCTCACCACCCTGATGAGCCCGCTTCTCTATCTGGTGGCCTTTGGCTGGGGCCTGGGTCGCGGGATAGATATGAACGGAACCAGCTATCTTGATTTCGTGATACCGGGAATCATCGCTCTGACTGCCATGACCACCAGCTTCAATGGAGCCGGCACCAGGCTCAATGTCGATCGACTCTATTTCAAGAGCTTTGATGAATGTCTCATGGCCCCGGTGGGACTGCCCTCCATTCTCTTGGGAAAAGCGCTGATTGGGGTGGTGAG
>DAIO01000018.1:0-4168 GCA_002498745.1 Methanosaeta sp. UBA533 | reverse complement strand
TCGCTCGCTCTGCCCTTCCTGCAGTCTCCGCCCAGCCCCTAGGGTATACAATGCTTCTCTGTGCCCTGGACTATGCTCTGGGACCTACGTATGAGGTAGCCCTGGCCGGCAGCCTGGAGGACGTGGGACTGAAAGAGATGCTGGCCGCGATAAGAAGCAGATTCTTGCCCAATAAAGCGGTGGTTTTAGTATCGGGGAGCGATATCGTCATGGTCGCTCCCTTTACCAGAGATCTGGTCCCGGTGAAGGGAAAGGCAGTGGCTTATGTCTGCTCGGATCACGTCTGCCAGCTTCCAGCAACCAGTGCAGCAGAGCTTATGGCTCTATTAGAGAAAAATTAGCATCCGTCTTGAATTTGGCGGAATGTGGGTTCTGGNNTCTGGACGACAACGATAAATACTACATGCGGACTAGAACGCTCTTCGGGGATTTCAGATTTCAGAGATTGAAGTTGCATCCGATCCGGAGCGGCACCGTAGTCACATAAGGCACCGTAGGGTACCGTCTGGAAAAAAACCTGATTGGCAGCACAATGTGGAACTTGTGGACGCAAATCTGTCCAAAGTAAAAGACCTATTCTCTCACACGCAGATCGTGCGGTGATCATTTAATGAACCAACGACGGGATCAGATTCCTAAGAAGGATATAATGTACACCTTGGTGGAGGATGACTCTCAGTACATTGTCAATGAGAGCTACTTCTACAAGACTGAGCCGTACTATGCCATCGTCAAGAGTGAGAATGAGGGAATCATAACCACTCCCAGTAGCAGGGATGTTTTAGACGCCTATATAGTTCCTATATGCCTGGAGAAGGCCAAGCTGGCGGGCATCTCCGTATGCGACTGGACTGTATCCTACCAGTTCGTGCCCCTTCCGGCCATCATCTATGGCCTGAACTACTTCTCCACTCCCAGTGAGTACTTCCTGGTGAATGATCATGACGAGGCAAAGAAGGTGGTAAAGCACATCACCAACCACGGAAGGTATCCTTTCTGCTACCAGAAGATTGCTGATACTTCTGCCGTTACCAGATGCGTCTCCATTTTCGGCAGGAGCCTGAACTGCTGTGAAGAGGTAGCAGAGATTGCGGAGAAGATCTACCAGGTCTTCAAGCTGCCATTAGTGGAGATCGTATTGGTGAAGGATAATTCTGGCACCTATAATCTCTCCTCCCTGGCGCCGGTGAAATACTCTCAATTATCCAAAGAGGAAAAGGAAATGCTCCAGGACCTTCTGGACAAGAGGGTGAAACGCTTTGAGTAAACTTGGAATCTTCGTCAACAGAAAGACATTGAGCAGCTCCTCTCAGCTCATGGCCCTGGTGAAGTGCCGGGATGTGGCAGAGAGCATGGGCCATACCGTCGAGTTCATCTTTCCCGTGGATATGAAAAAGATTCCCCGGCTGGATGCGCTCTTTATCCGTGCCGACACCGATCCCATGAACACCACCTACGTGGCCGCCAGGATGGCGGAGATGTATGGCGTGCCGGTGATAGATGATCCCACATCCATCAGGATCTGCGCTGATAAGATAAACATGTACATGCACCTGCAGAAAGAGAACGTCTCCATGCCTAAGACCAGGTTTCTGAAGAAGAGGGAATTGGATGACCTGCAGGCCAGGCAGCTTTTCGATGAGCTGGGCAGTCCTCTGGTTCTCAAAGAGCCGTCAACATCCTTCTCTGTGCGGGTGGAGAAGGTCTCTGATGTGGAAGAGCTCTTGAAGGTGGCCAAGAGGTTCTTCAAGCTATCCGACTGGATTGTGGTTCAGGAGTACATCGAGAGCCGGTTCGACTGGCGGGTGGGGGTGATCAATGGCGAGCTGCTCTATGCCTGCCGGTATATCATACCATCGGAGACCTTCAAGATCCAGGCTTCTGTCAACGGCCATATCGTCTATTGCGATGTGGAGAGCGTGCCCGCGGATCAGGTGCCGCCAGAGGTAATAGATCTGGGAAAGCAGGCGGCAGGGGCTATCGGCAAAGGGCTGTATGGGGTGGACATAAAAGAGAGCAACGGAAAGCTCTTCGTCATAGAGGTGAACGACAATCCCTCCCTGGAAGGGGGAGAGGATGAGCATTACCCGGAGATGTTCGGTCAGATCATCTCTCATCTCGTGTCCGCCCAGGCTCTGGACGATGCCCGCGACCTTTCCATGGGGACGATCTCTTCTGCCGGTCTGATGGGCAGATATCCGCAGGAAGCAGAATCCGCATATGTACAGGTCGGCCAATTGGGCGAGAGCGACATCGACCCTAAAGAGAATTAGATATCAACTTTTTTGTTGAATAGGCTAAATGATGATTTCATATTATCTAAGAGATGATATTTGAATGGACGAGGACCTTTGCCAGGCCTTGAGCCGGGCCTGCGATGATTGCCATCTGGCTGGTGGCTGCTGCTTTGAGGCCAGGCCCCCCCTGAGCCAGAAGCGGATCGACATGCTTATGGAAAACGGAGTCAGCGCGGATGCGATCGAGTTTGTCGGATATAAGAGGCTCTGCCTCAGGCAGGATGGATTCTGTGTGCTCTTCCGGGATGGGAAGTGCAGCATCCATGATATCAAGCCTGAGACCTGCGTAGCCGGGCCGTTCACCTTTGATATTGAGGGTGATATGCTGCAGATATTCCTCAAGAGGGAGAACATCTGTCCCATGGTTCGATTCTTGAGGGCTAACCGGAAGGCATACGATGCCCTCTTCGAGACCTCTGTGGAGAAGATCATGGATCTGATAAGAAGCGTGCCTGAGGAGGAGATGGCCCAGATTCTACAGATCGATGAGCCCCAGACTGATCTTGTGGCGGAGATCCGGCTGGAGGACTGAAAAGGAATGCCATTGCAATTCGGGAGAGTATCCAGGGCAGCAATGCATCGGGCCCTGACTGCACAATCTCATTTAGGAACGGAGCACGAGTACTCCATAAACGATAGCTTCTTCCGCCCCCTGGCCATATCCGACAGGATCATCGAGAGGATAAATTGCAGGGTAGAGCATGAGGTGGCCTTAGGGGGAATTCGGGTGTCCAAAGAGCTGCAAAAGCATGTCCTGGAGCTTATTCCGGGGTCTCCCGGCAACCTCTGCCGCCTGGAGGAGAATCTTTTTTCGGGATTGCAAGAGCTTTTCCGGGCGACGAAAAATGAGTACCAGTTCCTGGGCCTGGGTATGCATCCCCTGCTAACCCTGGATCAGACGACCTACTGGGATCACGATGAGCAGGACTACTATCAGGCATACGACCGGCTCTTTGGCATCAGGCAGCACGGCTGGCTGAACATCCAGGCGCTGCAGATCAATATTCCTTATAGGGATGAGCAGGAGCTGGTGGGGATGTTCAACAAGATTCGCTCGCTCATGCCCTATCTGGTGGCGGTGACTGCCTCCTCTCCCTTTGTCGAGGGACAAGTCAATTCCTATATGGACAGCCGGCTGGTGTACTACCGAAGAAATCAGGCTCAAATCCCCCAGATCTGCCGGAATGTGATTCCCGAGAGGCTGGAGGGAATAAGAGATTATGTCGAGATCAACCGCAATATCTATCGGGAATTGAAAAAGCAGCATGCTCAGATACTTTGCCACGAGTGGGTGAACTCCAGAGGGGAGATCGTGCGCTTCACCAGGAGGTGCCTGGAGATCAAGGCCATTGATGAGCAGGAGTGTCTGCATTCGGATATGGCGATCTGTGCTTTCATCATGGCCCTCCTTCGCACTGACTTGGAGCTGGAAGAGGATGATAGCCATCTATTAGCGATGCTGGAGGATAGCATGCGTCGCGGGGTGGCGGCCATGAGGCCGGAGCTGGAGAGGCTTTATGCCCTGGCAGAGAGGAACGCCACCCGTGAGGAGCAGCGGTATCTTCCCCTGATCGAAAAGAGAATCGAGCAGGGCAGCCTGGCTGAGATCATGGTCCAAAGGCAAAAGGAGGAGAAGGAGATCTTGCCCATGCTCTCTCAGCTGGCCTGGTGCCTGAAAGAGAACATCCCATATTCTGCTGAGCCGGGGCGCTGCGGATGAGTGGGATGCGATAAGAGAATACGGGGATGAAAGGCGTTATTTACTGGACTTCAATTATATGTTCATGGATTAGCATCAGGACATAGTTCTATTGGAGCTTGGTGGCCAGCAATGCTTCATATTGCAACAGACTGGACATTAGATGTTTTTG
>DAIO01000219.1:0-2797 GCA_002498745.1 Methanosaeta sp. UBA533 | reverse complement strand
GGATAGTGGATCTGGCCCGCCAGCATTCAGGGTCCCGGCTGCTGGCCCTGGGCGGAGGAGGTTATAATATGGAGGTGGTGCCCACCGCCTGGACCAGTGTCCTTCATATCATGAGAGGCGAGCCGCTGCCTGAGTATCTGCCCCCTTACTGGGTAGAGCTTTTCATGAACCTCACCGGGCATGAGCCCCTCTCTAATCCGGATATAGAGATGAGGGTCGGCACGAATACCGAGAACAGGATCAATAAAGAGCTCTCTGGGACCCTTCAGGGCCTGAAGGAAAAGATGAATGAGGTTCACGGCCTCTTTTAGATCGTTTTTGATCAGGTCCCGATCTTGATCGGCTCTACAATAGACCGCAATGTGGATATGGCGGAGAGTGCGGCCAGATAGCTGGTTTTCGGATTTCGCGGCGAGGGGACGTTCTCCACCCGGGTAAAA
This sequence comes from Methanosaeta sp. UBA533, assembly GCA_002498745.1. Classification (GTDB taxonomy): domain Archaea; phylum Halobacteriota; class Methanosarcinia; order Methanotrichales; family Methanotrichaceae; genus Methanothrix. The sequence goes on along the minus strand of DAIO01000219.1, from coordinate 2,357 downwards.
AACCTGCCAAAATCGCCTTCCACCTCTATCTCGTGGCGGTTTACTCTTATATTCGGATCGGCGAATACCTTCACCAGCACCTCTTTCTCCCCCGCAGCAAGATAAAGGGTGGCGGCAACATTCACATTCGCGGGGAAGGCCCTTACCGCCTCGATTGCGCTGCCGGAAAAGATCTGGGTAGGACCGGAGAGGCTATCCAGGTCGATCCTATTCTCCATGATATAGGGCGCCCCTCTCAGGCCGCTGGGATTCTTGGTGGTGGTCAGGGTAACCCTTTCAATTCTCCCGGCGCGAGCGGACTTGAGGGCATCCAGGCCGGATATGGCTCCAGATGGTATGTAGACCTGAGAGCAGTGAGATTTGGCCAGGCTCTTGATCTCTCTGAATAGATCCATATCGGCAAGAGCCCCAACGCTCATTATCATCAGCCTTTTGCCCGCGGCCAATGCTGCCCTGGCGACTGCTGGGACCGCCTTCTGGGAGGCTGCCTCCACCACCACATCCGAAAGGCGAACCAATTCCGCAAGATCGGCTTTTTTCGTCTTATGCTGCAAGCTCTCGATGAGAGCGAGGGCAGTTTGAGGATTATGATCGCATACAGCAATCAGCTCTGCATCAACCACGCCAGAATCTATCGCTTTGGCGATCTCGGCCCCAATGGCACCGCATCCCACAAGCCCGACCTTGAGAGGCATCGCAGGTTATAAATCAATTAAGGATCAAAATCCTTGCGGTATGCTAAGGTCAGAGCTGGAGCGATTTATAGGTGAGGACCTGGGCGAATGGGATGATTCCAGCACTCTCATTCCAGAATTGCCTGCTCACGGGATCATCATCGCTAAGGAGGACTGCATCATCTCCGGGCTGGCGGAGGCGGTGGAGATCTTCCAGTATTTTGGCCTGAAATCCGAGCTGCTATTCGATGATGGCGAGTTTGTGCCAGCGATGAGCACTGTTTTAGAGGTAGTGGGCAGCGCGAGAAAAATCCTGCAGTCCGAAAGGCTGGTCCTAAACTTCATGGCTCGCATGAGCGGCATATCCACCCTCACCCGGGAGTGCGTTCTCCTGGCCGGGGGGGTGCGAGTGGCAGCCACGCGCAAGACCACCCCAGGATTTCGATTATTCGAGAAGAGAGCGGTCTATCTTGGGGGCGGCGACACCCATAGATTTAATCTATCCGATGCCATCCTCATCAAAGATAATCATATAATGATCCTCGGCCTGAAAGAATGCCTGCGCCGAGCTAAAGATAAATCCAGCTTCACCAAGAAGATCGAGGTGGAGATCGAGAGCCTTGAGGACATGCTCATAGCGGCAAAAGAGGGCGCGGATATCATCATGTTCGATAACATGGACCCCGCGAAGATAGCCGAGGGAGTTGATGTCTTGAAGAAGGAGGGTCTACGAGAGAGAGTGATTCTGGAGGCGTCAGGGGGCATCACCCTGGATAACATCAAGGATTACGGAAGAAGTGGGGTAGATGTTATATCGCTTGGTGCTCTCACCAAAAATGCTGGATGGATTGATTTGAGCCTGGAGATAGAGAACGATGAAGAGTGGAAAACGGGCAGAGAAATCGCTTAAAAGAACCATTGACCTGCAGGATAGAGATACGGGCAAGAAGCAGCACCTCGATATTCTGCGCCTGGTCTGCCTGGCCGTCCTTATTCTTTTGCTGTCAACGGCCTTCATTGGAGCGGTCCAGGGGGCGGATGACGATGATGATGATGAGGTCACTTATAACGATTTCACCCTGGGGATCGGAGACAGAATAGACATCAGCAACTATCGAGCAGAACTCATTGAGATCCAGTCGGTCAAAGATGGCATAGCTGTCCTGCAGGTCTCCAGAACCGGAGGCGGACTGGACGAGCAGAGAGCATTCTTGGAGAACCGGGCCAATAACTTCGCCGGAGGAGCGGAGAAAGGGGGTATAACCCTTACAGTAGTAGATATCCTGGATGATGAGTCTGCCAGAGTACGAATCGAGTACCAGGAGAGCCTGGGAACGCCCAGCAGAAGAGCCTCGGAACGGCCTGTATCCTCCGGTGACAAGCCTGCCCTCACAGTCCAGAAGAGCTTTGACAAGAGCGAGATGAGTGTGGGTGATGAGGTCAAGGTCACAGTCACCATCATGAACAAGGGCAAAGGCAAAGCACAGAACATAAAATTGGATGATGCACCACCCCTGCCGGAGTTCTCCTATGTGGCCGGCTATCCGCCCAAGATCAAGGATACCCTGGACCCTGGCCAGTCCGACTCGGCTGTATATATGATGAATGCCATAAAAGAGGGCACCATACGCGTCTCGGCCATACAGGTCAGTTACACTGACTCTAAGGATAACGTCCTATTGA
>DAIO01000083.1:0-3029 GCA_002498745.1 Methanosaeta sp. UBA533 | reverse complement strand
GGATACGGCGCAATAGATATTCTGGGAAAGTATGGTGGAATACTTGAATTAGAAGCTTCTGCCTTTGTATTCCCAGAATATACAGATGTCAATATAGATACTCTGAAAATTGGAAACGATCGGGCTTTAGCCATTGGTCCCGGTATAGATCCTATTGCTACAAATAATCTGCTGATTAAGAAGAATCAGAATTCAGGAGACTGCGATTGCTGCTCTGAGGACAGCCCGACAAATGGCAATGTGTCACCCAGCTGTCTGGATTGCTGCAATAAGGTCAATATCGATCAGATCGGCGCTGGAAACAGGGATGCCATAGCATTAGGACTGTCTGAGGCAACCAATAACGTCAAGATCGTTGCCAATCAGCAGTGATAGTAAAATCCAGTAGCTTGATCCTGTAAAGACATTATTGGACCAGCCCACTCCCTTTTTGGGGGGCTGGAAGCAACTCTTTTTAATCTGGCTTGGCTTCACTAGAAGAAACGCCATCAATATCCATAAGGATCTTCTCATAGCGCTCCACGATCCTCTCCACTATGTCCATATCATAGGGCTGGTGGACAGGCACCTGAATTTCGGCCTCCATCTGGGCAGAGCTGGGCGCTGCTCTCAGCCCCTCCTCCTGAACATTCAAACGGAGATCGCGGGCGATATCCTCGATCATGGGAGTCAGAGGCTTGATCGGTCTTGCCTTCTGCGCCCTTTTGCGAAACCTCTTCAGGAGCCGATCAACCTCTGCCGCCAGTGGCTCCACATCGCCCGATTCTGCTGCCCGGACTATCTGCTCTGCGCTCTCTTTAAGCTGGGAGAGGGTGCGAACACCTGCCTCTATGAGATCTCCGCAGTAGTGTTCTCTCACCCTCTCCAGGTAGCCGGGAGCAATGATCAGAAGGTCGATCTCCTCGAGCCGGGATAGGTCCTCTTCTTCTGGGTTGTATGGATTGACCACCAGATAGTCCAGGCCCAGGCGCAAGGCGAGGGTCCTGTACATGGGACTGACCCCTACCAGCTTTTTGTTCTGCAGAAGAGCCTTTCTCACCGCCTCGGGATTGGAAGAGGTGATGCCGAAGTAGTCGGCAAATCCGGGGGTGGTGGTTAGAAGCTTGGTCCGGCTGTGCTTGACCGCATTGATCAGGCCCCTTTTCTCCAGTTCCTTCACGTGCTCATAGCTCTTGTTCCCCCTGATTTGCACCAGCTCGCTCTGCTTGATGGGCTGCTTGTAAGCGATGATAGCCAGGGTCCTGATCAGGGGTGCCTCAATCTCCTTGGGAGCGAAGGAGAGGACCCGTCCTGCCAGCATGGAGCGGACCTGCATGGAATAGCCATCTCCTATGCTCTTGATCTCTATTCCCGAGCTGCGGCTGGCGTACTCCAGGGCCAGGCCGCAGGCAGCCTCCTCGGCCATCTGGAGGGAGAGGCCGGAGATATCCGCCAATTCTTGGGGATTGAGCGTCCTGCCTGCAGCAAAAAGAGCGGCTTCGATAACTGCTTTAGCGCTGGAATCCGTCATCAGATCGACCAATAGAAGACTCTTTTTCCGGAAAGGATTTAAGCTTGCCCCAGGGATGTCGGTGTCAGAGAAGAGGTTTTGGCGACGCCCGGGCCACTGATCCGCTCAGGGATGTCTTTTCACAAACAGGTCCCCGAATATCTCCTCTTGCTCCAGCCAAACCTGCTTTCTCTGGGCCATGAAGAGTAGTGAGACGTAGTTGGTCACTTCGTCCTCATTCAGTCCATTTCTGCTGTTAATATCCTGGAAGTTGATGGTCTTCTTCTCCATGAACATATCATCTAAAATAGGTCCCAAAAACCTGATTCTCTCCTCGATCCCTTCATCATGTGAGAGGTCCAGCGCCTTCTCCTCAGTGGAGGGCCAGCGGTCCCTCATGGCCTTTCTCCGGCCGACCATCTCCGCCTTCTTCAGCTCCGAGATCAGCTCTTCTAAGGTTACCGGCCTCTTGGTGCGCCTTCTCACCGGCGGGCGGGGAAGGGTGCTCTCCCTCTCCTCTTCCCAAACCTCCTCCCCCATCTCCTCCAATTCAGGCTCAGGCTCCTCATCTGCCACCTCCTTTTGCCCTTCCATGGAGTCGGACTTCATCCTCAAGAGAATGCTGGCATAAAGGAGTGTCCTGGCCGGTATTCGCAGGTCTCTCTTCTCCAGAGAGTCGATGTACTGCAAGAACTTCTCTGTGGTTCTGGCAATATCAATATCCCATGGATCGATATCCCCTCTGCGAGCAAGCTCCACCAGAACCTCCGCCGGCTCGCCGAACTCGAAATCGCGGGGATTCTTCATGAATGGATCTTCTGACAAGTCCTACCTCAGCTGGTGCATATTCCGGTCACCGTGGTGATGTTGTTCTCCTGCATGGTCACACCCAGAGTGAACTTAGACTGCAGTATCATCGGCTTTCTCAGGGATACCACAATGAACTGGGCCTGGGCAGAGATCTTCTTGATCAGCTTTGCCACCCTCTCCACATTGGCCCCATCCAGGAACATGTCGATCTCGTCCATGGCGTAGAATGGCGCAGGCCGGAACATCTGAATGGAGAAGATGAAGGAGAGGGCAGTCAGGCTCTTCTCCCCTCCGGACATGGCCTCCAGGCGGTGGAAGGGCTTTCCCGCAGGCCGGGCCTTGATGGTCATCCCCCCGCTCAAGGGATCCTCCGGGTTCTCCAGGATCAGGTCGCCTTCGCCCCGGGATAGCTCCTGGAATATGTTCTTGAAGTTCTTATTGATCTCGGTGAAGCTGGATAAGAATGCCTCCTTTTTCATCTGGTCGTACCTATCCAGCTTATCGATGATAGCCTCCCTCTCCTCCCTTAGGGTGGTCCTCCTCAAGGCCAGGAAGTCATGGCGGGTCAACACATGATCATACTCATCGATGGCCAGCATGTTCACCGGCTCCAGATCTCTCATGAATTGGGTCAGGGCCCGGATCTTCTCGGCCACCGTATTGCTATCCGGCGGCTCCTGGGTTGAGTCCACACCACTCTGTTCGATCTCTCTTCGCAGGCTGTCCACCC
>DAIO01000041.1:0-5680 GCA_002498745.1 Methanosaeta sp. UBA533 | reverse complement strand
CCGCAGCTGAGATCCTGGTCGATTCAGTTCGCCAGAAGATCTGCCCGGAGAAGCTGAATGCCGGTCAGTGGAAGGAGATCATAGTGACTGCTCATCATCTTGGGATCCCCTCCACCTCCACCATTCTCTTCGGCCATGTGGAGAGCATGAAAGATCGGCTGGAGCACCTGGAGATACTGAAGGGAATTCAAAATGAGACCGGAGGCTTCACGGAGCTGGTCCTTCTCCCCTTCATCCCGGAGAATAATCTGCTGGGAAGGACTGTTCCCGGGGCGGATATCCTCGATCTGCTGAAGATGCATGCCCTGGCCAGGGTCGCCCTCTATCCCGCCGTCACCAACATCCAGGCCAGCTGGACCAAACTGGGGCGGGATGCGGCAAAAGCTGCTATCATGTGGGGGGCAAACGACCTGGGGGGGACGCTTATGGACGAGAGAATCGCCCGCAACTCCAGAGAGGAGCCAGGAATCTCGGCGGAGGAGATCAAAGAACTGATCGAGAGCTGTGGACGGAAAGCTGTGCAGAGGACCACTCTGTATGAGCGGATTTGACATCCGATAAGGCTGGATGGTGGTGGAGGATTTGCGAATCACGCTCCATCAGTCTGCCCGACTTCTGGCCGCCTTCTGCACGCTCTGGTCGGGATCTGCGGCCAATCTATCGAGCGTCTCAGCCAGAGTATTGGGATTTTTTGCCACCGCTTCCCTCACCATCCAGGACCAGTGGCTCGCGAGCTCATCCAGGAGCTTTCCATCAAGCTTGGGATTGCGGGCTGTTGCCTCTCTGATCTCCCAGCTCTTATCCCTGGCAAGAGCGGCCAGAGCCTCTGCGGGAGTGCGGGGATTGAGGGCGGCAGTCGCTCTCACGTCCATGATCCTGTCCAAAGTTAGGTAGGCCAGCAGCTCCTCTGGAGTGGAAGGATTTCGGGCGATATTGTTTCTTACCAACCAGCTCACATCCCTGACCATCTTCTTCATCAGCTCAGCCGTGAGCAGAGGATTGGTGGCGGCAGATGCCCGGACATGCTCATCGGAGTCGCGGGCGAGGAATTCCAGGGTCTGGGGGTTGATATTGGGGCTTTTTGCCACTGCCTCCTTTACAAGATAGCGATTCTTCTGCAGGGTGGAGTCGTAGTCGGTCATCTCGTCACCGGCCAGAGATTCCAGCATCTCGCTTGTGGCCTGGCGGTTCAGGGCCACAGACGCTCTCACAAATCCCGAGCTGTCCTCTGCCAGTCGGGCCAGGATCGAGGATGGGGTGCAGGCATTGCCCGCTACTGCCTCTCTCACCCACTGGACCTGATCCCGGGCGAGATAGCTCAGGATCTCCACAGGGGTATCAGAATTCCAGGCCAGCTTTCGTCTCACATGCCAGTCCCAGGAGCGAGAAAGTTCTTCTGGATATTCTTTTGCATCTCGATTGCTTTCACTATTCTCAGATAACATTGCTCCTCTCTGCCTCTATCACATTATATCAATTCGATAACATTTGAAGCCGTAAACCTCTCTTAAAAGCGAATCCGGATCCTTTTCGTCATGCTGCTTCAGCCTTCTTTCCACCAGAGGCAGGCCTATTGAGGGCGCTATCTGTCTGATGAGTCCCTCCTCACCACCCAGGACTGCATATTTTAAAATGCTTCCGTATTTGCTCTGAAGTCGGGCGAGCTTCTCCTGGACGGCGTCGAGGTGGTTTTTTATGTCCTCCTCGCGCAACCTCTCAAACCTCTTCTGGCTCCATCCTCCCTTGGAATGCTTCTCCTTCACCTGGCTTTCCACCTTTTCATCTACTGCGAAGCCTTCCCTGCTCAAGGCCACTCCCAGGAAGGTGCTTCCAGCGTGTGCTGATACAACCAGGGCAGGAGTGTTCATCATCTCTTCAATCCAGGAGAGCTGAAATGAACTTCCCTCCCACGATATTTTCTCTTTGATGGGAAAGGGAGGAATGAACTGCAGGGCAAAGAGCTGGGGGCAATATATGATAATACCGCCCCTGGGGGATTTGATCTCCATCGCTACTCTTTTAATCTGCGGCGGAATATCCGCGTCCTTGGGCAGAGAGCCTGGAAAAGCGTAAACCAGCAGATCTTCCCTGGGTGATCGGAATCCCTGGAGCCTCTGAATCAATAGGTCCAGTTCCCTATTGTCCGGCACCCAGGCTTCAGGGAGCCTTGTTTTGGGTCTTTCCGTCTCCATCTTCTCTGGGGACGAAGCCACCATTGTGGCTGTTTTCTGCTCCATGGCCTTTAGAGCCAGGTTTGCCTCCTGGTTGGCGCTGGTAAGCCTCTTTATCTTCTCCTCGCGCTTCTGGAGAGTGCGCATCAGCTCTTCCTTCTCTCGCTCTCTTACCGCTATTGCCTCTTCCATCTCGCTTATGCGATCTTCCAGCTTCTTTTTGCCGAAAAGGTCAACCAACTCACGCCCTCCAAGTTAATTTTTATTTCTTATCTGGTCATTTCGTCTCAACTTCCTCTTTGAAATCCTTTTACAAAAAGATTCTGTCGCCAATTCAGAGCAGAAATAACGGACTCGCTGGGACTCGAACCCAGGTCAGCGGGTATCTTCGACAAATAGCCACCGAAGCCCGCTAGGATATCCACTACCCTACGAGCCCATCAAATGAGGTAGTCACTGCTTCTAGGCTATTAAGCTTTCCCGCTAAGGTCGACTTTAAGGGCAAGATCCATGTCAAATAGAATTGAACAAAGCCAGGGAAAAAGCTAACATCTCAAAGCACGAATATACCGCCATACAGTCATCTCAATTCAGCTTTCGGAATGGTGAACTGCAATTGTCTGCCCTTAATAAAGCCTGCCCTTTTGTGGAAAGGGAATGCCTCGACGAAGGCTGCATGGCCTGGAGGCAGGGAGACTGCGGGCTGATTTCGAGATCTGGGATCTTAAGCCCCTTTGAACTGAAGCTCCAGGACGCTGCTCCTCTGATGTACCGATCTTTGCTCGATCTGGTCAGAATCCTGGAGGAATCGTCCAAAGACTGCGGCAAATGCGGCCCCGATCTATGGAACTATGCCCAGCAGATCCGAGCAGGCCTTTTAAACGAGCTGATCGGAGCGGAGCTTGCCGGTGCAGGCATCAGGGCTGAGGATAGAGATGCTGAATAGAAAGACAAAGGCTGCAGCATAAACCAAGGAGGATCTTATGCCAGGAACTCATTTTCTCACCAACTGCCCTAGATGTGGATATGTGGCAAACGCCCAGGCCATAGATGGACTGACGGTAAAGGTCTGCTGCAAGATGTGCGGCTATGAAGGCACAATCCCCCATCCTGATCTGAAGGATGGAGCCTGGCGGACAGGATAGCAAGCGGCCCCGCGCATAAGGCAGCAGAAGGCATTTGACGTGGATAGTGCATCGAGATGAGGACAAGTCATGCCCTTCTGCTCCGGCTCATTCATGATCCTGGGTATGATCTATCCAAGGCCAGGATAGAGTATCTGGATCGGGGCGCTCCGGGAGACATATCCGTGGTCAAGGGGGACGAGATCATCAGCTTGGAGTCGGGGATCATGGAGATCAGGTCGGATCTTCTGACGAAATCCATACCAATTCACCGCAAAGGCAAATGCTGACCTATTGACCCAATGAGGCAGATAGATGGAGATAATATTTCTAGGAACCAACGGCTGGTATGACAGCGATACCGGGAACACCATATGTACCCTGATCAACTCCGATAAGTATCATATAATCCTTGATGCGGGAAATGGCATAAGCAAGGCAGACCAGTACATAGATGACGATCTTCCTATCTATCTCTTCTTGAGCCACTTCCACCTGGATCACATTGAGGGGCTGCATATATTAAACAAGTTTCACTTCTCTCAAGGGCTGAAGATATTCGGCCAGAAGGGCACCAGAGAGGTCCTGAACACCATAGTCAATGATCCCTTCACCGTTCCCCTGAAAAAGCTTCCTTATCCTGCAGAGGTTGGCGAGCTTCTGCCCGGGCCCTACAAGATGCCCTTCGCCCTGGAGTGTGAGTTTCTGCTTCATGCCTCTCCCACCCTCGGCTATCGCTTCGATCTGGAGGGAAGGATAATCGCCTACTGTCCAGATACCGGCGTCTGCGAGGGCGCAGTTCATCTGGCAGGTGACTCAGACCTATTGATAGCTGAATGCTCCCATAAGCCTGGGGAGTCAAGCCCTGCCTGGCCTCACCTAAATCCCCAGGACGCAGCCGATATCGCCCGGCGGGCAGGAGCCAAAAGGTTGGCCTTAACTCATTTCGATGCAGGCAGGTACAGAAGCATCCAGGAGCGTATTGATGCCGTGGCATCGGTAAAGGACTATCAGGATATAATCGTGGGAAAAGATGGCTTGAAGCTGCACATCTGAAGATATTAAAAAATTCGAAAAAAGCTTTCTAAAAATTTGCTTTGCAGGGCTTAAAAAATTGACCCCGCTTATACAGCAATCCCATTAGGGATGAATTCCCAGTTTAGTATCTTCTGGGTGGTCTGGCTGGTCTATGCTTCTGGTAGCAGTCGCTGCAATAAACTGGCCTGGAGCCATCGGGCTTGAAGGGAACCTGACATGCCTTTCCGCACTCTGCGCAAGTGGCATCGTGCATCTCTCTCGGGCCGCTGCTGTAGCCGCCTCTGCTTCCGCTTCCATATCTTTCCATTTAAACTCACTTACCTTTGGCATCGATTCCGTGAATCGATCCTACATACTACAAAACATCCCATCAAACTCAATTGAAGCGACGCTTATGCAGCATCACCAGAGTGGTTTAATTGCCTTATATACTTGTTGGTTAACACAAATCTCATCCCTTATACTCAACTCCCACCAGCTCCCGGATGCGCTCCGCGATCTTAGGCCCGACCATGTCCACCTCTTGCAGCTCCTCCTTGCTGGCAGCGATCACTTTTTCAATTGACCCGAAGTGGCGGAGGAGTTTTCTTGCCACCGATGGCCCCACGCTGGGAATGGCGGATATGAGGTACTCTTGCTGCTCTTTTAATGTTCTGGCGGTCTTGTGGCCATGCAGCTTGGGCTCATGCCCCGCCCTCCTTTCACGAGCGGCGAGCATGGTGATGACCGATGCCGTATCCTCCTGGTCCTCCGTGGGAATGATGGGCATCCCATAATCCACTGCCACCGAAGCCAATGCTCCCTGAATGGAGCTTGCGCTCACCTGGCGGGAATAAAGGTCTCTTCCCTCCAGGATCAAGACCGGCCGCTCGTAGCTCCGGGCAAGATCTGCTATTTGGCGGAAGAGGTTTCTCTCCGGATCGATGATCGAGGCCACGAAATCCTGGGCGGTCTTGCGCTCGATCGCCACTCGATCGCTTACCACATAGTCGCCCACCTCCAGGTTTTTCAGGGTGACCTCTGCACCTCTCCCCTCCAGAAGCCTGGCCATTCCACGCTCTCTGGGATCGACATAGATCTTGTCCCGTTCCTCATCTGCCTCTGTCCAATCCACCAGCCTCTCCTGCCCTTTCCTGTTCTGCCTTTCTTGATTATCTTCGGTTACTTCTAGCTGGCGGGGAAGGAAATCCTTGGAGCTGCTCGAGGGTGACTGGGAAGCCTGGCCGCTCAGAGTTCGCATCTGCTTGTTCATAGTCTTCTCTTTGCGGTCGCTAATCCAGTAGTAGGCTTCATCCCGAGTGCCCCTGGCCATCAGGACCACAACCCTTCCGCTCCTCGCCCTCCCCG
>DAIO01000111.1:1409-3310 GCA_002498745.1 Methanosaeta sp. UBA533 | reverse complement strand
TACTTCATTATGACATTTCTCGTTCTCTATTTGAGCGAGGAGGGAATATTGCAGTCGCTGAACGTGGCGCCTCTTGCCAGCATCTTCCGGATCCCAGCAGAGACTGTGATCCCGCTGACCATCTATGTGGCCAGCCCCAAGGCGGGAATCGTCCTTCTCGGACCGTTGATTCAGAATGGCGGAATATCAGAGCTGAAAGCCCTGATGGTCCTGATGCTGGGAAGCATGTTCATGCTGCCAGTCTTCACCATCAGATCAACTCTGCCCAACTATACATCGATCTTCGGCGTGAAGCTGGGGGTCTCCCTGACCGCTGTTTCTGCGGGCATCAGCATAATGGTAAGGCTGCTTGTACTGCTGCTGCTACTCCTCGCCACCTGAATTGCTTTCCGAAAAATCTTTATAATCATCCAGACAATTAAATTCTATGAGAGCTTGCTTTTTCCTCCTTTTGCTGGCCGTATTTCTGCTTCTTCCGGGCCAGGCAAATGCATCGTACTGGTTTCAGGTGATCGATATCACCCCGGTGGAGATGCTGCCCAATAGCGAGGCCAACTTCACGGTCTCGGTCAAGGGACTGGGAAGCGACAGGGCCTATGTGGAGCTGGTCTTCAGGAATGTATCCGAGGGGCTGACGATCACCTGCCCCAAGAAGATCCAGAACATCTTCCCTCAGGGAGTGACCAACTATGATTGTATTGTCGCGGCGGGAGATCTTCTTCCCGGCAACTACTCCTTTGTGGCAGATGTGGTCGTCGCTGGTGCCCCTTCCGGAAAGAAGACCGGCTATGTCAACATCATTGGAAGAAATGGCAATCGTGCCAGTGAGCCTGTGAGAGTGGATCAGCCCGCCCTGGAGGATGCAGAAGAAGGAGAATTCCAAGAGCCTGAGACGGAACCTCTTGCCCAGCCCGACAAGCCCGCTGAAAGCCAGAAGGAGAGCCCCGGCCCAGGGGCTGTGGCCGCAAGCCTTGTCCTGATCCTGGCTCTCTGGAGGATGAAGAGATAGAATATAAAGGCGCAAAGTAGGGAAGAGGCGAGCAGAGGAGAGCTAAAGCTCTTCCGCCTTTATTTATCAGATAATTCTGCAATCTTTTTGGCCTGAGCATAAACCTCAGCGGTCTGCCTGGCGTTCCGGTCCCATTGGAACATATTCCGGAACGATGTATGCAATCCTCAATATCTTCACATTCAGCAGCTGGCCGTCAAGTAGCCTGGCTCCATTGGCCGATCGTGTCTACCGATGGCTTAGCCTGGGCTTTCTTCGAGGTAGATATTCCTGTCGTCCCTCTCAGACCAAAAGCTCCATCAATCCCCTCTGTCATCTTTCCTGGCATGTCTATTCACCCCATGGAGTTCAGATATGGCACACGAGAGATGAAGGCCATCTGGGAAGAGGATTTCAGATTGCGCTGTCTCTTCCGGGTGGAAGCGGCCCTGGCTCAAGCGGAAGAGGAGCTGGGAATGATTCCCCCCGGGGCGGCAGAGGAGATCGCTCGGGCCGCAGAGATCACCCGGCCCCAGAGGGCCAAGGAGATCGAGGATGAGATCGGCCATGACATGATGGCCACTGTGCTCGCCCTGGCCGAGGAGAGCCCCAAGTTTGGGGAGTGGATCCACCTGGGGGCGACCTCCAATGATATCCTGGATACCGCTACCGGACTGCAGATCAAAGCCTCCTTGGATATCCTGGAGGAGAAGCTGAAAAAAATGCTCGCTCTTCTCCTGGACCTGGCCATGCAGAACAGAAATTTGGTCTGCGCTGGCCGGACTCACGGCCAGATAGCAGTGCCCACCACCTACGGATTGAGGTTCGCCATCTGGGCCTCTGAGGTTGGGCGCCATATCCAGAGGCTCGAGGAGTTGCGACCCCGGGCGGCAGTGGGCAAGATGTCTGGCGC
>DAIO01000111.1:0-1384 GCA_002498745.1 Methanosaeta sp. UBA533 | reverse complement strand
TGGAGCTGTTCGAGGTGGACGTCTCCAATCAGGTGGTGCAGAGGGACAGGCATGCAGAGATGGTATGCTGGATGGCGCTCGTCGCCTCCACCCTGGATAAGATATTCATCGAGATGAGGACCTTGCAGAGGACGGAGATCGCCGAGGTGGAGGAGGGCTTTGGCAAAAAGCAGGTGGGCTCATCCACCATGCCTCACAAGAGAAATCCGATCAAGTCCGAGCAGATCTGCGGCCTGGCAAGGGTGGTGCGGGCGCAGCTCATCCCCGCTTTTGAGAACATTCCCCTGTGGGATGAGCGCGACCTGACCAACAGCAGCTGCGAGCGGGTTGTCTTTCCCGAGGCCTTCATATTCACCGACCACATCCTCGCCCTGGCCGTTCGCACTCTGGGCAATATGAGGCTGAGGCCGGATAATATCGAGCGAAACCTCATGCTCCTGCACGGCCTGAACATGGCGGAGAACGTGATGGTGGAGCTGGCCAAAAAAGGAGTGGGCCGCCAGCAGGCCCATGAGATCATGCGCCAGAGCAGCATGACTGCCTTCGAAGAGAAAAAGGAGCTCAAAGACGTTCTCCTGGAGAACGAGACGGTCAGAAGTTTCCTGAAGCCTGAGGAGATAAGCGCCCTGCTTGACCCCCATCAGTACATCGGCACTGCCCCCATTCAGGTGGAAAGGCTCAACGAGAAGCTGAAAAAGCTCTACCTGGCTTAGATCGGCCGGAAAAAGTGAACTCCGATGGGAATGAGGCAGGATAAGATGCTGCCCAGGATCTATCTTCTCAAGCTGGGATCGATCCTGCGGGACCAGGGGGGCAACATCCTGGACGCCCGCTCCTCAGTGACGCTGATTGAGAGCGAGAAGGGAATGATCATAGTGGACAGCGGCCAGGAGGGGGATGGTGAGGTGATACTTGAGGCTCTGGCTGACCTGGGGCTGGAGAAGTCGGATATCGACATAATTGTAAACACCCATTCCCATCCCGACCACTGCGCCAACAACCGGCTGTTTTCTCGGGCTACTAAGATATTTCCCCAGGATGGGGAAGAGATCGCCCCCGGCGTTCGGGCCCTGGCCACCCCCGGCCACAGCCCGGACAGCATCTCCCTGGCGGTCGATGCCGCCCCTCATCATATCGAGGATGAAATGGCAACGGCCTCTGGAATAGTGGTTATAGCGGGGGACGCCCTGCCCACTTTAGGCAACTATCAAAAGAGGGTTCCTCCGGCAGTGCACTACGATCGCGCCCTGGCTGTGGCCAGTATGAACAAGATTATAGAAATGGCGGATATGGTCATACCAGGCCACGACCGTCCGTTTTCCCTTCGGGAAGGTCATATAAATCAGTTCATCGGGCCTAAGTTATTGTAACAAAATAGTTTAGG
>DAIO01000154.1:0-4283 GCA_002498745.1 Methanosaeta sp. UBA533 | reverse complement strand
AGTGGATCTGGGCGGCATATATCTTCTCACCAGAAACACCGTTGTCACCATATTAAAGGAGGGATTCATGCTCACCGCCCGGGCCAAGGGCTGCTCTGAATTCTGCCTGCGCTATTCACATGCAGGAAGAAACGCCCTCCTTCCCGTGACCACCGCTACCGGCCTGCGCATTCCTCAGCTGATCACAGGCGCGCTGTTCATCGAGATCATCTTCTCTTATCCCGGCCTCGGACTGATGCTCCGCACCGCTTTGGATGCCCGGGACTATCCCCTGATCCAGGGAATACTTCTCTTGGTGACGATCACCGTTCTTTTCGCCAATATGTTTGTCGACCACATCTACCAGAGGCTGGATCCGAGGACCAGATATGCATATTGACCTCGGCCATGAGATCAGGCACGATAGGATGGCGCTTTTGGGCATCCTGGTGCTGGCAGCAATCTTGCTCATGGCCATATTCGCGCCCCTCCTCTCCCCCTACTCTCCTGCCGAGTACAGCGGCAGAATATTCAGTCCTCCCTCGAATGATCATCCTCTGGGCACAGACTCCATGGGCCAGGACATCTGGACCAGATTGCTCTTCGGGGCGAGAACCTCCCTCTTGGTGGCAGCATCTGTGGCCCTGCTCGCCTCTTCGCTTAGCGTCTTGATCGGAGCCTCCTCTGCGCTGGTGGGCGGCCTCTATGAGCGCTTCTGGATGAGAATAGTGGATGTGATGATCTGCCTTCCCACAATCATTGTGATGATTCTGATTGCGGCCTACTTCAGGCCGCACCTGCCACTTTTGATCTTGCTGATATCCGCCTTCACCTGGCCAGGAGGAGCGAGAATAGTGCGCTCCCAGGTCCTCACCCTGAAGGAGCGGATGCATATCTATGCCGCAAGGACCTTTGGAGCAGACCAGAGGCATATACTCAAGAACCATATTGTGCCAGATATCTCTCCCATCATCGCCTCCATGATGATCCAGGATGCCAGGAGGGCGGTATTCATGGAGGCGGGGCTGGCATTTCTTGGAGTCTCAGATCCGCTGATCATCAGCTGGGGGAAGATGATGAATCAGGCATTGGCCTTCACCTATCTCGATGTATGGAAGTGGTGGCTGCTTCCCACCGGCATCCTTCTGTCGCTCATCCTGGTGAGCCTGAGCTTTTTAGGAGTGAGCCTGGAGGCAGCCATGGACCCCAGGCTGTGCAGACATGAGCACGAGCATGGACACGATCATGAGCATGAGAATGGGGAGGTTGGCTCTTTGGAGGCTGACGGATGCTGAGCATCAGAGGCCTTAGGGTCACGATGGCGAGGACGGAGATCCTCAGGGGAATAGATCTGGATATCGATAAGGGCGATTGCATGGCCATTATCGGCGAGTCCGGAGCGGGAAAGAGCACGCTGGGCCTCTCAATTATGGGCCTCCTCTCAGAGGGAGCATCCAGGGGAGAGGTGCTGCTGAATGGCAGGGATCTGTTCCGGATCACAGAGGATGAGCTTCGCCAGCTACGGGGGGGAGAGATGGCCATGGTATTTCAGAATATCGAGGATGCTCTGGACCCGGTGCAACGGGTTGGGGATCAGATCATAGAGGCCATTTCCATTCATCAGAAAAGAGGGGAGAAATCGAGCTGCGAGAGGAAACTCCAGTCTCGGATGTTCCGCCTCCTGCTGGCTGTAGGCCTGAGCGAAGAGAAGGCTGTTTCCTACCCCCACCAGCTGAGCGGGGGAGAGAAGCAGAGGATCTCCATCGCCATGGCCCTGGCCAATGATCCCTATCTTCTGATACTTGACGAGCCCACTGCGTCCCTGGATGCCATGACCAAGATGGATATCATCCGCCTGCTAGAGGAGGCTCTGCACAGCAGGATGTCCCTTCTGATCACCCATGACATCTCGCTGGCGCAGAGGCTGGCCAATCGGCTGGCGGTCCTCTATGCCGGCAGGATAGTGGAAACGGGAGATACACAAGAGATCATGAAAAATCCCGCTCATCCTTATACCCGCGGCCTTATCCGCTCCTATCCGGCCATGAACCGGGCCAAAGATCTGCAGGGCATTCCGGGAATGATGAGCCATGGCCTCGAAGGCTGTCCATTTCACGATCGCTGCACTCAGAGGATAGAGATCTGCAAGACCGAAATCCCGCTCCTCCAGGAGGTGAAAGGAAGGCTCGTCTCCTGCCACCGGGGAGGGGTTGTCCCCCTGCTTGAGGTTCGGGACCTGGGCGTCTCATTTGACTCCTATTCCGCTCTATCCGGAGTGGATTTGACACTCTATGAAGGAGAGACCCTGGCGGTGGTGGGGGAGAGCGGCTCAGGAAAGACCACTCTCTCCAAGGCCATCATGGGCCTGTGCCAGCAAAGCTCTGGCGAGGTCTTCCTGGAAGGGAATAAGCTTGGCAAAAGGGATGTCTCTTTTTACAGCCGGGTGCAGATGATCTTTCAGAATCCCAAGGAGTCTGTGAGCCACCGCATGACGGTATTGGATGCAGTTCTCGAGCCCCTGAATGTGATGCGCAGAGGAAGCCCTGAAGAGAGGGTGGCCAGGGCAAAAGAGGTGATAAGACAGGCGGAGCTGCCAATAAGCGATCGATTTTTGGCGAAGTATCCCCATCAGCTGAGCGGGGGAGAGGTGCAGAGGGTGGCGATAGCCAGGGCCCTGGCCCTCAGGCCAAAGCTCTTGATTGCCGATGAGCCCACCTCAGCGCTCGATCCCAGCGTGCAGGCGAAGATCCTCAAGCTCCTCTTGAATCTGCAGGAGAGGATGGGCCTTGGCATTCTCTTCGTCACTCATGACATAGCAGTGGCCAGGAAGGCGAGCGACCGGATAGCAGTGCTGCTGAAAGGCAGGATTGTGGAGGAAGGGGCTACGGATGATATCCTCTCTAATGCTGTCGATCCCTACACCAGAGGGCTGATAGAGAGCGCCTGTGGAGAATTTGACATGAGGGAGAGGAGAGGCTCGCGGAGAGATGAGCCAGAGGATGGTCAGGTGGGCAGGGAGATAGATGGTCGAATGGACGGAATGACAGGGACCCGCCCTCTTGGCCGGATTGAGGATGAAAATCAAAATACTTATAAAGAGGAATTATGGACGACGACTTGAAAGGAGTGGTTGAATTTCACGGGCATCTGTGTCCGGGGGTTGCCATAGGCTACAGAGTGGCAAAGTATGTTAAAGAGCATCATCCCAGGTCCGAGGATGAGGAGCTGGTGTGCATTGCAGAGAACAAATCCTGCAGCGTGGATGCTGTGCAGCAGATCTTGGGGTGCACCGCTGGCAAGGGCAATCTGATTATCAATGATCATGGAAAGCAGGCCTTCACTTTCTTTTCCAGAAACGATGGCCGGGCGACGAGAATCTACTTCAAAGGAGATCTATCGAAGGGCATGGATGAGATCAGAGCCCGGTACTTCAAGGGGGAGCTATCGGAGGAGGAGAGACGGGAGTTTGAGACCATGAGAACCAGGGAGATGGAGAGGATCATCAAAGCTCCAGATGATGAGTTGCTCAGCGTGAGCACGGTCCAAATCCCTCCGCCCAGGAAGGCGCAGATTCATCCCACTCTTCGGTGCCAGGAGTGCGGTGAGGGTTTCATGGAGATCTGCGGCCGGACAGTCAACGGAAAGGTGGTA
Source organism: Methanosaeta sp. UBA533 (assembly GCA_002498745.1). GTDB lineage: Archaea > Halobacteriota > Methanosarcinia > Methanotrichales > Methanotrichaceae > Methanothrix. The sequence continues at coordinate 653 of DAIO01000154.1, read as the reverse complement.
TGCATGGAGTGCTTTGAGAAGCTGACTGAAAGAAAAGCATAGCCAGAAAGGGTATGACCGGTGAAAGCATAACCGGTCATGACTTTTGAGCCCGGCTTATGGATTGAGCACCATTATGTTATAGTTCAGAGCCATGGCAAAGCTCACCCAGAGGATGTATGGGACGAGCAGCAGGGCGGCGTTCCTTGAGACCTGCCAGAACTTGAAAATCGTCAGCAGTATCATCAGCCAGAGCAGCACTATCACTATCAATCCGTAATAGAGGGACCTCATGCCGAAGAATGCTCCTGACCAGGCGATATTGAATACGAACTGAAGGGCAAATATGTAGATCGCCGCCTTCACTTCCGGGCGGTCAAGGCCCTCCCGCCAGACGAGAAACAGGGAGATTCCCATCAGGGTGAACAGGATTATCCATACAACTGGTATCAATCCGTCCGGCGGGGCAAAAACCAGGGCTTGACCAGGGCGGGATACCAGGTCTTCAATGGCGAGCTGATGAAGAAAGTCTCTTTCTAGATGAAAGCAGAGAGCAAACGTAAAGCTATCTTGGCGACCAATGAAAACGCAGTGGCCAAAGCTCGCCTAATCATGGTTAGGGTAAAAAAGAATGGAAGAAGATAGAAGAAGGTACGTTTTCGATCACCTACTCC
>DAIO01000124.1:0-4588 GCA_002498745.1 Methanosaeta sp. UBA533 | reverse complement strand
TTTTTTTGGTTTTCCATGGGAAACCCGGCGTTTTCCCAATCAATTTCGAAACTTGGCCACCTATCCATTTCTGCGAAGAAGTGGCCCAATTGAAACAAAGTCAATTTTGCCCAAAAATCAACAGGTAACTTTTCTCTATCCATTTCTGCGAAGAAGTGGCCCAATTGAAACTCGGTTTGTCAACCGCGACAAAATTGCCGCTGGCCAGCTATCCATTTCTGCGAAGAAGTGGCCCCCAGCCCGTCTGGTGAATACTATCATAATTATAAAATTAGTAGGCAAATCTCTCCTTATGCATGAATCCAATGATGCATTTCATTCTGCATCTGCATCTGGAGAGTATTCCTATCAATACCACAAACATTCAACGGCTTGCCTCTATTGTATCCAAGCCTCCCCGGCGTTGAGGGGGCCCAGGGCATTAGCGCGGGAGGCCCACAGGGCCGACTCGCGGCGTGCACTAAAAAAAGTCTGTGCAAATCAAAATAACCTTGATACAGCACTTGATTCGGGAAATCGTTATATCCAATATCCTTTGAGCCTCATAGAAGCAGTTCAAATCTTTGGCCAGGCCCGCCTGGAGAATCTTTCCTATAACCATCGACGGCTCATTCCGATCTCTCAGGCTTTGAGGGGCCCTTTTGCCTGCGTCCCGAAGGGGCGCCTCGCGTAGCCCACTGAAAAGCAGCTCGCCCGAATTACATTGAAAGATTATGACTACTATTGACATCATAAGTACTTATGAGCAAGTTTTTATGACAGATCATCCTGGAATGATTTATGAGGATTGTAATGGACTCCGATGTACTAATCAAGGAGTCTATGAGGAGACGGTCCTTGAGTCTAAAGGTTGTCCTGATGCCAGAAATATTCAGGAAAATATAGATGCCGGAAATATTCATGTATATGGGTATCCTGAATTACGTCCTTGAGCTCTATTCGGATGGAGAGATCACGGTTAGAGAAGCCGCGGAGATTCTTCAGCTCAACTTCCGTCAGACAGCAGAACTTCTTGAGAAGGAGGTTGGCGGAAATGTGAGAATAGAGGAAGAGAAAAAGGCGCTTGATCTGGCCAGACGGCTTGCTGAAGGGTCTTATTGATCGAATATTCCAAAATTTTGTCTAAGTTCCTTCATTATTAGGTCTTCCTGTCCCCCTGAGAATATTTTTGTTAATATACCAAACCATCGAAGGCTTGGCTCGATCGTATTCAGTCCACTCCGGCGTTGAGGGGGCAAAAAACCCTGCCACCTGCGACCTCTGCTCCGCGCCCATAAAAAAACAGCTTGTGAATGATATTTTAGCCCTAAAAAACTGCTCAATTATTCCGCTAAAGTTCTCATCACCTTCGCCTCTGCCTTCACCGGCACGGGATCTAGCATCTCGGATCCTATCCTCTCCATGATCTCCTTGAGCCTTACTGCATACTCCTCCGCCTTCTCCTCGGGAACCTCCAGGATGATCTCATCATGAATGGAGGCTATTATCCTCGCCTCCTCGTCCGACAGCTTCTCATAGACCTCGGCCATCACCAGCTTGATCAGATCCGCTCCCGTCCCCTGGCAGGGGGTATTGTACATCTGGAACTTGCTGGCAGTGATCCCTGCCCCAAAACGCGGCCAGATCCGCCTCCGCCCGAGGACCGTTCTGGTGGCCGTCAGTGGCAGGGAGAAGAATCCCCGCACGCAGTTATGGAAGTGGTGCTGCGCCGTGTAGCTCATTTGGGAGAGCTGCATCTTCTGCCACTCTCTTACTCCCGGATAGCTGCAGAAGAACTTCTCCAGGCGCTCTTCCGCCTCATCCAGGCAGATAAATTCGCCATAGTCGGAGAGGATGCGCCACTGCAAGCTCTTCGCCGATCCTCCATAGATGAGAAGGAAGTTCATGGCCTTGGCCGCCTGCCTCTGCGAATCAGTCACCTGATCGACTGGAGTTCCGCTGATCCGGGAAGCAGTCAAGCGGTGCAGGTCGACCCCATTTATAAAGGCTTCCTGCATGGCCTCATCCCCGGAGATACGGGCCATTATGCGCAGCTCGATATTGGAGAGGTCGGCCTTGACAAACCTCTTGCCTGCAGCCGGTAGAAATAACCTCCTAATATTCGGGGCATCATCTCCCCTGCGGGGGATCTGCTGGGCGTTGGGGTGGCGGGAGCTGATTCTTCCCGTTGAGGAGGGAATCTGGAAGTACTGAGGGTGAACCCTGCCGTCCAGAGGATGAACCTTCTCCAGCCATTTGTTCAGAAACACCAGATTGTAGGAGAGATGCCTGTAGCGCATAAGAGCCTCGGCGAAAGAGCAGCCTGCAGCAGCAAGGCTTTTCAGGACCTCTGCTTTGGTGCTGGCAGGCCGGTAGCCCCTCTTTGCCAGAAAGGCCATAACATCCTCCTGCCGGTCGGGATTCAGATAATAGCAGAGCTTTTTGCCGTCAAATGAGATGGTGACAAATCCCTTCCTCTCTGCCTCATCCTGCATCCTCCAGATCTGATCGATGATCTCACCCTCCTCCTGGGAGATGAGCTCTCTTGCTCCAGAGGAGTCCAGGCCAATCCCCGAGATCTCCATCTCCGCCAGGGCAATAGCAGCGCGAAACTCCAGGTCAGCCACCCTCTGCAAATCGTTTCTGGCCAATAGCTCCGCCAGAATATCATGAAGCGGCAAAAGGGCAGCCGCTCCTTGAGCAGAGCACCCCTCTTTATCCAGAACGATTCCCAGATGCCTTTCCGCCAGGGAGGCCAGACTGTGATCGACAAGCCTCTTCGCCCAGGGATTTTTGGGATTGCCGGATGGAGTCAGATAGTAGTACCCCGACCAGCAGATCTGAGAGGCGAGCATGATATCAAAAATGCTGCAGAAGTTCAGCTTTCGACCGGCTCTTGCCCTGATGAATGAGAGAACGGATTTCGAGTCGTACAGAATCTTCTTGATCCTCCTCTCTTCCAGCAGCCCAGCCAGGTCACCGATAATGCTCTCTTTCAGCTCAGGGCGGTCAGCTATATCGACTGTATAGACTGTGCTGCTACAGGGAATATTGGGAACGGCGAGAGAGATTCTCTGGATCTCATGGCTAAGAGGATCGGGGCCGGTGGCGGCCAAATTAAGGCCAAAGAATCCAGCCATTTCTATCTCTTCTAATATGGATTCCCATTCAAGCAGCGACTGAACCATTGTGATGGATTGAGGCTCAAGGCGATCTATCATATCAACCAATAATTGTGAAGAATCACTTCTATAAGCTTTCTGAGGATCTCAATGAAGAGCATCTCTCCTCGATACGGTGGGCAGGATCGCACAGCCATGCTGTGACAGGCGGGCCAGGTTGGTGGATGAGACGCTGCCTGTAACACAGCAAAATCGCCATTAGATTTGTTGAGCGAGATATTTGCAGGGTTTATTAGCCCGGCTGGATAATCTTATTCATTTAATAGGCCACAGGGGCCTGGAACGATGCTATTAATCCTTTCTCCATAAGATATTGCGCCAGCCGAAGAGTAGCAAAAACGCCATTTCGCCAGTGGCAGGCAATGTGTATATTTGCTCCGCGGCGTTACAACCCAGTCTTGCCCATGCCTTAATATCAAAATAGGATGAAATGTGTCGGTAATGGGTATATGGGAGGTGGCAGAAGAGTGCTGATCGATGAGATCAAGAAGCATATCCTGCTGGATAATTATATAATAACATTTCATGCCCACAGGAGGATGGATGAGTGGGGCATTTCTACTGAGGATTTGGTTAATTTGATATTGGATGGAAGTATAATAGAGAACTATCCAGACAGCAGGCCGTGTCCCTCTGCACTCATTGCTGGCAGAGCTGGCTTGCGATATTGTCATGCCGTGGTAGCTCTCTGCGAAAACCATTTGCGAATAATCACAGTCTACTGGCCGGAGGATGGAGAATGGAAAGACAATATGACGAGAAGAATGAGTTGATTCCTGATACCTGCAACTGCGGTCGAGGAAGATTGCATCGGGGCAGGACAGAGTATCTCACCAGGGTCGATGATGGAGTATTATTGATCAAGAATGTACCAGCTCTTATATGCGATATTTGTGATGAGGCATATCTGACACCAGAAGCTTCCAGAGAGATCGACAGGATTGTCAAGGATTTCCGTGAAGGAAGGCTTCTGGCAAAACCCATTGCAGCGGGTGAGGTCGAACTTAAAATAAAAGAGGTTGCTTGATTAGAGGATCATTCTTGGATGGCTGGAGGAAGGCCCAGATCTTGGAGGCATAAAAATTGACTGCACAAGTAATCTATTCCATCGCCGTCTCCTGCCCATCACCCCCTCTGAGCCCCTCCCGCCTTTGCCCGCCANNCGGCTCGCTGGTGATCGTGGAGGGCCGGGCCCCAATCTGACGTTACGGCATGGCACTGCACAAATTGCACGCCTCCCCCGCAGCAGCCATCGCATTCTACGATCCCCGTCTGGGGGCGGTGGTGGTGGCCACGCATAGCAAAGAATGGCAAGCGGGCCAGGTGGTGGATGTGACGCTGCCGGCGGAGAAATAGGGCCACGAGATCGAACTGCGGGGCAAGCTCACTGTTAGCCGGGCCCGCCTGGGAACATGATTATATAATTC
>DAIO01000163.1:0-8045 GCA_002498745.1 Methanosaeta sp. UBA533 | reverse complement strand
ATGCATATAGAACTTTCGGCATTCCTCCCCACCCTGAAGGATGGGGCCTCCTGCCGAATTGAGGTGAAATCAAAATTAAAACTGTATTATTATAAATATTAATGTCCCAATAATATTTATCTCCTTGCATCAGTATAACGGCAATTTAAGCGCTAATTAAATCCGCCTTCCTTGACTGTTGCATTGCGATTACCATAGGGTTGCATCTATGATTTGATGGATATAATATATGACTATGGCAAAACAATGGCATCTGAGGTTTATATCTATAGTATAATCTTATGTCAAAGAAGAATATCTCGCATCGAAATAAACTATTTATATCATAAGGTATTTGTTATATACAAAAATAGAATGAGGTCATTATGAGACAATTCTCAGTAAAAGTTTTGGATGATGCCGACAGGGAGTTCGTAGAGGTTCTCCGAGAGCTTGGCATTCCCAGAAATGTGGCCAGTATGATCACCTACCTGGCCAATGTGGAGGAGGCCACATCAAGGGAGATCGAGATCGGATCCAACCTCCGCCAGCCCGAGGTGAGCATTGCCATGCGCACGTTGCGCAATAATAACTGGGTGGAAGAGAGGGAGATCAAAAAGGATGGCAAAGGAAGGCCGATGAAGGTCTACCGGCTGACCATATCCCTGGGCGATATCATAAAGCATTTCGAGGATGAGAAGCGAAAAGAGTCCGCCAAGACCCTGGAGAGCATCGAAAAGCTCAAAGAGTTGAGCCGAAGCTTGAGCGTCACTCCTTAATGGCCAAATGCCATTTGCAGCCAGACAAATCACCTCTGTATCTGGCTGTAACTCCAAATTCGTTTATAAACTGTGATTCGAACTGCAAAAAATATCTTCTGCGAGATTCGGCCATCCAAAAGAGCTCTGTCCCAGATAGGCCGTTTAAAAGGGATGAGATGGCAATTTAGACATCCCATCTCTCTGGCATTCAACAATCTTATTCGAGGACCGTTCAGACCTGCAAACCGGGGATCACAGAAGACAAAAATCTTCCTCCCGGAGGATGATCAAGGGTTAAATGAAGCCATTTGGTCTCTTCGGCCCAAAGCTCCGCCGCAGAAGCCTATTTCTCTACTTCTCCTCTGCCTATTAAATCATCCAGGTTCTCTTCCATGAGCTTCTTGCTTTTGATCTCTTCTTTTTTGCCGCCCTTTCTCTCCGCATTTCGCTTCTTAAAGTCAGCCAAGAATCTCACCACTTCTACAGAGGAATGGTATGGATAATTAAGCTTTCCATCATTCTTTTAAAGTGCCTGGCGACTTCCCTTGTAGACCCACTGGTCGTATATCCCCCTGGAGTCTTGGTTGTCGATTACCTCACCCCTCCAGCCCGCCTTCCCCATCTCCTTCGCGATGAGATCCGCTTCCTTTTGGGAGTAGACGGTAAATAATAGCCTCTTTTCGGCGAGCGAGGCTGCAGCAAGAAGTATCTCCCTCCACAGGGGCCAGTTGGAGTCATCGATCAGACCCACCATGAAGCCGAGCACGGTTTGAAACGGCCTGCCGGAAAAATAGCGTGGCAGGAGCCTGGCATCCAGCACGAAGGACCTCTGTGGGTTCATCAGCCCCTTCTTTAGGGCTATGCAGAGCTCACAGCGATCGAAGTCCATGGCCTGGGGGTCTAAACCCAAACGAATTAGGGCCTGAGTGGCCAGTCCGTTGCCGCAGCAGATCTCGAGGATTGGCTCATCCGAGCAGGAGAGGTTGGGCTTCAAGAGATCGACCAGCCTCGTTATTCTATCCTCTGCATAATGCAGGTCGTTGATCGTGTTGCAGCTCTCGCATAGCAGCTCGTCCTTCAGGGAGATGGAATAATACTCGACGAGGGCGCGGAGAAAGGCGCTCTCATCTATCACGATGCTCTTTGTTGCCTCCGATCTGAACCGATCGGCAGAATCCATCAGAATCCTCTCCCCGGAATACCGGTCTGTCAGGAGCAGCCAGAAATCCTCCGGACTGGCCAGGTGAAGGGCAATGCCGATGTCCTCCAGAAGGATAGAACGATCCCAATCCACTCCTTCCTCCATTATCTGTCGAGTTACAGGCAGGTCGAGCAGGTCCTGCAGGGACTCTTCCGCCAAAAATATGCTCTCACCCTCGCCCAGATCAAGTAATTCATTAAGCAGCACGAGATTTGATCTTCTGCCTCTGGAATATTAATCTTCTCCGTGCAGGCCTATCTGGCCCGATCGTTCGGATCCTGACTGTCTTCAGCCTGGCGGAACAGATATATTATATTCCTGTTAAAATGGCAGCGCTTGAAACTGGTGGATCTTCCGGGAGTTGGCCCTCGCTTGAGAGAGCGCCTTAGAGAGCATTATGGGGATGAGGAGAAGGCCCTGCAGGCGGTGAAGGATGGGGACCTGTCGGGCCTATGCAGGACTCTTAGCGAACGCCAGGCTCTTCAACTGGTTCAGTATGCCCGCGCCCTGAAGTTCGGGGTCTCTCCAGACGAGTTCCTGGCCACCGATGAGGCTGTCCGGGTCTATTCCCTGCTGATCTCCAGGCTGGCTGGGTTTGCCCATACCGAGTACGCCCAACTGAAGATCGGCACCCTCTTTCCCTCCTCCTCCCAGGAGCTGATAGAAGAGAACCGTATAGCTGCATCTCGCTCTTTAGAGGTGGCCCGGAGGATGGAAGGCCTGGGCATAGAGGAGCAGCTTCGTTCCATCCGCCCTTTGCGGGAGAGGTCAGCTTCAAGGGTCAGGGAGAGGGCGGTGGCTGCCAGCACCGCTGAGGACTTCCAGAGGCTGAAATCCCGCGGCCTGGACAGATTTATCGATCTTCATCTGACGGAAAGCCCTCAGGAGCTCTTGGCCCTCGCCCGGAGCTATAGCGTTGTCAGCCTGGTGGGCGGGGGTATGGTAGACGTGGAAGAGGTGGAAAGGGCCGAATCTCTAGAAGACTGGTACCTGGTTCCTGAGGCGGTTTTAGGCTTTTACAGAGAGAATATGGAAACCCTGGCTGCCGCGGTGGAGGCGGCATCGAAGCTCCGGGCAGCGGGAGTAGAGGACTTTCAGGGCTGGGAGGATTTCTTCGACCGGATCAGCAGGCTTGGCGATAAGAGCGACATTGAGGCGGAGCGGTTGAGCAGGCTGGCCGCCCGGCTGGAGGGTTGCGTGGACCAGGCAGCATCCACAGCTAATGAGGAGCTGAAGAGAAGGATCGAGCAGAGCTCTCTCACCCTGGATGGGACGGACCTCTTGCAGGTGATGAGCCGGGGAGATGGCATCCGGGAGCTCTTCGAGATCCGGATGAAAGGGATCTATCAGGAGATTTTGAAAGAGGCCAAGGAGCGCGCCAGAGAGGATCTGGATCTGAAAGGAGCTGAGGAGGTCTGGCTGGATGAGATATTCTCCTCTGCCGTCAGCTACCCTCTGGAGCTGGACCGAGGAGCATTGCGATCCTTTGAGCAGGAGCTGCGCAGCCGGCAAGAGGAGAGGGGCCTGAAGGCAAACAGAGAGCTGGCCCGTGGTCTGGCTGAGGAGAGAAATCGAGCGGAAGCGCTGGTCCATATTCTGATGGAGTTCGATTATTCCTATGCCCTGGGCTCATTCACTCTGAAGGAGGGTTTGAGCTTTCCGGAGATTGCATCAGAGACCTGCCTGTGTTTTCAGGGAGCAAGAAACCTCTCATTGGAGCAGCCGGAAAAGGTGAGCTACTGCCTTGGTGGAGGGCCGGGCGAGCCTCCAGAGATGGTGGCCCTTCTCAGCGGAGTCAACTCCGGAGGCAAGACCTCTTTACTGGATCTCATCTCTCAGATAGTCATCCTGGCGCAGATGGGTCTGCCCGTGCCCGCCGAAAGCTGCAGGATCAGTCTATTCGAGCAGCTTTACTACTTCAGCAAGAGCCGGGGTACCCTCTCCGCCGGAGCCTTTGAGACGGCGATGAGAAAGTTCGCTGTGGTGGAGAACGAGAAGAGAAAGCTGGTCTTAGCCGATGAGCTGGAGTCCATAACCGAGCCAGGAGCCTCGGCGCGCATCATCGCTTGCATGCTCGACGAGCTGAACCGAAGGGGTTCAGCCGCGGTCTTCGTCAGCCACCTGGCCGAGGATGTGCGTCGCTTCTCAGAGACCCCGGTTCGAGTGGACGGAATCGAGGCGGAAGGGCTGGATGAGAACAACTGTCTTGTAGTCTGCCGCAGCCCGCGGTACAACCACCTGGCGAAGAGCACTCCCGAGCTGATACTGGACCGGCTGGTTCGTACCACCGGGGGGCAGGAGAAGGAGTTTTATTCCCGACTCCTGGGGAAGTTCAGATGATCTTTTATATTTATGAATTGACCTATTATATATGGAAGTCTGGCATATAGTAGCATTCTGTATCCTCTTGTTCCCCCTATTCCTCGCCGCCAACTATATCCTGGTAAAGAAGATGGCCGCAGAGAGGAGGTTACGCGATGACCGGCTGGAGAGGGCAGCCTCAGATAGCGTGAAGGAGAGCTATTCCGGTAAGGGACTGCCCCACCAGAGCTGGCCCAAGTATAAGGCGGCGAGGAAGAAGAGATGATCTATGGATCTGAAGATTGACCGATATATGGGACCGACAGATATTTAGTCTGGTGAGGAGATGCTCAACCGCTCCATTTGCATTGATTCGATAAATTGTTGAGATGTTTTTGAGGCTGATATCGATTCGCTGAATCGATAGGAAATCAAATAAATAATGGAAATGATTTGAAACCGCAGAGGCAGCTTCTTCTCTGGCCCTTGAACGGGCTGTCGGATCAGGCTTCCTTAAAGAGACGGATGGCTCTGGAACGATTTTGATTATGAGATCAATCGCTTCGGGAGACATCCATCGTCGTTTAATGCCTCTGCTTCCGGCAGGCTTGCATGTATTGCGGGCTATTGCCGTGAACTTCATCTTGTTTTCAGATTCAAAGAAGAGGCATTAAATGTCATTTGGAAATCTGAATATAATAGATCCGCTCTTGCGGGCGATTGCTCTAGAAGGATATACCACCCCTACGCCGATACAGACGCTGGCCATACCCCCACTACTCGAGGGAAAGGATCTGCTGGGGATCGCTCAGACGGGAACGGGAAAGACGGCGGCATTTGTGCTGCCCATACTGCAGAGAATGTCAGCCGAGCGGCGAGCCTGCCGGCCGGGCTCACCGCGAGTGCTGGTGCTTGCTCCTACCAGAGAGCTTGCTGCCCAGATCGGCCAGAGCTTTGCCACCTATGGCAAGTTTCTCCGCTTCAGACAACTGGTCATATTCGGCGGCGTACGCCAGGGGCCGCAGGTCAATATGCTCTCCCGGGGGGTCGATATACTAGTCGCCACTCCTGGCAGGCTCTTGGACCTGATGAACCAGGGCTACATAGAGCTGAAGGGGGTTGAGTTCTTCGTCCTAGATGAGATCGACAGGATGCTCGACATGGGCTTCATAAGAGACGTGAAGAGGATTGTCTCGGCTCTGCCGGAGAAGCACAGCTCCCTTTTCTTCTCTGCCACTCTGACCCGGGAGACGGGCGAGCTTGCCCAGAGCCTTCTTAATGATCCGGTGCATGTGCAGGCCTCTTCCTCGGCGTGCACTCTGGACTCCATCGATCAGCAGGTATTCTTTGTCGATCAGAACTCCAAGAACTCCCTTCTGCTCGATCTCCTCCTAAAAGAAGATATGAAGAGGGTCCTGGTCTTCGCCCGCACCAAGCACCGGGCAGACAAGGTGGCGCAGATGCTGTCCAAAAACAGGATTCAGGCGGATGCCATTCACGGCAACAAGTCGCAAAACCAGCGCACTAATACCATGGAAAGGTTCCGATCAGGCAGGATAAGGGTGCTGGTGGCGACCGACATCGCCGCTCGGGGCATAGATATCGATGATATCACCCATGTGGTGAACTATGACCTGCCAAATGAGCCAGAGAGCTACATCCACCGCATCGGGCGCACCGGCAGGGCAGGAGCTAGCGGCAATGCATTCTCTTTTTGCTCTGCAGAAGAGCGCAGCTTCTTGAAGGATATCGAGAGGCTTACCCGGGAGAAGATAGAGGAAAGAGAGCATAAGTATCATTCTCCCCGGGCAAAGGCGGCAACTGGCGCGGATGCAAGGCCCTTATCCCCTGCCAGGTCAAGGGTCACCCGGGTTCAGCAGAGGTCCGTCGGCGGTAAGGTCCCAGGCAAGCAGGCCACTTCTCATCGCATATCACATCCGGCCAAGGTCGCCTGCTGAATCAGGAGAGGTGGGCTGGCACTCAGAGGAAGGACCAGCCACCTTTCTATGTTTTATAAAATTTAGAGGAATAGATCGGGCTGAGCCGTTCTACTATCTCCTCTAAGGTCAAATTCTCCTGCTCTCCCCCTGACATGTCTCTCAAGATCAGCCTGCCGGAATCCAGCTCCTCTCTGCCCACGATCACCGCATGCCTCGCCCCCGCTCCTGATGCGGCCTTGAGCTGCGCCCCCATGCTTCTGCCCATTACATCCAGGACTGTAGGGACTGACCTTCGCAGAGATACTGCGATCCTGGCAGCATCAACCTTGACGTCGGGGGTGTATACAAGGAAGACCGGCGGCTTTCTCGCCTCCTTTATATGGGCGATCTCCATGATGCGGTCGAATCCCAGGCCGAAGCCGGTTGATGAGGTCTCTTTCCCTCCAAAGAGGCTGGAGAGCTCATATGTTCCTCCGCCGCATATCTGGCGCTGTGCTCCCAGACCCTCAGCATAGATCTCAAAGACCGTGCCGGAGTAGTAATCCAGGCCCCGCACAATCTCAAAGTCGATTTGGAAGTCCACCCCGTAAGCTCCGAGAAGATCTACAGTCTCCTGGAACTCCTCCAGGTGGAGCTGGGAGCTGACCGCCCTTCCATTGCGAGCGGACCCGCGGCCTTCGGACTGCACCTTGTGCTCAGAAGAGGCTTTCGGACCCTCACTCCCTGCGGAGGCCTCTTGAGGCTCAGTGAGCAACAGATCTCCGGCGATCTCCAGGGCCTTATCCAAAGCCGCTTTGCCCTTCAGATCGATCAGCTCCAGCAGTCCCAAATCTCCTTGATCCAGATCCTCCAGCAGCTCCTCTAAAGCAGACCGCTCCTTTTTGTCGATCATTCTCATCGCTGCCGCTCTTTTATCCCCCTCGATTCTCTCTAAAATAGCCCGTATGAGACCCAGATAGCCGAGGTGAATATCTCCCCTGATTCCCGCGCTCCTGATCAACTGATCTGCCAGAGCGATGGCCTCTGCCTCGGAATCCGGCCTGGCACCTCCTATCAGCTCCGCACCCAGCTGCCAGAACTCCCTGAAGCGCCCTTTCTGAGGGCGCTCGTAGCGGAAGCAATTGCCAAAGTAGTAGAGCCTCAAAGGCTTGGGCGAGTTTTGCAGCTCGGAGACGAACATGCGCATCACTGGAGCGGTCAATTCCGGACGGAGGGCAAGATCCCGACCTCCTTTGTCCTGGAAGCTGTAGATCTCATCTATTACTGATGCACCGGATTTCTCTGTGAATAGCTCAAGATGCTCAAATGTGGGAGTGGCTACCTCCTGGTAGCCCCAGCGACAAAGCACTTCTTGCATCGCTTTTCGGGCCTGGCTCCGCTTCCGCATCTCTTCAGGAAGGAAGTCCCGCGTGCCTCTCGGCCTCTTGATGATGGTCATATCGAGAGAGGAGTAGACGCAAAATGCCCTTATAGTTTGTGATTCAAAAAGAAGAAATCATGGGAATTATCTCAGCTTCTCTTCCACCTCAGATGGACAGGCGATGATCTGCACTGGCCTTATCACGATGTTGGAGGTGGCGGTGGCACTTCCCCCTTTTACCGAATTTATAGCACTCACTGAGATCCCGCTGACGTCTATGATCATATTATTGCCCAAGAGCGCCGCCGAACCGCTCCTGGTCACATTGTTCGAGTTGAGGTCGTTTTTCTTATCCCTGTTCAATGCTTTATCCACAGCACGCTCAATGCTATCTGCCGCAACATGACCATTATACCAATTTAGCGATCCATCATCCGTCTCCTGGCCGGTGACGCTGATCTCCAGGGAATTAGAAAGATCCTCCGACCCAGCATCACAGTCTT
>DAIO01000057.1:5049-11934 GCA_002498745.1 Methanosaeta sp. UBA533 | reverse complement strand
TATTCCTGGCAGATCCTGGCCACCTTTGACCCCGCCTCTCGGGTCTTATTATGAGGCTCATGAGGGTATATCACATCGCTCTTGATCAGCCGGCCCAGTGGGTCGAGAACCACCAGCTTGCAGCCGGTGCGAAAACCCGGGTCTACCGCCAGGACGCACCTTCTGCCCAGGGGCGGCTCTAAGAGAAGCTGGCGTAGGTTATCGGCAAAGATCTCTATCGCCTTCTCCTCCGCCCGCTGGCGGGCTATAGATATCGTCTCCGTCTCAAGGGACGGGGCAAGAAGCCTGCGAAAAGAGTCCTGGGCAGCAGCCATGACCAGGCCGGATGCCGGGCCGTCCCCCTTAATGAATATCTCCTCCAGGACCGACAGGGCTTCCTCTTCGTTCACCACCAGGTGCAGGCTGAACACTCCTCTCTTAGCCCCTCTGAGAGCGGCCAGCAGACGGTGGGAGCTCATGCGGGCGATGGGCTCGGAAAGCTCCAGATAGTCTCTGAACTTGCCCTCCTCCGGATGAGCAGTCCCGGCCTTCGCCCGGGTCTGCAGGACCCCGTCGGACCAGAAGAGGAATCTCATCTCGGATCGGGACTGTGTATCCTCGCTGATCCATTCGGCGATGATGTCCATTGCCCCCTGGAGAGCCTCATGGACCGATGATACGCCCTTTTCGGGATCGATGTAGAGGGCAGCCTCCTCTTCAGGATCCCGTTCTCTCTCATCCTGAGAGAAGATGATCCGGGCCAGGGGCTCCAGGCCGCGCTCTTTGGCCACCATAGCCCGGGTTCGTCTCTTGGGCCGGAAGGGAAGATAGATATCCTCCAGCTCCGCCAGGCTTACAGCCTTCGATAGACTCTCCTCGATCTGGGCGGTCAACTGACCCCGCTTGGCCAAAGAGCGAATGATCGCTATTCTCCTTTCATCCATCAGTCTGGAGCGGTTGAGGCTGTCGCGGATCTTGCCTATGGCTACCTCATCCAGATCTCCCGTGGCCTCTTTCCGGTACCGGGCGATGAACGGCAGGGTTGCGCCGCTATCAAGAAGCTCCGAGACTGCCCTGACCGCCCTCCGATCGAGTGACAGCTCCGAAGCTATACTTTCTATGTGACGATCAAGCATTAGTGAAAGGGGAAATCTGGGCCGGTTTCCCAGCCCATAGAAAACTATGCTTTTATGAATTGTGCGCGATAATTTTGGATTACTCTTTTGCGACTCTGTCTGCCTTGGGGCCTTTTTCGCCCTCAACTACCTCGAAGCTGACCTTGTCACCCTCAGCTATGGTGACATCCGGCATGAGGCCGGTTGCATGAACGAAATAATCCTTACCGTCGTCGCCTGCAATGAATCCAAATCTCTTGGTTCTATTGAAGAATTTTACTGTTCCGGTTACCATTCTGATTCCTCAGTGCGATAATGTTGCTATTAATCGAATATTTAAATCTACTGGCAGAAGGAGCCCAGTAGATATAGACCTGGCATCCTTTCTGCAGATCCTCCCTCTCAACATGCGCCTGGCCTGGCAACCCTTTCATCGAGATCTCAATTGCTTTTCGCCTGCGCCCACCTCAGCCGGCACCTATGCCTTTCAAGATCTTCTTCGCCTCGTCTATTGCTATGCATCCCTGGGCGCATTTCCCGCAATGATTGCACCTCTCATGGTCCACAATAAAGGTATTCTCCAGGGAGATCGCACCTCTGCGGCAGTTTTTCAGGCAGATTCCGCATTTCGTGCACATTTGGACCCGAAGTATGACCTCGACTACCTTCTGCAGAAGCTCCTCCGCCTCCTCTTTTCCAGCAATGACCATGATATGGCCGTTAGCAAAGACCGTTGCCCTCCCCTTATCTGTCTTCAGCAATGCGGCTCCCATATCCTCCTCGTATTTCGCCTCACCCAGCATGCCCAGAGCATTGGCCACACTGGAGAAAGGATGATTCTGAGGTGAGGTCAAGATGGCCTCAATGGAAAACTCCAGGCCACATGGGGATCTGCCCCTCACCGCCTGAAGGGAGATCTCCTTTTTCATGCTACCCTGGGAAGCTAGACCGATACCATAAGAGTCGGCCATCTCGGTGATCTTGGGTGGATGCCTTCGCCAGCGCCAAAATCCCCAATCGACATATCTCTCATCAAGATCGTTTTTTTGTCTCCAATCATGGAGGAAGGAGTTCCACCGGCTGTAGAGATTGGGGTGGCTCTCTTTTAGGCGGGAGAACTCAGACTGCATAGATGCCGGACAGAGCCAGCAGCCTATTCGTTCATAGTCCTCATCATATAGAGGGTTGGGAACCTCACCATTCCAGTGGATGTAGAGCATGACTTCCAGGGCTCTCCAGTTGCGAATGGGCGAGAGCATGGTCTGGCCGGGAACATAGGGATTCCTCTCCACTGCCTTTATGGAGGAGCGATTGAATGACTCATATACTCTGCGCCCCTCAATAGTAACGCACCCTCTGGGATATTGCCCGGCCAAAAAGGAGGTCATCGGTCCAAGCTTATTGGTTTTGCAGCACCAGCGATAGTCTTTGGCAGGAGGGCCGAATATCTTAGTCTGCTCGAAAAAGTCGCTATCCCCTCTGATCTCATGCAGCCTGAGCTTATGGTCCGAGCAGAGCTTTTGCACATACTCCACGGTCTCGGGGAACTCCAAGCCCGTATTGATGAAGAGAACATCAATTCTGGGCATCAGCTTTCTGGCCAGAATGAGCGAGGCCAGGCTGTCTTTCCCCCCACTGAACGATATGTTCACTGGAAGCCTGGTCCGGGAGAGATATTCCTTTATCCCGGTCATCGCTTCCTTCTCCAGGCGCTTCAGGTGCTCCTCATTGGCCAGGATAGTATCCTTCAATGTGGTGGGTCTGTCGCTCAGGACGAAATCCCTCTGGGTTACATCCTTGATCCTGATTGCCTGGGCCTCATATTTCCTGCGTACGATTCCCACGCCGGAGAACTTCCCAATCCTCAAGACGAGGCTATCTCCTTCATCCAAAGATGGGGGCAGGCTTATGATCTGATCCCTGGCCAGCCACTTGCCTTTTATGTGGCCCTTCAATATGGTGTCATCGCAGACAACCAGGTTCTTCTTCGCCCTTTCTTTAAGCAGTGCAGCGCCAGCGATCTCCAGGTCCAGCCTGTGCCGATCTAGAGTTACATCAAACCAGAGGGTGGCAATATGTCGGCCCTCAAGTATCACCTGATCCCTCCGGTCCGTTCCGGCGATCTTGTTGAGCAGGATCAGCCTGTCATCCAGGAAATCTGCCGCACCCCAGTTCTGCAGGAATAGCTCTCTGAGCAGGTCCTTTCCTCGGCGAGAACAGAGGCGGACGTCGCCAGGTGGGGATAGGGGGATTCTGAAGCCTGAACTGTGGCAGAGGGAACAGTCTTCCGATAGAAGAGGAAGGTTGCATTTCCTGCACCAGAAAAGCTCACTTGTGCCCGGAGAGAATGATCTTTTGCGGTCTTGCATGGATTTCTGCAGGGTTTTCAGCTGCAGGTATTTAACCTATCGGATTGACAGGAATTATCCGAGAATGCGAGGTCGTCCTTGGAGGACGATGTCTGCTTTATAAAAGCTACGCTAGACAATAATGAATGGCTCAGGACCTTTTTCCTCGGGCTCTTCACCAAATCCTGAGCCTGTGTTATCTCTGCGTTAAGATGGCTACCAGGCAGCTTTTTCTCTGATGGCTTTTTAAATCTGCGGCCATTTTGGCATATTGGGATCGTCCCTATACCAGAAAGCACCGTACCAGGCATCAACTCCCAGATGCTTGTAATCCCAGGGCATAAGCTGCTTGTACAGCTCTTCGCTAGGGCTGGGACACGCATGACATGTGGGACATTCAGGTGTTGGATATATGGGTGTGGGATATGTCGGACACTGCGGACAGATCTGGCATGATTGATAACTTGTTGCCTTATATGGGGAAACGATGGTGTTTTTCGCTGTGCTCCCGATGATTTCCAGGTCAATATCTCCACGGCCATCGGCCACAACCTTCGTATCCTCCACATTGCTCCCCACAATATCCACGACCACTGATCCTGGGCCGCCAAAGGCCATGGCGCTTGATGCCATCAGAATCAACATTGCTGCCAGTATAGAATACCTCAACTCATTCCCCTCCATTGGACATAATATTTAATGGATGTTTTATATATACTGAAAGTAGAAAAGCTTTTCGGCTGGCGGAAGAGACCTCTAACAGCCTGCCAGCCAGAGAGGCTTTTTCCATCTTTCTCTGTTATCAGCCCGAGACGCCAGTTCCCTGGCCCAGAGAGACTGGCTCCTGTGCCATGCTTCCCGTATTCCAGTTGATCATGGGCTTATTGTAGCGGGTGGGAATATAGGAACTCCAAGGATAGCATAAAGGCCGCCTGAAGTCGTCCCATGGCGTGGTATAGATCTTCGGCTCACCGCATGCGCCGCATTCATAGCAATTGCGGCACTGTGATTGTGAATCTTTAGCCAGAGCGCCTACCTGGATATTCCTGGCGGTGCTCCCCACTATATCCAGCGCAACCGGAACGCCATCCAGCGATATGAAAGTGGTGTTATTCACATTGCTCCCAACGATATCCAGGCTCGCTGTCCTCCCGTCGCTGATACCTTGCGCCCAGCTAATGGACAGAATGAACACTGCAGTTAATATTAGTTGCTTCCTCATCCTTTCGCCCCCTTTTATAATTAATTTCATTAAAATGTCTTGAAAGTAGAAAAACCTTTTTATTAGCAAACAATTAAATCCACCCCCGATCAGTACAGGCCATGAAGCTCATTTATGTAGCAGGCAAGGGCGGCGTGGGAAAGAGCGTATGTTCTGCAGCGACAGGCATATGGGCCTCTGAAAAGGGCTTAGAGACCCTTGTCTTCTCCATGGATCCCGCTCATTCTCTCTCTGATATCTTCGATATAGACCTGGGAAGCCAGCCGAATAAGATCAAAGAGCATCTATTTGCATATGAGCCAGACCTTGCCGAGGAGTCACGCAGCTTCTTTCGCAGATATAAAAACATGATCACTGCGCTTTTCGGCCTCTTCGAGGTGGAGGTGAAGCCGGAGGACTTTGCCAGCATGCCTGGCGTCTCCGAGCTGATATTCATGGACAAGCTAAATGACATCTACGTCCAGAAGAAGTACGATCTGGTGGTCATAGACTCTGCGCCCACGGCCATGGTCCTCCCTCTGCTCCAGCTGCCCTCCATCACCACCGGATTTGTCACCAAGGTGCTGGGGATCAGAAATAAATGGATTGGGGTTCTCAATATGCTTGAATCGGGATTTGGGGATTCCATACTAAAAGAGGTGAGAGCCATGCGGCTGAAGGCTGAGACCATGAGAAATGCGCTTACCGATCCCAAGACCGCGAGCATCACCGTTGTGACCATCCCGGAGAAGGCGGCAGTGGAGGAGAGCAGACGGCTGATTGAGACGGTACAGTCGCATGGAGTGAACGTCTCCGCCATTGTCATAAACCATGTGATTGGAGAATGCCCCTGCCAATTCTGCCAGGAGAAGATGGCCTCTCAGACCTCCTACATCCAGGATATCCGGAATCGCTACCATGATAAGGATATTGTAATTCTGCCCGACTACGGCGGAGAGGTGAAGGGTGAGAGTCTGAACCGGGTGGCAGAGGACCTCTATGTAAAGGGGCAGATGGAGATATAAAGGGAAAAATTGGAAAAATCCGGGCCGGGCGAGCAGATATCTCCCGACCCTCCTGTTCGCTCATTTTTCTTGTTGCTCTAACCAGAACCCGAGTCGTCTTCGGCCACCGTCTCATAGGCCTGGCCCTCATGCACCACTATCACCCTCTCACCCAGGGCGAAGTAGCTTCCCAGAACCGGCACTTGGGAGATCAGATCGAAGTACTCCTCGCCCAGGAATGCCACCTTCTTCGTCTTCATGGAGCGGTCAAATGTGGTGTCTATCCAGGTGTCATTTTTCAAGAGGAAGGTCTTGCTGCCCACATTCTTCAACACCTCTGAGACCCGCACCATCTTACTGGTTCCATCAATCCCAGTAGAGACGGACATATTAACTGGCACCGCTGCCCCCACTGGTGCGGCGCTCAATGACTTCTGATAGACGGCTTTCTCTACAGCTGCTTCCCCAGATGCAGGCTCAGCTGCTGCCGCAGCCATTTCCTCCTCGAAGTCTGAAATTACCTCCTCTCTTCCCTGGGCGCTGAAGATGTCCTTCTCCTGCACCAGGAAGGAGGTGTAAGGAGTGATTATGCCGTAGCGGGTGCTAAGGGAGACGATGGAGTCTATCCACTCCTGCTTCTCCCCGTAAAGCCGGATCTGAGTGAGATAGTATCCTACCGCCCGGGTGGCCCAGAGACGGGGTATGAAGTCGTCGCCGCCCTCTTTCCGGAAGCTGAGATCCTCATAGGTATAGCTTCTCTCTTCCTGGTTGACCATTCCCTTCAGGGTGATTTTCGCCGGTCCGCCTTCTCTGTACCTTCCAAGCAGGATGAGCTGAGAGCCGGCGAAAAGGTCCGGGATCCTCTGGGGATAGACCTGATCGACTATGATATCGCCCCAGTCCAGGGAGAGGTCGGAGAGGATGGGTATCTTCACCTTGCGGTAGAAGGCGCTGACCTCCTCATCGATCTCTTCCCCTGGACGGACATAGGTGCTCGCACCGCCGTGGTCCAGAGAGACCTGGTCCAGCAGGTCGGTGTCCACATCGTCGCCCACCCCAAAGCTGAAGATGCGCACATTATCCGGTGCCTCTCGCGCTACATTGTCAAGTATTGCTCCTGTCACCGTCACCCCCTCGGTGGGCAGGCCATCGGTGAGAAAGATGAGGGTGGTGGGGCGGACTTCTTCCGCCAGGCCCACAGCCTCGATCATCGCACGGTTGATATCCGTCGATCCCAT
>DAIO01000057.1:0-5035 GCA_002498745.1 Methanosaeta sp. UBA533 | reverse complement strand
GAGACTGGGGCTGAAAGATCTGGTGGTAGTGGCAAAGGAGACGATAGCAAACCGATCCAGAGGATTGAGGTGATCCAGGACATATCTGGCAGCCTCCTTGGCCTGGTCCATCTTCTCGCCTTGCATGCTGCCCGAGGTGTCCAGGACTAGAATTATATCCTTGACCACTATCTCCTCTTCGTTTACCTTTACATCCGGTGCGGCCAGGAGGAGGAAGAAACCGTCCTGGCCCTCCTCTTTAAAGCTGAGCAGGTTCAGGCCGATCTTCTCGCTGCTGATGGTGTAGAAGAGCTCGAAGTCCCTGTCCGGCAGGACATCCGATTGCTCCAGTCCCAGAAGGGCATGGTAGTCATCCTCCCTATCTATGGAGACCTCATGGCGAGAGGAATAGACGGCCTTCAGCGGTTCTCGCGACTCGATCTGGGCCCTGACGACCAGATCTTCCAGCGGCCGGGAGGAGAAACGTTCTGTGCTCAAGGGATAGATGTAATGAACCAGGCCGTTTTCCACCGGCAGGATCTGGCTGTACTCCAGCTCAATCTTGCGCTCCTCTCCTGGGGGGATGGGAAACACTGAGGCCTTGAGGGCCTTTCTGCCCACATACTCGAGCAGTGCTGGGTCTTTCATCCTCCGCACCACATCATCATATATTGTCCGGGCCTCATCGGCTTCCAGGATCTCGCCGTGCACTGCCTTGCCATCCACCCACATCACAAAATCGCTCACCGCAGCGCCCTGTGGCAGGGGAAATATGTAGGTTCCCTCCGCAGTCCATGGATTGTCATTGACGAAGACCTGATCCACCCGGGTGGTGGCCACCTGGTCCTTTATCTGGATGTCCACATGATGGTACTTGATGGCCAGAGACTGGTCCAGACGCACGTCCACTCCAGGTGGCGGATCGACGATGATGATCCCATCCGCTCCTGCAGGGCTCATCAGGCCCACAGATACGGCAAATAGCATTAACAATATGTATTTCCACATAATCCCACACTCGATATCAGCCCAAAAGAGCCGATCGATCTTAACAAATTATAATGCGCCATTGGTATAAATAGATCTTATCCTCATCACGGCCCTTGCCATCGTCGTTTGATTGATTCAAGACATATCGCCATTTTGATATATTTTGACGAAGACAGATTCATGAACAATTCCTGAGTAGAGAATAGGCGAGGGGTGAGAGGAAATGTTTGAAAAAGTTCTGATTCCGACCGACTTCTCCCGGTACACCAGCAAGATGGCCGAATGTGTAACGGAGATCCCAGGGACCAGAGAGGTAGTGCTTCTCAATGTCCTGGATGCCAGCAATCCCAAGCTCCTGGAGAAGAGCGGGTGGAGTTATGACGCCATCATAAGCGAGGCGGCTTTTCGGCTCAATGAAGAGGCAAAGCTGATCGCTAGCAACACCTACAAAAAAGAGGCTTCTCTCATGGTAAAGCCCATCCTGAAGGTGATAGTGGAGCCCATGAGTGGGGCGGATGGGGTCAATCTTAAGGCGCCGGAGCCCAGGCAGGATGCGGATTTTGTTTACGGAGGAACGGTGGGCGATGCCATTCAGAAGACGGCATGTGAGGAGAATGTATCCCTGATAATCATGGGAGCACAGGGTAAGGGAATGCTGGAGGGGATGCTGCTCGGAAGCGTATCCACAGAGGTGCTGCGCCAGGGTGAGACCGATCTATTAATCCTCCGCCACAAAATGCTTGAAAAGGGTAAAGAGGCAAATAAGGAGAGGTTCTGCCCAGATATCTTCTCCAGGATTCTGGTCACAACTGACCTCTCGGCGGCAGCAGAGGATGCTATAGGCCTGGCAGGGGAACTGGAGGGAACAAAAGAGATCCTTCTGGCTCATGTAATATCCAAAGAAGAGGAGTTTGACAGAGCGGCAGAAAAGCTCAATCTGATGCGTCGGGATCTGGAGCAGCCGGGAAGAATGGTCACAGTCCATATCCTCAAGGGCAAGCCTGCCGATCAGATTCTGGAACTCGCCAAAAAGCATGATGCTTCGCTTCTGATCTTCAGCTCTCAGGGGAAGGGCTGGATCAAGCAGATGAGATTGGGCAGCACCTCATTCGATGTCGTCCGGCGGTCGGACAGGCCGGTGCTGGTGGTCCGGCAAAAGAAAGGGCTGAGCCGGGCGCAGATAACGGATAGGTGAATAGAGAAAGGGGCAATGCAAATAAAAAAAAGGAGGCAGGTCATATGAATGATGAGGATCGGGACCGCATTCTCTTTGAGCTGCAATCGATCCATCCGGATATCCGTCCAATCTCCACCGATCTTATAGTTGTGGCGGACTGGGTGAGGCTGAAGTGCAGATACGGCTGCCGGGCCTATGGAAAGCACCTTTGCTGCCCGCCCTTCGCTCCATCTCCAGAGGAGATGAGAAGGGTCGTATCTGAGTACAAGACGGCTATTTTGGCCAGGTTCCTGGCGGAACCGGGACCGGAAACCGACCCCAGGCACATCCACCATTACCTCTGGGACTCCATTGATCAGGTCTTATTCGGAGAGGGTTGTTCTCTTTGGGATGGTGCTGCTGGATTGATTCTCAGCCAGGAATTCACAATTCAATATTCTGAAAGAAGATAAGAATAAATAGTAAGAAATACGCAAACACGCATCTAATAGATTGCAAGGATGGGCTGAAATGACAGAAGGATATGAAGTCTTTGGCAATGCACTGGATCGATCGGTGCTTGCCAGCCTCAGGGAGCTGCAGGATGATGGCGATCCTGATATCGTTGCTGAGGTGGGTGGCCTCTTCCTGGAGCATTCACCGCAAAAGATTGCAGCGATTCTGAAGGCGGTGGAGAACGGTGATGCAAAAGGGCTGCAGACCGCAGCTCACAGCCTGAAGTCCAGCAGCGCCTATGTGGGGGCGATGCGCCTTTCGGAGCTGAGCCGGGAGCTGGAGATGATGGGCCGCTCCCAGGTGATGGATGGAGCAGAGGAGAAGGCTGAAAGGCTAAACCGGGAGTATAAGCAGGTCATGATGGAGCTTGATGCAGAGATCCAAAGGTCGAATTAAAGGATGATCCGGATGGAGTATCGCTTTGACAACTACATCCTGAAGGCTTTTCTTGCTTCAGGACTGCTGGCAGTGGTGATGATGGCCTTAGCTCTGGGGCTGATCCAGCTCTTCCGCTTCGGGCCTGGCCTGCCTGCATCCATTACACTGATCCTGGCGGCAATCGCTTTTGTCCTCTCTGCCTCGTTCTTCGAGCGCTACGAGGTGGGGTCCATCATGTGGTCCATGTTGGTCTCCATCATCGCCACCCTGATATTGGCCCTTCTCTCCGGGGGGATAATCTATGCCTTCTCCGAGAACAGACATCCCTGGGATGAGCTGCTGAGTGGCTTTGCTATCTGCATAATAATAGCCATGACCCTGCTAAGCTATCTCAAGCGCAGCCTGGGCGAGATAGAATATTAAAATATATAAGAAACCTTGCAGAAGAGAGTTCTAATACTAGCAACATAATTACCTGCTCGTAATGGCCGGTCAAATGGTGGACTCTTATGGCCGCAAAGTCACAGGCATACGAATTGCCCTCACCCCTCGATGCAATTTGAGGTGCATCTACTGCCATCACGAGGGAGAGCTGCTGCCAGGTGGCGAGATTCCAGGAGAGATGGTGGTGAGCATCGCCAAAGCGGCAGCGGAGCTTGGGATGCGCTCTTTGAAGTTCACCGGCGGAGAGCCTCTGCTGAGAAATGACCTCGATCTTATCGTTGCCCGTATTCCCCAGAGCCTGGACATATCTATAACCACCAATGGCATCCTGCTTGCCGAGCGGGCGGAGGCTCTGGCCCGGGCTGGTCTGGACAGGGTGAATGTCAGCTTGGACTCCCTCCAGCCGAACAGGTATTGCCAGATCACCGGGGGAAGGCCAGGGGATCTGGAGAGGGTTTTAGCAGGGATTGATGCCTCCAGAGAGGCCGATCTCCTGCCCATCAAGCTGAATTTTGTGGTTTTGAAGAGGAATGAGTTGGAGGTCCCGGAGATGATCGATTTCTGCCGCCGGAGGGGGCTTATCTTGCAGTTGATTGAGCTCCTGGACATTCAAGGCCAGGGAATATCCGGAGACATTGAGGGGATCGAGAGGAGCCTTGCTGCCGGGGCGGATTCCATCCTAACCCGTGAGATGCACAGAAGGAAGAAGTATTTCCTGGATGGAGCAGAGGTGGAGGTGGTCAGGCCGATGGACAACACCGAGTTTTGCGCCCATTGCACTCGGCTGAGGGTCACCTCGGACGGCAAGATCAAGCCCTGCCTCCTCAGAAGCGATAATCTGATCAAGATCGATAGCTGCGTCCCGGAGAGGATCAAAGAACTGCTCAGAGAGGCGAACGCCAGGAGAGAGCCCTACTTCGGCAATGTCTGCCGATCGGTGGCAGATGCCCCTTTTATCGAATCTAAGATAATATAGTCAAATGGCAAATAGATATCTGCGATAATTAGAGCCTCCTGCTTTTTTACAGGCCATCAGCAATATCTGAGTGGAAAAAAAGTTCATGTTATGCGATAACATTATATATTGCAAAACCACACGATTAATTATATATAAATAGCAAGAACACTTGAGTACCCAAATTTAGATAAATACTTATACGAATAATGTAAGTATTAAATATGTCATTAAGTGAAGAGTCTGGGGACATTCCCAGAAGAAAGATTCCGAAATTCAGAGCAACAAAGGCACAGCTTAAGGATATGAAAACCGCAGCGGCTATTTTAAACATGCTCTCTGAAAAGCCGGAAGTCCTTAAGAAATTGGGCGATGAATACTTGGAAGCATCCAATGCACCGGAGGAGGAAAGGGATTTTGCAGAGTATGAGTTGAGACAAAATGTACTGAGGACCTTGACTGAGAACATAAAGCAAATCCCAGAAGAAGGGTAGTGTCCCGAAAATGCTGTAATTTCGTAGCCGCCCTGTATCCTACTATCATTACTCTATGTCCATCGTTAAATACTTTTTACCTGTGACCCACTCTTCATTTATATTTATCATGATGCATCCTGC
>DAIO01000147.1:0-3198 GCA_002498745.1 Methanosaeta sp. UBA533 | reverse complement strand
GCATCATACTCCGATGCCTCCTCCTCCAAATCGACCTCCCAGCGTCCGGCATCCGCCACCACATATCCGACCTCCATCCCGGGAGCAGGATGACGGCCGGCGATCTTGAGGGCCTGAACAGCAGAGGCCTCAGCACAGCGGCGGCTGTAATTTGTCCTGCTCAGCCGGCGACGTACGGCCAGCTCCCGGACCTCGACCCTGGCATCCATGAGCTCCTGTTTGTACCTTCTGCGGACCTCCTCTGCCCGGGGCTTGCAGAGGCGGAGCTCCTCTCTACTCGCTGCCCCTGCCAGGAGCTCGAACAGATCCATCTGCATTCTTTGCAAATAGCGTGGGGTGTCTCCTCTCCGGGCAGCCACTCCCCGAACCTTCATCCTGCCCATATCCAGTCGGCCGAAGTAACGGGTGTACGACCCTGAGCCGTCTGCCATGGGCAGGAAGGCTATCCAGTCAAAGCTGTCCACCTCGGTGAGAATGCCGGTCATCTGCTCTACCGCCTCCTTGTAAACCGAAATAAGCCCGCCCCGGACCCAGAGGCAGTCTACAATGCCGTGCAAAACCTCGAAATTCATATCCTCGGCCAGCTCCTTGATATCCACAAGCAGCTCCCGGGAGATGGCGGTGATCCTCTCGTGCACCTGGATCTGGCCGAACTTGGCATTTCGATAGCCGGTGTAGCCAAAGCAGGTCACCAGCATCCACTTCAGCACCGAGTCGATTCCTCTGTACTCGGGATCGGTCTTCTTCCGCCTCTTGGTCTCAATTCGAAGGTTGAGCAACGAGGAGATCACCGTGGCAAGAAAGCCCTTCACCTCCGGATGATCCAGGCTCTCCGGGGAGAGATTGTACTTCACGATGATGGACGGATATAGTGAGGTAAAATCGATCTGGTGGACCTGTTCATAAACCCCGGGCTGGGGCTGAAACATCATACCACCCCGGTCACAGGCCTTCAGATCGGTGATCTTCCTTGCGCTCTCCGCATCGCTCTTCCGGAAGGGGACGGCCATCCCCCGGCGCAGGGCCTCAAAGACCTCATAGCTGGAGATCAGAGTGCCGGGGGTGAAGCGGGAGGTGAGGTTCGGAGAGAGGCCGGAGAGCCTGGAGGCCATCAGCACTCCCTTAAGCCCACCTTCCCGATAGACGAAGCTCCTGGCAGTATCTATGAGAACCCGCCCCTCAGGAATGAGTGCGCCCTCTTTGTGGTTGGCCCGTCCATAGCTCCAGTAGGATTTGGAGGCCATCGATTTGAACCAGCCGCTGCGGCTGAAGGCCGGCTCAAGCCCGTATCTCTCCGCCTTGCGGACCATTGCCGGAACCCAGCTGTCGGCATAGGGAAAGAGGATCAGGTCAGGGTTGTAGGAGCTGATCAGCTCCATCAGGTCGGCGATGACCGTCCTCTCCGATCCGTTCAGACTTCTCTTTCTGCCCCTGCAGATCTGGATGGAGGAGATCTCCGCCCCGGGCCGGAGGGGATCGCCCCCTGCGCCCACTGCTTTTACCTCCACCTCCAGACGGGTCAGGGGGATTGGGAAATCCGGAGAGAAACGGGACTCGTCACTCTCTCCGCAGGGGAAGAGGTCATGCTCGGCAAGGTAGCACTGATCATGCCTTACGTCCACATTGTAAAGCTGGGCAGAGTAGCGGGTCTGGATCTCGATCTTCTCCGCCACCTTGCGGCCGGCAAAGATCCTGTAGCCCTCCAGAGGGCCGAAGATGGTCTTGAAATCACACTCCTCCACCCGGTAGAGGCTCTCTAATGCTGCAAGCATCTCCCGGTAGGCGGGTGGATCAGTCAGGTGCATATAAAATGAATTGGGAAAAGGAAGGCTGACCTTTATCGGGCCGTTTTCTCTGCCCCATAGCTCCACTGTGCCCTTATAATACGAGTCGAAGATCCACATCCAGCGCTTCCTCCCGGAAAGATGGTCGAGCTTGCCCGGCATCTTTCGGATCATCTGGATCTTACCCTGCACGGAGATATGGGTGTGGAGTGCGGGGGGCGAATGTGTCTGAATAGATCAGATGGACTTCTCCCAGCCCTGGCCAAGGTCGATCAGTGGCCGGACCTCGGTCAGATCGAATGTGACCATCACATGGACCATCTCCGCCGCCTGCTCGCCCACGACCTTGGCCACCTGGCTCTTGTAGCTCTCCAGCTGCGGCCCGGACGTGACATACTCTCTCATCCGCAGATAGACCCGAATCCCCTTCCAATCAAGGATCTCCGAGCCCTGATTCATTATCATATAGACAGCATTCGGGTTCTCCTGAAGATTGGCAAATGTGCGACCACGAGCAAACGCCGCGGTGATCGTCTTCTCATCGATCATCTGAAGCGAGCCCATAACTGCCACATCCACGATCCCATCTTTGCTTGCAGTGCCAAGAACGCCAATCCTGGGCTGCCGGTTGAAGTATTCCATCAATTTTGCTGACATTTTCAAAACCTCATTCTTGAATGCTCAGCATTACTTGGATTCGATATGCTTTAAAAGAAGCGGAATGAGATATTTTATCTTCTCGCCATCCGGCTGATTCTGTCCCAGCCCGTGCCTCCCGATCGGAGGGGATGGTCGAGCACCATATCGATGAATCCGAAGATGACAGGAGCATAAACCGCATAGAAGTCGCGAGCAAAGGACATGGCCTCATCCACATTCCGAAAATGGCGGGTCTCCATCGACTCGCCCGTGCCGGCGATCTCCGTGCTCCTGATCGTGCTGTCCGCCACGAAACTGGAGAATCCGCATGAGGCCTTGGGAGGCTGGACAGCATCTATGTTCACCGGCACCCCGCCATAAGACTCATAGGCATAGAGGATCTGCTCCTCTTTCGCCTCCAGGCCCTCGGCCCTCGCCTCCTCCAGGATCTCCCCGTCGAGGCACTCCAGCTGGGGCAGCAGGCTGGCATCGATGACGATTGAAAAGCCGTTATCATCCTCTTCATCAAGGTCTACAGCCTCCAGCACCAGGCCAAGCTTCACGGGCCTTCCATGGCCGAAGCTGCACTGCCAGCGCTCGCTTTCTACGTAGATCTGGCTCTCAGACAGCTGCAGAATGTTGAGCATCGGAGGAAATATAATAAACCAAACATTTATAGACTTTTCTATTGGACTGCATTCTGTGCTGCTTTATTTTGCCGTGTTCGGCTACGGGATGCTCTCTTTTCCCAGGTGACTACTCCCACCCCTTAAAA
>DAIO01000138.1:0-2736 GCA_002498745.1 Methanosaeta sp. UBA533 | reverse complement strand
TGGTATACAGGTCCAGCAGGGTCTGGGTGGGATGGTGACCTGCTCCATCACCGGCATTGAGCACCGGCACGGGCGAGAACTGGGAGGCCAGGCGGGCTGACCCCTCCTTGGGATGGCGGATGACCAGGGCATCGGCATAACCACCTATCACCCGAACCGTATCTGCCAGCGATTCACCCTTGGAGATGGAGCTGCCCTCTGCCGGACCCAGGTTGATCACGCTTCCTCCCAGTCGCTTCATCGCCGTCTCAAAGGACATTCGGGTTCTGGTCGAGGGCTCGAAGAAGAGGAGAGCCAAAATCTTGCCCGAGAGCATACTGCTCTTCTTGCCGCGGGCCAAGGGCTCCAGGGACTGGGCAAGGTCCAGGACGGAATCGATCTCCTCTTTAGAAAACTCTCGCATGCTGAGCACATGCCTCTTCATAAACATATTCGATCCCAACTAATTTCTGAGATAATAAGGCTTCCACTTAATACCACTACATTGATAAACTATTGAGCCTAAATGCTATTATGTTTCAGAGAATTCTTATTCCAACCGATTTTTCCAGATATTCGCAGAACTTGCTTGAGTGCATAGCCGAGCTTCCCGGCGAGAAGACTGTGGTGCTCTTGCATGTGATTCAGAGAAAAGCCGTGGAGCGGGTATGGGATCCGACAGCCGAGGTCGCAGAGGCCAAAGAGAAGATCGAAGAGCAGAAGCGCTACCTTGAAGCCCTCAGGATCGAGGTCAAGACCAGGGTGGAGACGATAATGGAGGGAAGCATAGCAAAGACCATTCAGAGGGTAGCAGATGAGGAGAATGCTACGCTGATAATGGTTGGGGCGCGGGGAAGGGGGCGGATAAGCGGCCTACTCCTGGGGAGCGTCTCCCGCGATGTTCTGCGCTATGGGCAAACCGATCTTCTGATAATGCGATACAAGGTTTTAGAGGGAGATAACCTGGGCCGGTTCTGCAGGAGCCTCTTTACCAAGGTCATTTGCCCCACGGACTTCTCAGATCCCGCAAAGGATGCGATACTCCTCGTCAAAGGAATGAAAGAGGCAAGCGAGATCGGGCTGGTGTATGTCGTATCCAGCGGCGAGAGCGACGAGCAGATAGATGCTGCTGTGCGGGTGGCTGGCAGCAAGCTCAACTCCATCGTCAAGGAGATTGATAGGCCTGGGCTGAAGGTTACGACCCATGTCAAGGTGGGAGATGCGCCGCATGAGATCAGCTCTTTGGCAGACAACGAGGATGCATCATTGATTGCCATGAGCTCCCACGGAGCTGGCTGGCTGGAGCAGATGGTTGTCGGCAGCACGACCTATGACACCGCCAGGATCGCCAACCGCCCGGTTCTGATCGTGAGAACAGAAAAGAGGGCCTGATTTCAATTCTTCTGGAATCGCCTTCTTTTTGCTGGCTGCCGGTTTTCAGTTTGATCCTTAATTGAACCAACCCGATCCACCCGTTTTTGAGCGGAAAGAAGAGGTGTTAAAGAGTTGGAGAGATGGTCTTCTCGCCTGGTCTTCGTCCTGGCCGCCATAGGCTCGGCTGTGGGCATAGGCAATATCTGGCGCTTCCCGATGGTTGTGGGACAGAATGGGGGCGGAGCCTATCTAATTCCTTATTTTTTGGCGGTAGTCTGCCTCGCTGTCCCCCTCATGATCCTGGAGATGGCGGTGGGAAGGCACTGGAGGAGAAATCTGGTCTCCTCCTTTGAGTTAGCTGGAAAGAAGCACATGATCTTAGGCTGGCTGATCTGCCTGATAGTCCTCTTGATCCTGAGCTACTACCTGGTCATAATGGGCTGGACCCTAGCATATCTCGTCTTCTCCCTCCTCGGCAGCGATGTCACCTTTTCTTCTTTCAGTTCATCGCTACAGCCGGTGGTCTATTTCTTGATCTCAGTACTGGCGACGGGGGTGATTGTGAGCCTGGGGGTGAATATGGGAATTGAGAGGATCGTATCGGTTATGATCCCTTTCGCATTCCTCATTCTGGTGGCTTTAGTTTTATTCTCTATCAGCCTTCCCGGTTTTCGTCCCGGCATGGACTTCTTCCTCCGTCCGGATTATTCCATTCTTGGCTGTCCTGATGTATGGAGCGCGGCCATCGGCCAGGCATTCTTCTCCCTGTCAGTGGGAATGGGCATTCTCATCACCTACGGCGCCTACCTGGAGGATGATATGGATATACCCCAGTCAGCGTTGATCATCACTATCTCTGATCTTCTGGCCGCCATGCTGGCGGGGATAGCCATCTTCTCTTTGGTCTTCACCTTTGGCCTGGAGCCTACTGCAGGAGCAGAGCTTGCCTTCACCACCCTGCCCAGAGCATTTGAGCTGATGCCTTACGGCCGGATATTCTCCGTGCTTTTCTTCGCCCTCCTCTTCTCCGCCGCCCTCACCTCGTCGATATCCATGATGGAGATGAATGTGGCTGCCATCATGGGCCAAACCAAATCGAGCAGAAAGAGAGCGAGCATCCTTCTGATGATCCTCCTCGTAGCCCTAGGTACCCCCTCCGCTCTGAGCTACAGCTCCCTGGATCTGAGATTTTTTGGATCAAGGATCCTGGATCTGATGGATGTAAGCGTGGGGACAATTGGTCTTCCCATAGCCGCACTTCTGGTGGCAATCACCTTCCGCTGGTTCGTAGACGACGATGTACTTGCGGGCCAGACAAATCTCTCGGGGAGGTGGCTGTGGCTTCTCTCTGCTCTCACAAAAATAGTGGCAAATGACCCCTAC
>DAIO01000137.1:0-5104 GCA_002498745.1 Methanosaeta sp. UBA533 | reverse complement strand
AGCGATTTGGATAGAAGGCCCTTTCTCTTGATGTTCGCGATCTTCAGGACCTGCTCCATTGTCAGGTCACCGATTATTGTCTTATCGCCAGTGCCCTTTTCCCCACCGATCTCCTTGATGATCAAGGCCGATGTAGGTGGCGTTCCGACTTCGATCTCGAACTCGGTTCTGGACTTCACAATGACCTTAACTGGAACCTGCATTCCATTGAGATCGCTTGTCTCTTCATTGATCTTGGCAACCACCTGGGCGACATTCACGCCCAGAGGTCCAAGAGCCGGCCCCAAAGGTGGTCCGGCGCTAGCCTTTCCGCCTGGGACCAATGCTTCTACGACATTAGCCAAACAAATCACCTCTAAGTTTCATCTTTGCTGAGAACGCGAACGTGATCTCCTCGCACTGTAATGGGGATGGGAACCATGGCTTCGAAGAGCTCTACAGTTATCTCTTCTTTAGCAAGGTCTACGCGCTTGACCCTTGCCTTCTCTCCCTTGAACGGCCCCGATATGAGTTCAACGATTGCACCTTCATTGATACCGATAACTGCCGGCTTGGGGGTGAGAAAGTGCTCGACCTCTCCAATATTTGAGGCCCCTTTGATCACAGAACGCGCATGCGGTATTCCCTGGATCGCCTGATCCACAATCTCTGGAGCTGGTGATTCCACAAGTACGTAGCCTTTCAGCACGTCTGGAACCAGCAGTGCCCTTATATCATACTTTTCCTTGCGCGCTATCTGGGCGATCATGTTGGCCACTGATCGTTCTTGGTTCGCGGTGGTCTTTACAACATATATGCTGGTCTCGGACATTCCGCCCTTTTAGATGAGGGCCGCCTATAAAAAGCTTTGTAATCAATCGAAATCTCTTTATACCATAAGCTAAGGTGTTTGTTGAGGGGTGAGTATCTAAAAATGAGTGGTAGGACTGATCAGCTGCGTGACCTCGTACTCAAGATTGGCGCCACCACCAAGGTCGTGGAAAAGCAGGCTACCCGGCATGGCAGCCTCCGGGGAAGCGGCGAGATTGAACAAGCCCTTTTGGGAGTAGTAAGGGAGATGATAAAGCAATACAACATCCAGACGAAACTGACTCCTGAACAGTTATCCTCTGTGGTAAGACTTTTCTATAAAGGATTGAGCGATACTGAGATTGCCGAGCAGTTGGGCGACAGAGCCCTCAATAAAACCGTAAGTCGAGCGAGAATAAAGCTTCACCTCTTCAGGGAGACAGATCTGAAACCACCATTTAATAAAGACGATTTCATTCGCCTCGCAGAGGCCAACCGATCGGTCAAGGATATGGCCGAAGCCCTTCGCGTAGCTCCTTCAACGATTTCCGAATACAGAAATATCTTCGACAGCCAGAAGGCATCGGAGAGAGATGGCTACACTAAAAGGTTTTTGGAGATCCTCTCCGATCAGGATGTCTCTGAGCGCATGGTCACCGTCCACACCGAGGATGGCCTGCAAGATACCATCGATACTGATTATGAAGCGGCAGAGGCCTAGTGCCTCTGCTTAATTCTTTAAATTACCAATTTATAAATTTCTCAATACATTTTAGAACATTTTATAATTAATACCCATTAATGATTATGCCCTCTGGCCTATATCATTATTAATGGAGAGAGGTTTGATAAATGCCAAGAGAGAGCCTAATCTGATCTATCAGACCACGGAGAAGGGCGAAGAGTTGCTGGGGAGCTTGAAAGCGATCCAAAGGGAGATATACTAGACATATCTTTAAGCTCGCATCTCTAAGATAGCACATCTTAAATCCTATCTTTGCCTTCTTCTCTCTGGCAGAGGAATATGTGGCGGATCAGACTGCGGTGCACCCTATCCAAATGGCTTTGAATGACTGTGAATCCGGCATTTGATATCTGGGAGTCAATCGGGCCATCGGCTACGATAACCATGCGTCTGCCAGGTCTTATCACCCGAAATAGCTCAGATAGACTCTCTTTTAAGAGATCCTCCTTGGAAGAGGCGAGGATCCTGGCAGACCTTCCATAGGGAATGTCGAGCACTGCACCGCAGATAGAAGCATCCTTCAGAGCAAGACGCTTGGCATCCCCCAATACCAGGGCGCAATTCATATTCTCCAGGTTGCATACTGCCCCCTTCACCAGCCGGCCTTGCGCCTCTATCCCCAGGCACTCTATGCCCATCAGACAGGCCTCAACAAGAATCCCGCATGTTCCGGCAAACGGGTCGAGCAGCCGCTCCCCAGCTCGGATCTGAGTTAGATTGACTAAAGAGCGGGCCATGCGGGGCATGAGGACCCCGGGATGGAAAAAAGGCTTCAGGTGGGGACGGCGAGCCTCAAAGGAGCTGCGATCCACCCTTGCCACTTCCACTCCCAGGACGATCTTGCCGCTTGTGATAACTGCTCTCAGCTCGATTTTGGGGCTTTCAAGGTCTGCCCTGATGCCTTTTCCCAAGAGCACCCTTCCTATCTCGTGCTCCACAGCATCCGCCCTGGGAGAGGCGTTCTTGATCCTCCTTGCCCGAATCCTGTAGCTCTCATCGGGAAGGGAGAGGAGGGCAACGGATCTGGCAAGATCCTCTAGATCCGCCTCGCATATCGCCATGACCTCGATGATCCGGTGGGTCATTGCCAGCCGCTCTCCTAAAGCCCGGACATCCAGGCCCTCAGCCTCGACTATCAGGCACTGGTCCAAATAGGATTGCTCACTATAGCGGTCGGAGAAGATCTCCACCAGTGCAATAGCCTCACATCTGGGCAGGGACTCATGCTCTCCGGAGAGCTCGAAGGCATAGCTCTTCATTCTTTTTTAGTCCAGATAGGAGTTCACATCCCGATAATTGAACCGCTCTGTTGCCAGAACGTTCTCCAGGAAGTTGAAGAGAGCTCTTCGAACATCGTCCGAGAGCAATGGATACCAGGTTGGGCTGGCCACGACAGTCGCCCGGAAGGCAAAGAATGGGGCTATGACCTCTAAGAGTTCATCGTCGCCGGTCTTCTCCAGGTAGTTCTCAAAGAACAGCTCGAACAGGTCCTTCAGGTCTCCGGTCAAGCGCAGGCTCTTTTGCACTGAGTAGAAGATGTAGTTCATGGCGAGAGCAGTGATGTCATCAGCCGCCTCGCCCCACTCCCCCCGGCTCCGATCGAGTACGGAGAAATCGGTGCCTTCTCTGAACATGATGTTCCAGGGATGGAAGTCGCCATGGACCATGGATAAGCGGTGGACTTTGCTGCGAAGCTTCCAGCGCCATTCCACGCAGACCTTCTCGATCTCCTGCAGCTCATCGGGATCCAGGAAGGTGCTGCTATCGGGATAGTCGTCCAGGATGCCGAATATGCATTCTCCATCCCCCACGGTCTCTCTGATCTTGCGCTGGTATAAGGGCGGACAATCCTCCTTATTGGCATGGATCTGGGCCAGATAGCTGGAGAGGGCAACTACTCGATCATAATCCAGGTCTGTTGCTCCCTCCTCTTTGACCCTTTCCAGGTCGAAGAAGTACTCCTTCCCCTCGATCTTCTCCATGAGGAGGAAATACTCGCAGGCATTGCCAGCAGAGACCAGCCTTCCATCCGGGGTGAAGTAGCCCACGTCCAGGGATCGGACGTGCTTTGGAAGGCTAGCGAATGTGGCATTCTGCCAGATGAGGATCCTCGCCCGGTCTGAGAAGTGGTCGTGGCCGAAGCCATGCTGCACCCTCATGGTGGAGAGAACGCAGGATGCCTTTTTGCCAGAGAGCTTATAGTCCACCATCAGGGGAGATCCATATCCGAATCCCTTTACATCCTCAGCCGTGGGAATGGTCTCCCCCAGCTTTCGAACCGATACGATGGAAAGACCCTTCCCATACAGGCTCCTCAGATAGGCCTCCAGATTCTCTCTTAACAGATCCATAGCCATTCCCCCTCTTTCCATCAGGTTCCCATCTGCCAGCTGTGCAGGTACTTATCCTGTTCTGCTGTGAGCTTCTCCGTCTCCAGGCCCATGGAGGCGAGCTTCAGCTCAGCTACCCTCCGGTCGATCTCCACAGGAACAGGGTAGACCGACTTTTTCAGGCTTCGGCCTTGCTCCACAATGTAGCGCACTGATAGCGCCTGGTTGGCAAAGGACATGTCCATGACCTCAGGGGGGTGGCCATAGGCAGCGGCCAGATTGATCAGGCGGCCCTCCGCCAGCAGATAGAGCCTGCGGCCGTCGGGGAGCTTATACTCGGTGACGTTGTTTTGGATCTCATTCTTCTCCCCGGCCATCTTCTCCAGGGCAGGGATATC
The DNA here is from genome assembly GCA_002498745.1 of Methanosaeta sp. UBA533. Taxonomy (GTDB): domain Archaea; phylum Halobacteriota; class Methanosarcinia; order Methanotrichales; family Methanotrichaceae; genus Methanothrix. Next base: position 842 of record DAIO01000137.1, on the reverse strand, counting down.
GATCTCCACATTGAAGTGGCCGCTGTTGGCGACGATTGCCTGGTCCTTCATGAGCTCGAAATGCTCTTTTCTTAACACATTGATGTTGCCGGTGAGGGTGACGAACAGGTCTCCCAGGGGAGCGGCCTGGCCCAGAGGCATGACCCTGTAGCCGTCCATGGCCGCCTCTAAAGCTTTGCGCGGCTCGATCTCAATGACGATGACATTTGCTCCCAGGCCCTTGGCCCTCATGGCAAATCCCCGGCCGCACCAGCCGTAGCCGCATACGACCACCGTCTTGCCGGCAAAGAGGAAGTTTGTGGCCTGCATGATGCCGTGCAATGTGCTCTGTCCTGTGCCGTAGCGGTTATCGAACATCATCTTGGTCTCGGCATCGTTGACCGCTATCACTGGATAGAGCAGAGCCTTATCCTCGGCCATGGCCCGGAGGCGGACGACGCCGGTGGTTGTCTCCTCGCAGCCGCCGAGCATCTCCCGGGCAAGCTCCGGCTGCTCCTTGTGGATTATGGCTATGGTGTCTGCGCCGTCGTCCAGGCTGACATTGGGCTTAAGCTCCAGGGCTTTTTTTATGCAGTCGTAATACTCAGTCTCATTCTCTCCCCGGAAGGCATAGACGAAGAGGCCCCGGGCGGCCAAGGCTGCAGCCACTTCGTCCTGAGTGGAGAGGGGATTGGAGCCCGTCACCGCCACCTCTGCCCCTCCCGCCACCAGGGTGGTGATGAGGTTGGCCGTCTCCACAGTCACATGCAGACAGGCGACAATGCGAGCGCCCTTCAGGGGCTTCTCCCTCTCGAACTCCTCCTTTATCCTGTCCAGTACCGGCATATGCCTGCGGGCCCATT
>DAIO01000153.1:3348-5744 GCA_002498745.1 Methanosaeta sp. UBA533 | reverse complement strand
TGAATCAGACCCTGGCCGAAAGCAGCCTGATAGCGGAGATGCAGATGCAGCTGGTGAGGATGACCGGCAACTCCATCCTCCTCCGGATAAGGAGCGGGCCCGATGATACAATCATGGGGCTGCTCTTCTGGAGGTCATTTGCCCAGTGGTTGGGAGGGATGGGGATAATACTGCTCTTCGTGGCTATACTGCCCCGCCTGGGAGTGGCAGGACGGCAGCTTTACCGGGCGGAGGTTCCCGGCCCGGATAAGGAATCCATCAAACCCAGGATCAAGCAGACCGCCCGCATGCTCTGGATGGTCTATATCCTCCTAACCATGGTTGAGGTTGCCCTCCTCCTTCTGGCAGGAATGCCCCTCTTCGACTCGTTCTGCCATGCCTTCTCATCCATGGCCACGGGAGGCTTCTCCCCCCAGGGATTGAGCATCATGGCCTACAATAGCGGGATTATAGATGCCATCATCACCCTGTTCTGTTTCCTGGCCGGGGCCAACTTCGCCCTGCACTACAGGATGATCACCTCCGACCGGAAGGCCCTGATCAGCGACTCGGAGTTCCGGGCTTATACCTTGATCATCATTCTTGCCACATCGATCATCATCCTCTGGGGAGGGCTGCAGGGGGACATCTGCCAGAAGATTCAGCTGGCCGGCTTCCAGGTGGTCACGATCCTGACCACCACCGGCTTTGCTACCGCTGATTTCAACCAGTGGACGGCCACCGCCAAAATCACCCTCCTCTTGCTGATGATCATAGGGGCCTGTGCCGGCTCAACCGCAGGAGCAATCAAGGTTGTTCGATTGATACTGATATTCAAGAGCGCATACAGAGAGCTGATTCGCACTCTTCATCCCAAGGCGGTTCGGAGCGTCCGGCTGGGCGATATGGTGGTGAAAGAGGAGATTTTGAGGGCGAGCAATATCTTCGTTTCCATGTACATCATCATCTTCGCCACAGCCTCCCTGCTCCTGGCCATGATCTCCTATAACGATCCGAAGATGGATATGGAGAGCGTCCTGTCGGCAGTGGCGACGACCCTGGGTAATGTCGGACCGGGATTTGGTGTTGTGGGGCCGATGTTCAGCTTTGCAGATATTCATCCTGCTGGAAAGATGCTCCTCATATTTTGCATGTGGATTGGCAGGCTGGAGGTGGTGACCGCTCTGGTCCTCTTCTTGCCTGAGTTCTGGAAAAAGTGAATTTGGATGAGGCGATATTCAATCCGGCCCTTCCCTCATCCTTCGTCTTGATTCTGTTACATCAACCTTTTTCTATCAATCCTGCAGCTCTTCATAAGCCCTGAGAACCTCTCCCACCGACCAGGCCTGGGAGATGCAGCCACCGGGATTCTGGGGCAGGTCGCCATCGAAGACCTCGGGGATGGTGCCCATCCCTTCCGCCAGATCCAGCAGCGGCCCCAAAGCCTCCAATCCCTTCTCCCGTGTTTCGGCGGAGCGGCCGCCCACCGCCAGCAAGAGATCGATATAGGGGCCGATGAGCCAGGGCCAGACCGTGCCCTGATGATAGCTGCTGTCCCTCTCCCTGGGACCTTTTGCATATCTGCCCGCATAGCGGGGATCGCGGGGGGAGAGGGTTCTCAGGCCGAAGGGGGTGAGAAGATCTCGAGCTACCACCTCCAGGATGCTCCTTCTCATCACATCCGGCAGGAGATCGGGCACGATTGCCGCGAAGATCTGGTTGGGGCGGATGGAGGCGTCCTCATGGTCTATCACATCGAAGAGGCAGCCGTTCTCGCTGTTCCAGAATCGAAGGTAGCTCTTCTGGACCTTATCTGCGAGCTCGGGAATCTTCGGGTCCAGGGGCATGTCCAGGGCCCGGGCAAGGCTCTCCATTCTCCTCAGGGCGGAGTACCAGAGGGCGTTTATCTCGCAGCATTTCCCCGTCCGGGGGGTGACCGGCCGGCCATCCACTCTGGCGTCCATCCAGGTGAGAGACGGGCCGGAGATGATCAGGCCGTCCTCATCTGCGCCGAAGTCATCGCCCGGTCGGGAGTATCTCTCGACCACCTGCAAGAGCCTGGGCCAGAGATCGGCCAGGAACTCCAGATCACCTGTTGCATCGAAATATCTGCTCGTCGCCTGAACAAACCACAAAGAGGCGTCCACAGTGTTGTAGGACCGGGCTCCGAGGTCGTTGGGCAGCACACCGTCCTTCATTGCCCCGGCAAAGGAGCTGAGGACCAGCCTTGCTGCCTCATATTGGCCGGTGGAGAGGAGAAGGCCGGGCAGGGCGATCATTGCGTCCCTTCCCCAGTCATCGAACCAGTGGTAGCCGGCGATGAGGCTCAGAGCGCTGCCCCTCTTGACCAGGAAGCTGTCCGCCGCTCGAGCCAGAGGAGGAACGGGTGCCTTTAAGGATATCAGGCGTTCTCTCTC
>DAIO01000153.1:2730-3128 GCA_002498745.1 Methanosaeta sp. UBA533 | reverse complement strand
TCGCCGGCAGCATGGAAGCTGCGGTCGTGGATCAGGGGTACGATGCGGATCAATCCACGGTAGCCCTTGATCCTGTAGCTGATGATGGTGCTGTTCTCATTGCGGACCATGGAGACGGTCTTCTCCAGGGTTGTGGCGCCCATCTGATAGCAGAACCGGGGGAGGGGATCGGTCCAAAATCCCTGCAGGTGAGAGAAGCCCTGGGGATAGATCGCACCGGGGTACTGATGATTGGCCAGTCGGAATTCGCCAAGCTCCTCGTCCAGGCTGGCGAGGAGCAGTCTCTTCCCTGCTGGAGGCTCGGTGGCTGCCACCAGAAGGCCGTGATAGGCTCTGGTGTTGCTGCAGTTTGCGGTCGATGAGGCATAGCTGCCCAGGCCGTTGGCCACCAGCCACTC
>DAIO01000153.1:0-2709 GCA_002498745.1 Methanosaeta sp. UBA533 | reverse complement strand
TGGTCATTCAGATCACCTCTGTGGCGAGGGAATCGGCCACTGCCCGGAGAAGGCCCTTTCTCAGCCTCTCTCCCTTGAGCTTCTGCAATCCGGCCAGCTTTTCCGCCAGGGCGCTGTCGCCCAGGCTCTTCTCCGCCCAGAGGGCATAATCGCCGTTGGCATTATGGTACTCCAAAGAGGGGAGAGGTATTTTGTCCAGGATGGCCTCCAGGCCCATCAGTGTCCAGGCGGAGTCGCCTGTGAACTGGTCTATTCCGGTGGCAAACCGGAATGGGGAATCGGCCAGATGGGTCTTTCTCTTCAGGCGGCAGTGAAAGTCGGATAAGACGGCAAAGTAGGTTACAGCGGCATCATAGGGGGAGCCGTAGGGGCTGAAGTAGTTGTGCACCTCGGCCGGCCCGCCACCGTGGGTGAATATATAGTAGAGGTGGTCGGAGAGGCCCAGAGTCCTCCAGATGGCCAGGAGGTCGGGGTCGCGGCTCTCCCTTGCCGGCGCCTGGAGCCTCTTCTGCTGGATGAAGCAGGCATGCTGAAGGGCGTTTCCCAGCCAGCAGCTGGTGTTCTCTCTCCAGGTCCGCCCAGGAGACGAAGCTCTCTATCGATAGCTCTCTTTCCGGGGGAATTGTGCCGGCCACCTCGCAGGGGGTGGCGAACTGAAGGTTCTCGTAGCGGAGGACCTGGTCCGGCAGGCTGCGGATGAAGTCGAAGATCCCGGTATCGATCCACTGGTGCTCGCCGAAGGTCTCGTAGTCGCAGAAGATGTTTATGCACTTGCCTGGGGTCCTCGCCAGCCAGGAGGCGTATTTGTCTGCGGTGAGGGGGTACTCTTCCCAGTTATGGGAGGAGAAGCGAAAGCCGATGTCGTCGGTGAGCTGGTAGTTACGCAAGAGCAGAGCGATGCTGGTGTTTGGCGGGCGGTAGACGTAGTTGGGGTCGGCAACCACCCCTTCGGTGAATATGGCCTTATAGCCCATCCGGTCTGCGATTTGGGCGATCTGGTCGCTGTAGATCAGCTCGGTGTTCTCAAAGGTCGTGGGCCGGAGGGCGAAGATGTCCCAGATCAGCTCCCGGTGCATCTTGATCTGCTCGATGTATTCCAGGGGATCGTCGTAGAGGCTGGCCAGGCTGTGATAGTAGGTCTGCTCCATCACCTCCACCATTCCAGTCTGGACCAGGTCGACAAAGGAGTCTAACACATCCGGGCGGTACCTTTGGCATTCCTCAAGGAATACGCCTGAGAAGCTGTAGGACACCTTGAAGGGTCTGTCCGTACCCTCGCGCTTTTTTATCCCCTCCAGGATGGCCCGGTTCGCGGGCAGGTAGCATTTGTCGGATACCCGCTCGAAGATCCTCTGATTCTCTGGGTCATCGAAGTAGTATTTCCATAAATCAGGTACCACCTGCCGGTTCATGCAGCCGTCCCAGAAGAAATTCTTCTTCAGACGGACTGGCTGGTGGACCTCAAAAGAGAGGGAGACAAGGGTCATACTACATTATCAGGCTGCAAATTATTTACATCCTTCGCATTATATCTGCCCAAATAAGGGCTAAAGTATGCCGATTTTTTGGCACTGCCAGGTTCGAGGGAATCTATTAAATCTTTGATGAGAACATGGCAATTATATGAAGGCGCTGAATGCGGAGAGGTACTATCTCGACCTGCTGATTCCCGTATTTTTGATACTGTTGGCCGAGATTCTGATCTTCTACGGCAAGCCTGAAGCAGCGATGCCCATTCATGCCCTGAACCTGGTTTTTTTAAGCCTATCAACGATATTCGTCAACAACCGGACCTATCCAGCCCTAATGCTCTTGCCACTGTTCCGCCTTTTGAATGTCGCGATGCCCGTCTTCTTCCACCTGACCCTTTACTCCTATGTGCTGGTTTATGCTCCCATGTTCATTCCCATGTATATGATCTTGAAAGAGAGATTCATAACCGCAGAGGAGGCGGGATTGACCTTTGAGCGGTTCTGGTTCTTTCTGCCCGTTTCCATATCCATGGGACTGGCTTTGGGGTGGGGGGAGTATATGGTGATCAAGCCTCAAATGCTGGTGGTGGACAATGATCCCCAGCAAATTCTCATTTTAGCCCTGACCATGATCCTCTTTGTGGGCGTGGTGGAGGAGTTCGTATTTCGGTCGTCTTTGCAGACTGTGCTCCAGGAGAGGATTGGTCTGATTGGGGGGCTGGTCCTGGCCAGTGTGATATTCGGGTTCATGCATAGCGGCTATCACCTGACACTGGCGCTCCTCTACGTTAGCCTGGCGGGGCTGGCTTTCGGGGTGCTCTTCTGGCTCTCCAAGAGCCTGCCCATTGTCTCCCTCGCCCACGGGGTCACCAATATAGCGCTGTTCCTCATAGTCCCCCTCAGACCGGAGATCCTGCCGTATTTGATCATAGGTCCGCTATTCCTGTTCTTCTTTTACGCTTATGCCCTGGATAGGATAAAAGAGCGTATCGCGACTTGAATGGTTCAGGGAGAAAAGAGGATTGAGCGTCTCTGTGAACTCTGTGCCTCTGTGGTTAATAATCGCAGCTGGAAAATCAATCCTGGCGGTTTACGAGAATAGAACCACAGAGACACAGAGCGCACAGAGGACGAACGAACGGAGACGACTATCCCGGAAGCAATTGGGAGCTTTCTTAGGTTGGATGGAAAGGAATGCTGAGCGTCTCTGCGAACTCTGTGCCTCTGTGGTTAATAA
>DAIO01000210.1:0-4128 GCA_002498745.1 Methanosaeta sp. UBA533 | reverse complement strand
TATTTAAGCTTAATCGACACAGCAGCTTGGAGGCATAAACCCGGACGTTATCCTGATAGTCATAAGTCATGTTCAAGTGGAGTGGATACTCTCCGGCAGGAGCATGCTCCCCTATCTTGATGGTGAACTTGAGAGGAGACTGAGTCTTGTCCCCGGACTTGAGCGACTCGACCACCTGGTCGCCTGACTTCACCTCGATCTGAGGGGCCTGGGAGATCAGGGTGGCGGTGACCCCCAGAGCGGTAGGCTTCTTGTTCTCCTCCTCCAGCTCTGCGCTGGCGAGGGCATACTCCTTGGAATTCTGGGGCATCTGGTCCTGTTTGAAGCCTATGATCCTGCCGTAGTTGGTCAGATCAAGATAAAGGGTGACGGTATCCCCCCGCTTGAACTCATCTGTGCCGGAAATGCTTGCGGATATATCCGGACTGCCGTACATAGTATAGTAATTGTCCCCGCCAAGCTCCAGGGGTATGTAGGTGTTCTGGGCTAATACCGGAGCCAGGAGGATGAACATAGAGGCCAGGGCGATGGCATACTTAATTTCCATTGATTCTTCTCCATCTTTGATCGTTGATCAGTGCAATTGCTCTCTTCATTTCCAGTTTTGCATTCTCTAATACTTCACGCTGAACTTCCATTCTAATGGCCAGGACTACGAACACGGTGAAGGTGGTGACCAGGGCGAGCACGACCGACATCACTGTGACCACTCCGAAGTTGCTGATTATGTTGAAGGGAGAGGCGATCAGAGCGCCAAAGCCGAAGATGACCGCCATCCCCGATGCCACCAATGCCGAACCTATGCGGTTGGCTGTGATCTTCAGGGCATCGATGGGATTGCCCACATTCTCGAGCTCTTCATAGAAGCGCTCCATCATAAGTATAGCGTACTCCGAACCCACCCCCAGGACCAGAGCGCCCAGTGTGGCGGTGAGAGGGGTGTACTTCAGCCCACCGTAATACATGACCAGCCCCATCCAGCCGATCACCACCAGCATGGGCAGAACTGGCAGAAGGGCCTTGATCAGGTCCCGGTAGATCAGCAGGAGCAGGATGAAGATCAGGAACAGGCCGAGCAGGGACATCTCCACCCTCCCCTCAGTCAGGGCATCCATGACCGTAGTCATCAGCACCGGCTGGCCGGTGATCCGGACGGAGACCCCAGGAGGAGGGGTATGCCAGGCCAGGTCATCCTCATAGGACCGGACCAGACGCTCCATCCCTTCCGTTCCCAGGTTGAGCTGGGCATTGCCTATATTCACGTCTATTATCGCCAGGTTGTGGCCGTTGAGGTAGGCGCTGCCCACCGTTGCAGGCAGAGAGGCGACGATCTCTCTGACTTGAGTTGCATCACCGGGCAGCTCTCCGCCATTGGCCGCCTTGATGTAGGTGGCAATGCTGGTGGCCATCTCAGTCCGGTCCTCTCTGGACCTCATAAGATAGCTGCCGAACTCATCCATCCATTTGAGGTTCTCGGGGTCGGTGACATCATCGGCCTGGATCAGGAACTTGATTGAGTCCGTTCCCCCATATACGTCCTTCATATGCTTCAGGTCGATCAGCGGCGGCAGGTCCGAGGGGATATAGTTCTGGGAATTCGTCTCTATGGGGACCAGAATGTCGGCATAGTTGCCCGCCAGGGCCAGGATTAGAGCCAGGGCCAGCACCGCCTTCCACCTCTCAATGCAGAAGGTGGCGGTGCTCTCGATGAAAGCACCTATTGGCGAGCCATTCTCAGAATGGGCTGCTGCCATCTTCTTTCGGGGCAACCTTTTTTCGGACTGATAAAGGATGGTCAGGTTCACAAAAAGGGCGGACAGGTAGCACATGACCAGGCCTATCATGCACATCTTTCCGAAGTCCTGGGTCGATGGGACGGAAGAGCTGAGGAGGGAGAAGAAGCCCGCTTCCGTTACCGTCAGGGCGACGAGCACCGGGATTGCCACATATTTCACTGTTCTTTTCGATGCTTGCAGAACGGATTTGCCTTTAGACAATTCCTCATCTATCCGGTTATGAAACTGAATGGCATAGTCTATACCAATACCGATCATTATGGGAAATGCGGCGAATGTGGTCATTCCCATGCGAATATGGAGGAGGCCCATGGCACCCAGGGTCCAGACGATACCCAGCAAGACCACTGGCAAGGGGAGAAGCGACCACCTGACATGCCGGAAAAAGAGCAGCAGGGCTACGATCATCAGCAGGCCGCACAGGGCGAGGATCTGGCCATTGGTGCTGTTCATCATCTGCACGATTGCCGCCTGGAAGGAGGGGTCGCCGGTGATGGTCACGCCGTATCCCGAGGGGAATTCTGCGTAGTCCACTGCGTTCTCTATTTCTAAGAGGAGCCTGTTTCGCTGCTCTTCGGTCAGAGTGGAGGTGGTGGGCATGCCGATGATGATTCGGGTGTGGCCGCGATCAGGCATCAGATGGGCAATGGAGGTGCCTGCATTTGCCAGGATCTCGTCAATCCTCTCCTGAGAGGGGATTTGCCGGATGCCCGTCCTCTTGTATTCCTCATCGACAACCCAGTCGGCTGCGCTCTGGACGCCCAGAACATGCTCCACCTGATGCATATGATCTGATAATCGCAGGATGGCAGACAGTACCTCGGCCCCTGCCACTTCATCGCCCTCGATGAGTATCATATTGCCATCAGAGCCGAAGTTTTCCAGGAAGAGGTGATCGTAAAGCTGATAGAGGGCGGAGTCTTTTGAGACGAATGCCTCGGTTGTCATGCCCTGGCTCTCGATCTGCTGGGCATAGTGAAGTGATACCAGTGTCAGGAGAACTGCTGCCACGATGATTATCACAGGATTGCCGGTAATCCATTCTCCCAATCGCTCCAGGTCAGCCATGGCAGTGAAACCCTCTATCCGGATTTTTTCGAACGAACCAAATTATTGCGATATACTTAAGCTTTGTGTCCTATTCGGAAGCTTAATCTTGGATGAGCCCTCGCCCTTTGGGCATGAAGCTGGAGTTCCATGGAGCTGCTGGAGGGGTTACAGGCTCGCATATGATCCTCCACGCCCGGGATCTCCGAATCGGCATAGATGCAGGCCTATTTCAGGGTGGCGATACCGATCGGAACCAGGATGGCTTTGGCCATGATCCCAATCGACTGAAAGCGATGATTATCACCCATGCCCATGTCGACCACAGCGGCAGGATTCCCCTTTTAATCAACGAAGGATTCAAGGGCTCGGTCTATTGCACCCATGCCACAAGAGACCTCTGCCAGATCATGCTCCAGGACTCCGCCCACCTGATGGAAGAGGCGTCGGAAAGGGAACGCCGCCATGCCCGCGATATGAAAAGGCCTCCTCGTCCGCCTCTATACACCAGAGGGGATGCAGAAAGGGCAGTGCGCCAATTTAGATCCTTAGACTACTCCAAAAAATTTAATATCGGGGACATATCTGTTCGATTCAGTGATGCAGGCCATATCCTGGGCTCAACTATTGTTGAGATGGATATTGGCAAAAAGAGGCTGGTCTTCAGCGGAGACCTTGGCCGCCCGGACACCCCCATCCTCCGTGATCCCCAAAGGGTGGATGAGGCCGACTGGCTGGTGCTCGAGTCCACCTATTGTGATAATCCCGGCATTCGCCATAGGTAGGACCCAGGAGATCCTCTATGAACTGAATCCATTTGCGGAAGCGGGCAAGCTCTCCGGGGTGAAATGCTTCGTAGACAGTCCCATGGCCATCTCCGCCTCTGAGATCTACCGCCGCCATCCGGAATGCTTCGATGAGGAGACCCTCGGCCTCATAAGCAGGGGTGACAGCCCACTGGAGTTTCCGGGAATGGAGTACGCCCTCTCCAGGGATAAGTCAAAGGCGATAAATGAGCTGAAGGAACCGCATATAGTCATCTCGGCCAGCGGAATGTGCACCGGTGGAAGGGTGCTCCATCACCTGATGCAGAACATCGAGCGCAAGGAGAGCACAATACTGTGCGTCGGCTATCAGGCAGAGGGAACCCTCGGTCGAAGGATGCTTGACGGCGTGACTTCCTCCCATGCCCCTGAAGGGACAGGGCTTCCTACGTCATCGATCTGACTTGCTTTGAAATGCGGTTCAAAGTAGGGGTCGTATGTATCCGCCGGTCCAAATTTGA
>DAIO01000208.1:0-5118 GCA_002498745.1 Methanosaeta sp. UBA533 | reverse complement strand
CAACCAATAATAGGGCAGAGAGAGCTTTGCGGCCACATGTTGTGCTGAGAAAAATCTTGGGAACTTTGAGAAATAGAAAGGGAACTGCTATTCATGAGCTAATCATGACGGTGCTGGCAACATGGGGACAAAGAGGATTGGATTGTCTCCAAATGTTAACCATAAGACTAGCCAGCTAAACACGTACGCTTTTTATAAGATTGACACCATTTATTAATAGGTGTTTTTGATATGTCCAATAATGATAAGATATCCATAGACACGAACGGTGATGTGCCGCCTTTCCTTGCCCCAGCAATCAAATGTCTCGCTGCAATCATTCTGCTTCTCATTCTGTCAATTCCAGTCCTCGCTCACTCTCCCTCCCAGGTCCTCCTCGCTTATGATAATACGAATCAGACATTGAATGCGACCATAACCCATGCCTCAACAAATCCCAGCCACTATGTCCGAGAGGTAGTGATGCAGAAAAATGGTGATGAGATCCTCAGAAAAGAATACGCTAACCAGACTGCTGCCAACACCTTCAGCTATTACTATCTGATTAATGCCACCGCAGGAGACGTCCTTAAGGCAACGGCCTATTGCAGCATCTCCGGCAGCAGATCAGCCCAGATAGAAGTGCAGGGAGATTTTTGAGCGAGGAGACTGTGAACCATGGAAAAGGGGGGAAAATTTAATTCAATGCTCTGCCGCCTTTCTCGCCTGGACCGCCAGCCCCCTTTTAATCTGCATCATCTCCTCAGGCGCGAGGACGGCTGTGCCCGTGGCTAAAAGCCGATCCTGCGAGTCAACAACCAAAACCTCCTCACCGGCTCGAATCTCCGGGTCGACGGCAATGACGTGCCTGGCGAATAGATTGCCACCTTTGGCGATGAATGGCGCAGCATCATCCGAGGCTACCACTCTTAGCCTGGGGCTGCAGAACAGATCATGCAGCCTCTTTGCGCCGATCATGCTCAGTGTCAGGAGGTTGTCCCTTGCTCGGACAGTGGCCACCCTCTCCTCTTCCCAGTAGAGATATCTCAGCCGGCGAGTCTTGGAGAGGCTGTATGTCGTGCCATCGGGAAAGAGGGCACTGCCCGCGCCCCTGCCAAATTGGTAGTCAGCGATAGTTCTCGCTCTTAATAGCATCCAGCATTCCTATGCAGGAGGCAATAAAAGAGTTATGGTGCCAGTGCCAGAGCATCATATCTCGGGCTCATACCATAATCTATTTTGCCCTCCTCAGTAAACACCACCCATCTCGCTAATTGGCACCGGTGATTCGATTTGAAATCCCTAGATATTGTAGATCCCGAAATCGCAGCCGCGATCCAGTCTGAGCTGGAGAGGCAGCGAAATAATATCATCCTGATTGCATCAGAGAACTTCACCAGTCGAGCGGTCATGGAGGCGCAGAGCTGTGTCATGACCAATAAGTATGCCGAAGGCTATCCCGGCAAACGCTACTATCGCGGCACTGGCTGCGTGGACCTGGCCGAGAATCTGGCGAGAGAGCGCTGCATTAAGCTCTTTGGCGCAGAGCATGTGAACGTCCAGCCCCATAGCGGCACCCAGGCCAACATGGCTGCCTACTTCGCCGTACTCAACGCGGGCGATACCATCATGGGCATGAACCTCGCTCACGGCGGCCACCTCTCCCACGGTAGCCCGGTCAATTTCTCAGGCAAGATGTACAAGATCGTCCCTTATAACGTCTCCCGAGAGACGGAGATGCTCGACTACTCCGAGATGGCGGACATCGCCCGAAAGTCCCGGCCCCAGCTCATTGTGGTGGGCGCATCCAGCTATCCCCGGACCATCGACTTCAAGGCGGTGAGGGAGATCGCCGATGACGTGGGGGCCAAGGTTATGGCGGATATCGCCCATATCGCCGGCATGTGTGCGGTGGGTGCTCATCCCTCTCCCGTGCCCTATGCGGATATCGTCACCACCACCACTCATAAGACCCTGCGGGGACCGAGGGGTGCTTTAATCCTCTGCAAAGAGGAGCTGGCTTCGGCCATTGACCGCTCTGTTTTTCCCGGAACCCAGGGGGGACCGTTCATGAACTCCATCGCGGCAAAAGCGGTGGCATTCAAGGAGGCTTTAACCCCGGAGTTCAAGGAATATCAGTTCCGGGTTGTAAGGAATGCCCGGGCTTTGGCTGAGCGGCTGCTGAAGAACGACTTCGACCTGGTCAGCGGCGGGACAGATAACCATTTGCTCCTGGTCAAGCTGCTGAAAGAGGGCATCACCGGAAAGGTGGCTGACGAGACTTTAGAGAGGGCGGGAATCACCCTGAACAAGAACATGATACCCTTCGATCCGGCCACACCATTCATCACCAGCGGCATTCGGATTGGCACCCCGGCCATGACTACCAGAGGCATGCAAGAGAAACAGATGGCCCAGATTGCCGATATGATCACCAGGGTGCTCCGCGACATCAACAATGAGAAGACCATAGCTAGGGTTCGCTCTGAGGCCAAGGCCCTCTGCGACCAGTTCCCCCTGTATCCAGATATGGTGTGATCGAACTGACAACTATAATAGATGGAAAGGCTCTGGCCGGTGAGGTGGAGGCGGAGGCTCTCCAGAGGGCGAAAAAGCTCGCCGAGAAGGGTATCGTCCCCGGCCTGGCTACAGTTCTGGTGGGAGAGAACCCGGCCTCGCAGATGTACATCCGTCTCAAGCACTCCGCCTGCTCCCGAGCGGGTATAAGATCCGAGAACGTGCTCTTGCCGGAAAGCAGCACAGAAGAGGAGATCATCGCCAAAATAGAGGAGCTTAACCATAGGGAGGATATCAACGGCATACTGCTTCAGCTGCCCCTCCCTGGGGGACTGAATCCTCAGAGGGCGATGATGAGCATTCTGCCCGAGAAGGATGTGGATGGATTCCATCCCCGGAATATGGGGGCATTGCTTTTGGGAGCGGAGAGGCTGGTGCCCTGCACTCCTCTGGGGATCATCTATGCCTTAGAGAGGCTTGATAAGAAGCTGGAGGGGACGGAGGTGGTCATTGTCGGCCACAGCAATGTGGTGGGCAAGCCTCTTGCGGCCATGATGCTCAACCGCAATGCTACGGTGCAGGTATGCCATGTCTTTACCCGCGACCTGGCCGAGCACACTCGCGATGCAGATATACTGGTGGTGGCAGCAGGAGTTCCGGGCCTCATCAAAAAGGAGATGGTCCGGCCTGGAGCCTATATTTTTGATGTGGGCATAAACCGGGTAGGAGACAAGACGCTGGGAGATGTGGACTATGAGGAGGTATCCCAGATCGCTGGAGCGATAACACCGGTTCCAGGCGGGGTTGGGCCGCTCACCGTGGCCATGCTCCTTCGGCAGACCCTGAACGCCACAGAGGATCAGACAAAAGACCAACAGTAACGGAATAGGATCAAAAAGAATAGGCATAGAGAAAAGGCTTAGAAAAGGATCAGAAGATGTCACTGGTAGTCGCCCTGGCCAAGAGCAAGGAAGCGGTGATAGGAGGCGATAGGCGTTCCATCACCTTCTTGGGCAGCTGGCCCGAGCTCGAGGAGGAGCTTTATTGTGGCCGGATCTCGGACGATGAGGCTCTATTAGCCAAAGCTATGGAGATTGGGGCCACCCTGCAGGTAACAGACGGCAGGGACAAGGTCTGGAGGCGGGGCGACCTTTTGGTGGGGGAGGTAACAGAGATCACTCCCCAGCTGGAGAGGCGCAGAAGGATCTACCTCGCCCCTGGGAGCCATCTGCAGGTCGACATCACCGGGAAGGAGGTCAGGATCCGAGATCGCGGAGCTATGGGATGCATCATTTATGGAAACCGGTTCACCCAGCAGATTGCTGTATCGATTGTCGTTCAGGCCAATGGCCGGGTGGATGAGGCTCTGATCCGGAAGATCTTCCAGGAGGCAGCAGAGAAAACGGCTTCTGTCAGCCAGGAGCATGTGATATTAAAGAGCGAGAGGATGTTCTCCAACCCCCAAAAGGCTCTGGAGAAAGCCCTGGAGGAGGACTGCCAGGAGAATGGCTGGAAGCTATGCGATCCGCTATAATCCTGGCAGGAGGAAACAGCCATCGCCTGGGTGTGGAGAAGGCCCTCTTGGAGTTTGGTGGAAGGCCGCTCATCTGCTGGATGGCCATGACTCTCCTCTCTGCTGCCGATGAGCTTGTAGTGGTGGCCAGAGATCAAGAGCATGCGAAGAGGTTAGCGGAGATCGTATCGGATAGAGCTCTCTTGGATCAGACCCATTCAGATCGAATCCTGATTCGTTTCACCTGGGACAGAGTCAGCGGATTCGGGCCGGTGGCGGGGCTTGAAGCGGGATTGGGGATGGCCGGGGGCAGGTTCGCCTTTGCTGCCGCATGCGATCTTCCTTTTCTGAACGGGATGGTAATCCAGAGGCTTTTTGAGCTGGCGGATCCAGGAAGGGGTTATGAGGCGGCAGTTCCTGTGCAGCCTAATGGATATTTCGAGCCACTCCATTCCGTCTATGAGCGGGAGAAGATGCAAGCATCCTGCCAGAGGGCTTTGGAGAGCGGAGAGAGAAGGATTCACGTTCTCCTGCAGGAGCTGGTCGTCAATCGGGTCTCAAAAGAGCATCTGCTGCCGATGGATCCCGAGCTTCTCTCTTTTTTCAACCTCAATACCAGAGAGGATCTGGAAAAGGCAAGAGCTCTATGGCAGGAGAAAGGCAAAAAAGGCTGATTATTTTAGAAATACCGCTTCAGAGCGTAATAGATCATGTAGACTATCGCTATGAAGAGTGCTAATTTAGCCAGAGACCAGAAGCTGTTCCAGAGGATTAGGGCCACTATGACGGCCAGCAGTATCAGCACTAGATTCTTCTCGCGGCTCATTGATGGCTGCTGAAGTTTGTACATCCGCCTTGGCATGAAAGGTCATCGTCGGAATTAGTATTAATCATTTTTCCCAAGCTCACCCTCAGAACCAAAAGCATTATACATCCTTATTCCTTTCCTGGGCTGGTGAATCTGATTTGGACAAGCTCGAGCTGGTGATGAGGAATACAGAAGAGATCGTGACTGTAGATGAATTGAAAGGACTGCTTGAGAAGCCCAGCCGCCCGCGGGCTTATGTGGGCTATGAGACCAGCGGCAAGGTCCATTTGGGCCACATGCT
>DAIO01000194.1:0-7451 GCA_002498745.1 Methanosaeta sp. UBA533 | reverse complement strand
CCACCTCGACCATCGAAGAGGTCACAAACCTCCTCTCCAAGTACGATTTCCTTTGCATCCCCGTGGCGGACGAGGAGGGCAGGATCCTGGGAATAGTGACCTTCGACGATGCTTTGGACGAGATAATTCCCGAGGACCTCAGGAAGCGCATGCCATGGAACTACCATAAGCTGCGCAGGATCCGAGGGATGGACTGATGCAATTGGGTATAGGCCTGAGGGGCAGAGCTCCTCAGATATCCCTGGCCAGGCTGGCCGTGTTCCTGGCCATCATCGGACCGGGGATAATCACCGCCAATGTGGATAACGATGCCGGCGGAATCACAACCTATAGCATCGCCGGGGCTCATTTTGGATACTCTCTCCTCTGGCTTCTCATACCCATAACCTTCGCCCTTTTCGTTGTGCAGGAGATGTGCGCCCGGATGGGCGTGGTCACGGGCAAGGGTCTGGCCGATCTCATCCGGGAGCGATTCGGGGTCAAGCCGACGGTGGTCCTCCTCCTCGGTTTCATTATCGCTAACCTCTGCACAACTACTGCGGAGTTCGCCGGGGTGGCGGCGAGCATGGAGATATTCGGGGTGAGCAAATATGTATCCGTTCCCGCGGCCGCGGTCCTGGTCTGGTCGATCGTGGTGATGGGCAACCGCCGCTCTTTAGAGAGGGTATTTCTCATCGCCAGTTCGGTCTACATCACCTATATCATATCCGGGTTGATGCTGAAGCCCGACTGGAAGTTCCTTTTCGCCCAGACGGTCACCCCCAGCCTGAGCCTGGAGTCAGGGTACCTATATATGGTGATTGGGATCGTGGGAACGACCATCACTCCATGGATGCAGTTTTACCTCCAGTCCACCATCGTCGAGAAGGGGATCAAGATCTCCGAGTACAAATACACCAAGTGGGATGTTTATGTGGGCTGCCTGATCACGGATGTCGTATCGTATTTCATAATTTTTACCTGTGCCGCTACCATCTTTGCGGGCGGAATAAGGATTGAGACGGCGAAGGACGCAGCTCTTGCTCTCTTCCCACTGGCTGGCGAATACTCCGCATGGCTGTTCGCCTTCGGACTTCTCAATGCCTCCCTATTTGCCGCATCCATACTGCCCCTCTCGACAGCCTATTTCCTATGTGAGGGGATGGGCTGGGACTCCGGGCTGAACAAGAGGTTTGGGGATGCGCCACAGTTTTACCTCCTCTTCACACTGCTGATCGCCTTTGGTGCCATCTTCATACTGATTCCCAACGCTCCACTGCTGGCGATAATGGTACTCTCGGAGGTGATCAACGGATCCTTGCTGCCGATGGTGCTGCTTTTCATCCTCATTCTGATCAATGACAGAAAGATCATGGGAAAATACACCAACGGAAAGCTCTTCAATCTGATCGCCTGGAGCACAACCATTATCATGAGCATCCTCACTGTTCTTCTGGTGGTGACGACCATCTTTCCCCTCTTGGGAGGATGATTTAAGAGGTGCCTAGAAGAGAGATATAGCAAACAGAGGAAATAGGAGGTAGTATCTTGCAGGAACCGGGAAAAGAGGATTATTCGTCAGATCGTCAATCCAATAGCAGCGCTGATACTTCCATCAAGCCCTCGCCTGCTGGATCGCCTTCTGCATCGCCCTCAATCCAATCAGAAAAAGAGCCGGATATCCCGACCTCAGACTCTGATTCAGTCCCCGTTTCCAATGGGTCAGCCCTTTCTCCTGAAGTGCAACAGACTCGAGAGCTGCCCAGGTTTACAGTGATAGAGTATGATGAGAATCACTTTCTAGAGACGGAGACTAATGAGGTTGAGGATTGTCTGATATTCCGGGACCGGCCCTATATGATATGGATCAACGTGGACTGTCCCCGGCAGGTGTATTCTCTGGAAAAGCTGGGAGCATGCTATGGATTGCACCCCCTGGTCCTGGAGGACATTCTGACCGACCAGCGCCCCAAGGTTGAGGATTATGAGGACTACATATTCATCGTCCTCAAGATGCTCTACTATGAGGAAGCGGAGGATGACGATGAGATAGGGGACTTCAATATCGACATGGACCAGGTGAGCATAATCTTCGGCAAAAATTTTATAATATCATTTAAGGAAAAGGATGTGGATATATTCCGACCCCTCAGGGAGAGGCTGAGGACCTCCAAAGGCCGGATCAGAAAGCAGGGTGCCGACTACCTTGCCTACTCCATGATCGACTCGATCGTCGACCACTACTTTGTGATCATGGAGAAGCTGGGCGACAGGTTCGAGGAGCTGGAGGATTCAGTGGTCTCCAATCCGGAGCCTGGAATCCTGCCTGCCATCTACAATCTGAAGCGAGACATGCTTTTTTTGCGAAAATCAGTATGGCCTCTCCGGGAGGCAATAAGCCGCATGCAGAGGATGGACTCGCAACTAATATCTGAGACCACCAGGATCTACTTGAGGGACGTGTACGACCATACCATCCAGGTGATCGAGAACATCGAGACATTCAGGGATATGTCAGCTTCGCTTTTGGAGACCTATCTCTCCAGCCTGAGCAACAAGCTCAATGAGGTGATCAAGCTCCTGACCATCATCTCCACCATATTCATCCCCTTGACTTTCCTGGCAGGGCTTTATGGCATGAACTTCACCCACATGCCGGAGCTGGAGCACCCCTATGGATATCCTGCAGTCCTGGTGCTTATGCTCCTGGTGGTGGCGGTGATGCTGGCATACTTCTACCGGAAGAAATGGATCTAAAGGAGCTTGAGGCCCAGGGAATACCGCCCGCTCCCCTGCTCTAATCAGGCTACGGACACCTTTTTTGAGATGATGGATCGAAGGGGCTCGATCTGGCCGCGTTTGGCGCTGATGGGGGCAACCCTATCCTGCCACTGGGTCCAGGGCGGCAGCATCCCCAGCCGCTCACAGATCAGGTCCAGTGCTCCATCCCTATCCTCCCTGGCGATGCGGTCCATCTTGTTTGCCGCCAGTACCTGGTACAGGCCCAAATCGCCCAGGAACTCCCATAACTCGATCTCCATCGGCATCTCACCCCGCCCTTCCCAGCGGTCGGCTATGTCCAGGAAAGATGCGGCGTCGATCACCTGCACCGCCAGGAGGATCTCTTTCGCATGCTCTTCAAAATAATGGACGATCAGGTCTTTGGTCTTCTCCTGGTCGGCTCTGGTTGTTCTATACATAAAGCCGTAGCCGGGCATATCAACATAGAAGATGTTACCTACACGGGCCTTGAACGGGTACTGGGTGATACCGGGACGTTTGCCTATCCGGACCTTCTTTCCGGTAAGCTCCCAGAAAAGGGTGGATTTGCCGACATTGGACCTGCCGATCAGGACGACCTCCTTGCTCATGGTATAGATAGAGATAGGGCAAGATTGAAAAGGGTGTCTATCTGAAGGTGGCTTATCTGAAGTGAGTGCATAAATGACTGAACCGGATTTGACCCAACCAGAAGAAGATCCTCAAGAGGTCGCTATTCTGCTCTTTCGGGCCATGATTCTCCCAGATGGGGAGGTCTTCAAAGAATTTAATGTGACAAAGTATACGGCAACGGACTACACCCGCATGGCCTGCCACATTCTTTTCCGGTGTCAGCGGTGCGGGGCATGCTGCACCACCGGAGACCCCATCCGCCTGCGGCCCGAGGATGCTGCACAACTGGCAAAGCAGCTCAAAATCCCCCTGAACAGGGCCCTAAAAAAGTACACCATTCCCGATCCCAAGAAGCCAGGAGTTCTGGACTTCAAGCACATCCTGCCCTGCAAGTTCTATGACCGTAAGGCCGGAGGCTGCAAGGTCTATGCTGCCCGTCCCTGGTCATGCCGCATCTTTCCCTTCCTGGGGGTCTACGGCTCTTCCGATCAGGTAGTAGTAAATCCGTCCTGTCCGGGGTCAGTGGAGACTATGGAGATTTTAACCCGGGCGATGGAAGAGGTCCGGGCGGAGCAGGATGGATACTCCCCAAGCCTGGAGGAGATCAGGCGGAGCAAAGAGCATCTGAAGAGAGTTCTAGATGACCTCTGAACAACAATGGTGAAGTCGGAGCTAGACCTCCTCTCCAAACACCTCCACCAGAGAATCCCGGGCCTTCTTCATCACCTCAGTGGGGCAGGTCTTGTAAGCCTTTTGCAGCGGCTCTATCGCCCTCTTGTCCCCGATTTCGCCCAGGCTCCAGGCGGCCCAGGCTCTGATCTCCTCGTCGTCCTGGCTGAACATGACCTCTATCAGAGCATCTAGGGCTTTGTTATGTCCTATCTCTCCCAGGGCAGTCACGGCGGTATAGCGCACCTTCCATTCTTTGTCCGGCAGAGCGGTAAGAGCGAGATCTGCGGCTCTCTCCCCTTTTATCTTTCCCAGGGACTTTAAGGCCTCACAGCGCACATCCACATCATCATCTTGCAGGGCACGAGTGAGGGGTTCAATGCCCTCTTCGCTGGCTATCTCTCCCATGCAGGCTGCCGCCCTTCGCCTCACCTCGGCATCCTCGTCTGTTATCAGCCGGGCCACATCCGGCAGGGATTGAGCATAGCCGATCTTCGCGAGGCCGGTGGTGGCCATCCCCCGGACCTCGGGATCGCCATAGCTCAGAAGATCTCTGAAAGCCTCTGCTGCCTCTAAAGCGCGGAGGGCCATCGCCGCCCTTAAGCGCACATCCCTGGAGCCGTCTCTTTTCATGGCCAAAACCAGAGGCTGTACTGCCTCCTGATTGCCCAGGGCCTCCATAGCGGCTGCGCTCCATTCGCGAACCACATGATCCGGATCACTGAGCAGGGCATAACAGAGAGGCTTTAACGCCCTGGCAGATCCCGTCTTGCCAAGGATCCAGGCGGACTTGTAGCGCAGGTCTGAGAACTCGCCCTTCTCCAGGGCTTCAGCAACGGCATCAACCGCCTCTTCACCCAGGTTTGCCAGGGCCCATGCTGCCTTCTGACGTTCAAAATAGTCATCGCTCTGGCCGAGCTTCTTTATGAGTTCATGAGCCTTGTCCATGCCGATTCATGGGCAGCGCAGTCTATTAAGCTTTGTGCAAATATAATTCAGAGACAAAATATCGCATGCAAATGTTTAAGCGTTAATGGACTGCTTCGGCAGCATTAGACAGGAACAGAAAACATGGGATATCTATTCGGACCTGTGCTCTCCCGCCGCTTGGGGCTATCCATGGGGGTGGACCTGCTCAGGCACAAGACCTGCAACCTGGACTGCGTCTACTGTGAGTTGGGCCGGACCGATTGCCTGACCTGCAGACGTGGACGGTTTGTCCCTCCGCAAAATGTGCTGCAGGAGATCAGGGAGAAGAGGAATGAGCCCTTCGACTACCTGACGTTTGCCGGTTCTGGAGAGCCGACGTTGAGCCAGGATCTGGGAAGGGTGGTGGCCTTCGCCAAAGAGACGGTCTCCCGTCCAGTGGCGGTGATCACAAACAGCACCCTTCTTACCAGCCCTGCAGTTCGAAAGGAGGTTGCAGCAGCGGATATAGTCCTTCCCTCCCTTGATGCCGCTTCTCCTGCAGCTTTCCAGGCGATAAACCGGCCTGATCCGGGCTTGAAGATCGAGGAGATAGTTCAGGGCCTCAAGGAGTTTCGCCGGGAGTACTCGGGAGAGATCTGGCTTGAGGTGATGCTGGTGGCCGGGATCAACGACCATGAGGCAGATCTCATAGCCCGGGCGGCGGAATCAACTGAGCCGGACAGAATCCAGCTGAACACCGTGGTCAGGACTCCGGCAGAGCCGGTAGAGCCCCTGAGTGAGGAGGAGATGGTTCGGATGCTGGAGATCTTTCCGGGAGCGGAGCTGATTCCCGACTGGGACTGGAGGGTCCCCTCAGGAATACAGGATAGGATCATGGACAGCCTGAAAAGCTCGCCCTGCACTCTGGAGGAGATCTGCCGCCTTCATGATCTTACTGATAGCGATGCCATCAAATACTTCAAGATCCTGGAGCACGATGGTCTGATCACAAGAAGGATCGATGGAGGAAAGCTCTGCTTTCAGAGTAGCATATAAGGGATAGATAAAATTGAAAAAGATGGTTTTAGATGACTGAGAAGAACGATAATTGCGAGACATGCTCAGAGAGAGGCACCTGCCCCAGCCAGAATAGCGCCGAAGCAGTCACATGCGAAGTTGACCAGGGGAGCAGGATAAAACATAAGATCATCATCGCCAGCGGCAAGGGTGGAGTGGGCAAGAGCACGGTATCTGTCAACCTGGCTCGAGCTCTCTTGCTGGATGGATTTAAGGTCGGCATTCTGGACGCCGATATCACCGGCCCCAATATTCCAAAGCTCCTGGGAATTGAGGATCAGAGTCTGGTGATGGGAGATGAGGGGATAAGACCGGCCGATGCCGGCGGTATCAAGGCGGCCTCCATGGCCCTCGTCCTCTCCAGCCCGGACTCCCCTGTGGTCTGGAGGGGTCCGATGAAGATGGCAGCCATCAAGCAGTTCATCCAGGATGTAGACTGGGGAGAGCTCGATTTTCTGATCATAGACCTCCCGCCTGGCACAAGCGACGAGCCATTAAGCGTGGTGCAGCTCATCCCCGACCTTGCTGGGGCGATAATTGTCACCACTCCTCAGGAGGTCTCCCTGCTTGACTCCCGCAAAGCAGTGAACATGGTCAGGGCGATGAAGCTTCCTGTTATTGGAATTATCGAGAACATGGCAGGCCTTATGTGTCCCCACTGCCATCAACGGATCGATATCTTCCAGAGCGGCGGCGGGGAGAGAATGGCAGAGGAGATGAATGTGAGATTTCTGGGATCCATTCCCATCGATCCCCAGGTCTGCTCTCTGGGCGATGCCGGCCAGACCTTCGTAGAGGGAGAAACACCGGCCGCGGATATCTTCCGCCTCATTGTGGAACGGCTGAAAATCATCCTGAGATAGCTATTGCCCTGGGCTATGCTATTTTTTCAAAAAAAAATGGCTTTCACTCATATTAAATAGCGGGGAGCCAAAAAATTGTTGAGATCTCAGTATGTGCTGAGCTCTCCCCGGAAGAGCATCTGCTGCAGCTTTGGTATGCTCCCCAGCCAGTCGTCCAGAATCTCGGTGGCCCCATCCTGCAATGACTTTATGTCCACTCCTTCCTTGGGGACGATCTGCACGCTGGCGATATGGGGCTCGTCGATGGGCTTTCCTATCTGGGAGAGCATCTTGATGTAGACCTCTTCGATTCCCTGGACCTCGGCGGCGATCTGTTTTGCCGCCTCGATGGACAGCAGGTTATAGATCTTGCCGACGTGGTTGATGGGGTTCTTTCCGCAGGTCGCCTCCAGACTCATGGGCCGGTTGGGGGTGATGAGGCCATTGGCCCGGTTGCCCCGGCCCACTGCACCGTCGTCTCCCATCTCCGCGGAGGTTCCAGTGACTGTGATGTAGACAGATCCCTCTTCGATGTTGTCCGCCACATTCATCTGGGCTGCTACCTTGCGGGAGGTGAACTGC
>DAIO01000098.1:0-8543 GCA_002498745.1 Methanosaeta sp. UBA533 | reverse complement strand
TCCTCTCGCGTTTGAGCTGCTCTTCGAATGTCCCCCGATAATCGGTGAATATGGCACTGGCCACGGCCTCCATCAGGACTCCGGCCTCTTCAGATACCTGGTCATCTTGTATTACATAAACTCCACCAAATCGCTTCGGGTCAAATGCACTTGTGCTGACGGAGATCAGACCCATAATTTCATCATAGAGCTCTTGCCGATATCCCGAGCTATCCTCATTCCAGATCACCAGATCCACAGAAATTCCCATCATCAGCCAGTAGGCATGAGCCCTCAGGAACTGATGGGCGAGATTGATATTGGACCGATCCGTGATCCGAAGGAGGGCAATTGGGAAATCGCCTGATATGCCAAAAGCCCACAGGCCTGACTGGCCAAGCTGATTTTTCATGAGAACGCCCGAGCCTGCCCGCCAGTTTGAGCTGGGATAGATTATTGCGCTGGCAAGGCGCATAAAAAGGTGAATATCACTATCAGACATGTTGAGCTGCTGCATGATCATTTGATTGTGGGTCCAGGCCAGGTTGTGTACGCGCTCGACCATTCGTACGTCATGGTATTTTTCGATCAGGTTAATGGCTTCGTCTTCCGTCTCTGCAATTCCGGTGATGAAGTTCACCCGCATTGTCTCGCCTGGATCTATCGCAACTGTACACCTGATGGAGACTATCGGATCCAGGACGGGGCCCTCGCTATTTGATAGACTCGCCGTTCCTGTCATTGCCACAGGATCGGCGACGTCTCTTCCTCTGCCTATGAACCTGGACCTATCCGTCTCAAAAGAGATCGGATCATCTGCAACATTCTTCGACGCCATCATATGCAGCATCCAGGGCGTTTTCTCATCCTCAGACCTCGGTCGTCGAGTGCACAGGATAGCAGAATTTTTGGGCAGGATCTTCGTCTCCACGAATAGGTTGCTGAAAGCCGGATGAGTCGCGTCAGCGGCCAGGGCCGTAAGAACGACCTCTGCATAGCTTGTCAGCTCAATCTTCCGCTTTGCAGATGAACGGTTGGTGAGACTGATTGTCCTCAACTCAACGTCGTCCTCAGGCGAGACTACAATTTCGGTGCGGGCATCAATTCCCCAAATTATTGACCGAATCTCTGCCTTCGATCCCTCAAATATGACCTGATAAGCTCTTGAATCTCTGCATGCAGGCTGATATCCTGCCGACCAGAAATCATTGTTCTCCAGGTCACGGATATAGAAGAACAGTCCCTCATTATCCAAGGTAGCATCGCCATGCCAACGGTTGACTGCAATATCCTTCCACCGGCTAATGCCTGCACCAGAACCGGTGATCATCACATTGTATTTACCATTGGAGAGAAGATGCACATTGGGAAAGGCACTGCTCGGATCACTGAAGACTCGCACAGAGCCTTTGCGCTCCAGCATGCCCGCCCTCCAGATTGATGACGATGCCTCCGCGGCATGAGGATAAAATGCCTTGGCCAGAGGGATCTTTTCCTGAAGAAGCAGATCTGCAGCCTGGAAGATGGGATTGGCCATGAATCGTCTTTGCATTGGTCGGTCCAACAGGACATGAGCCAAAGAGAGAAGGCTCATCCCTTGATGGTGGGACATGAAGGACTGGACTATAGCGCTTTTCTGATTCTGGGTCAGACGGGATGGGGTATAATCGATAGCTTCGTAGAAGCCGTATTCTCCCAGATAACCCTCTTGTGCCAAACGCTTCAGATTGACGCAGCTCTCTTGAGGAAGGACCATCAGGGCCATTGCGGAGGCATAAGGCGCTACTACCAGGTCGTTGGCCAGCCCACGTTTCAGTCCAAGGCCCGGGACTCCGAAAGCCCTGTATTGATA
Organism: Methanosaeta sp. UBA533; assembly: GCA_002498745.1. Lineage (GTDB taxonomy): Archaea > Halobacteriota > Methanosarcinia > Methanotrichales > Methanotrichaceae > Methanothrix. The sequence goes on along the minus strand of DAIO01000098.1, from coordinate 6,712 downwards.
TATCTGATTGACATCAACGACACTGTAGCCAGATTCTGAGATGCCCCAGGGAACTTTTCGTTGTTGTCCGTATTCGATCTGCCGCTTGACTATCGAGATACAGGTTTGATCAAGAAGTGTGTTTCCATAAGTCGGCATAATCAATAGCGGCATGAGATACTCAAACATTGTCCCACCCCAGGAGAGCAGAGCGAAATCTCCTCCTGCTATGGTGAGCATGCGGCCCAGAGCAAACCAGTGCTCCTGTCGGAGCTGACCCTGGGCAATGGCCACATAGCTGCATAGCCTGGCCTCGGATGCTAAGAGGTCGTAGCAGCTCTCATCAAGCTCTAAGTTCTCGATATTGTAGCCGATAGAAAGAAGCCGACGCGACTTATTGAAGAGGAAGTCATATTTTATTTCTGACAGTTCGCCGCAGATCTGAGCAAGCTTTTCAATAGACGCAATCCTCTCGTCTGCACGCCTCCTGGCATCAGTTGTCTTTGACCTCAGCTCCTCTAGCCAATCTCGTTCCTCCTGGCAGTCTTCTGCAAAGCATCTGATGATTTGATCTATAACCCCTGCCACTTTTTCGGACACTTCTGGGATCTTTCTTAAAATTGGAGTACCGTCAAGTCCGAGCAGCTCAGCTTCCAGCTCGCTTCTCGTTCCAGCCAGCTCATTCAATTCACGCTCAGGAATTTCCTCGGGAATTGGGTGCTTCTGTATCCAGATGGGCAGCATGAGCCACGGGGCAAGATAGATCAGATCACTCTTTTGATCCCGGAGCTGCCGCTTGTAAGCTCTGGCCCACCACAACAGATCGTTATTCTCTTCCCGCTCAATTAAGCTTATCATCGATGCCGTTACTTTTGCTTGCCGGTCCAGCAACTGCCAGGCCGCAGAGAGGTTCTCTGGGGGCGACTCGATCTCAGATTTTAATCGACCAATCTGTTCGAGCACTTGGAAGGGTGCAATTCTTTTCTGGTCCTCTGCTGACTCGCCGCCCATGGTGGCTGCATCCTTCATTATATCCAGAGTATCCTCCAGACCGCAAAATGCACGATCTGACAGAATCTTCTGGTCTATTAGCTCGAGCTGGCCCTGCTCTAAGGTCAAGAGATGACCTGCCAGGTTACCGCTATCAACAGTTGAGATATATCTGGGCATCATCGGCTTTAATTTTTTAATATCATACCAATTATAAAAATGACCCTGAAACCGTTCCAGGTTTTTCATTGTATCCAGGGCACTAGAATTCCGCCTTATCAACCTTCCCGCAGAGATATAGCCAAAATCGTATGCGGTCAGGTTCGCAAGCAGCGACAATCCCATATTCGTAGGTGAGGTGCCGTCCGCCACCACAGAGCGCGGATTCTCTTGATAGTTGTCCGGCGGAAGCCAGTGGCTTTTGGGCGTAACGAATGTCTCAAAGAACCTCCAGGTCCTTCTGGAAAGCTTGCGCAAAAAGAGCGTCTGATCCGGGGTCAATTCTGCCCTGGGCGTATCAAGGGGCAGGCTTATCCACCAGGCAACGGCAGGCGCGAGGATCCAGGATGCCAGTAGCGGCCAGCTAATGCTCAGCAGACCAGGGCGCCAAAACGCTAGATAAGATATCAGGCTGATAGCTACTGCCGGGGCTATCCACATCGACCGGTAGAATCCACTCAAATTGCTCTGGCCGCGGTTTTTGGCGCTGCCTGAGGTGTTCCATTCCAAGAGTCGCTTATGGGTGAATAGCATCCGCCCTCCGGTGCGCACAACAGCATCAAGGCTGAAGTATGCCTCAAAAGGCAGAAATATCAGGCTGAGAGTTGCCTGTGCCAGATATCTGGCAATTGCCCTCCCTGCATAATGCAGATGCTTGTATAAAAAGAGCTCTTCAGACTTGCTCAATATTGTCCGGATGGAAGCCAGCACAGGCAGAGCAAGAACTGCTCCAACTACCATAGAGGTCCAGAAGATAGGGTGCTGAAGGGCTACCCATGCCAATAGCAGCAAAGAGATCTGGGCGGGCGCCACAAGGCTTCGCCTGAGGTTATCGAAGATCTTCCACCGGGATAGCCCTGAGATTGGATTGTCCATGACCATACCACCTGGACCTGGCACGCGGGTGAGAAGCCAGCTGGCAATCTGCCAGTCTCCCCGGATCCATCTATGCCTCCGGCTAACGTCTGAGGCGTAATGGTAAGGATAGTCCTCATAGAACTGGACGTCGCTGACCAGTGCCGCTCTGGCGTAGCTGCCCTCCAGAAGATCATGGCTCAGGATCAGATTCTCTGGAAAGCGTCCGCCTAGTGACTGGGAGAAAGCATCCACATCGTAGATACCTTTTCCAGTAAATGATCCTTCTCCGAAGATGTCCTGGTAGACGTCCGAGACCTCTCGGGTATAGGGATCAATTCCCGGCTCTCCTCCAAAGAGCTTCACAAACCGCGACCTTCCTGCTTCATTCATGCCTGAGCTCAAGCGAGGATGGAGTATACTGTAGCCTTCGACGACATACCGCTTATCCTTATCGAACCTGGGGTGGTTGAGGGGATGAGCCATGGTCTCCACAAGAATCCGGGCTGATTCGTATGGCATCATGGTATCTTCATCAACTGTAATGACGTATTTTACCCCTGGGAGGATTGATACGTCGCCTGTTATCACAGAAAAGCTGTTTTCGGATCCGCCTCGCAATAAAAAGTTTAGCTCCTCGAGTATGCCTCTCTTTCTCTCATAGCCCCGCCAGATCTCCTCCTTAGAGTCCCACACGCGCAAACGGGGAAAGAGAAAGAAGATGCTCTCATGGTATCTTTCATTGAGCGCTTCGATTCCCTGACTGGCCTTGAGCAGCAGGTGCTCATCCTCTGGCATCACCTCATGCTTGGCATCAACCAGGTCGGTCAAGAGGCCGAAGTGAAGGTTGTGATCCCGGTTTGCCAGGTATCTGATCTCAAGCCCCTCCAGCAAGTCATCGACTTTTTCTGGGTTTGACAGAACTGATGGTACCACCACCAGTGTCCTCATCTCATCGGGAATGGCTGAAGAGAAGTCCATTCTGGGCAGAGCATGTGGACGAACGACCATTGTTGCCAGCCAGTTCACTAGTTCTACTGCAGGACTGCTTATGCAGATCACCAGCAGAATAAAAGCTACGATCTGCACCCATCCAATTGATCCAAGATTATGAGAATATGTAAGTGCTGTGATCATGACGAGGGCAGTCACAATCATTATAGCGCCGATATAGAAGAGCAGAGGGAACCGGCGCAGGGTACTGTTAACGGACTCGATTAAGGACAGGCTTAAATCCGCCTCTCTCTCCAGATAGGGCAGGCCCTTATCTATCAGATAGAAGCCAACATGTGCACTTCTATCGTCGATCCCTTTGGACTTGGCACTCTCCTGGGCCAGATTTACTGCTCTATAGGCGATATCGTCTTCAGTCAGCAGGCTGCGCTTGGCAATGCGCTCCACTGTATGGCGGTAGCGATCCCGAGTGGCAAAATCCATCTTGACGTATATGCCTGCAGGATCCGTGCGGAGTACCTTCTCGACAACGCTCGTCCCCTCCACAAATCCTCTCCAGTCCATGGAGCCAAGAAAACGAAAGCTTGCGATGCTATTAGCAATGGAGACCTTATCAGCAGGTGCCTGCTTTATATCCTCCTGGACCAGATGTCCGATGGACTTTCCTAACTCGGAGAGACGCTCTTCAATCCAGAATAGAGGGAGAGTCATAGCCTGTCCCTGTCCCTCTAGCCTTCGGGCAAATTCGGTTACAAATGCACTGGACAAAGGAGGATCCGACTGGGCCAGATCGGCCACTGCAATAATCAAGCCCTTCGGCTCTATCTCTGCCGTCTTGATGATCTGAACCGCCCAGCGATTGGCCAGGTTGCGGTCGATCCTGTCCTGAATGATTCGCAAAGAGATGTGCCGCAGGTTCTCGATCAATGCCAGGCGGAGCATGATTGCTACCGCCCAGAGCTCGCCCAGATTTAAAACGGATTTTGTCTGATAAGCATCCACGAAACGCTTCAGGCTTTCTGCATCCACCCGGCCATCGGTACGAACGATTAGCTCTTTGGCAATATCATAAATGCGCGGGTAGCCGGCCAGCGATCCATTAAGCATATGCGGCAGCTCTTTGCTATAGCCTTTGGGCAGATGCTGCCTGGCCATGAGAATCTGCTCTTCCATCATGTAGAAGTTGTCCAGAAACTCCTCTGAGGCAGGCGTAATCCTGAGATCCGCCGCCACCGCTCCAGTCAGCAGCTCGTTTGCCTTGAGAAGGATCGCTTCGTTCTCAGCCAGCCTTGGCAAGAGCAAATCCTTGCCAGGCATAGGGTCTACCTCATGGCGTTCTGCGAGCTCCGCTGCATGGCCTTCCAGCTGGCGGGTACTGGACAACTCGGATCGTTGCGGCTGCTCATAGCTGTGCTGAAATGGGAAAGCAGTGCTGTCGAAGCGCGCCTTTAGCCGATTTAAGGTCCTATAAATTCGATTTTTGCTCTGAATCAATTCTTGACACCTGGTTTGGCTTGAGGAAGCTCGATGCGTCTACTGCAATGCAGTCTGGACAACACCTGGAGAGAAGATCACAGAATTCTAAATGAATAAATGGTTTCAATTAGAGTCCCGGATGGGAGTGCTGGCGATTTGCCGAATGCTCATTTTGCATAGATATTTGCGCATTATTGCCTTAGTATGTTTCTCTCACGCTGGATCTTATGTACCGAGATGATAATAGACCACGATTCCATATAAATTGATTGCACGCTGGCTTTGAGGCCTGGCCATTGCAAGCTGATGATTTTTGCCATAAAACAGCACTCGGCCACCAAGCCTTAAGGACGGGATATGCCTCGGACCGATCACTGCCGTTTTTCCGGAACACGGAAATCATCCAGTCTCTCTGGGCGGACTCATTGACCTGCCCAATTGGAACTATGGAACCGCCATTGAAATATAAATGGATTCCCGCTATAATCAAGGTGGTACTATGAGATCAATGCTAAGGATTTGGCTAATATTTTTGATCATCCTGATTACGGGGATCTGTGCGGCTCAAATTCCTGACCTCGTGGGCAACTGGACGGGATATGCGCCGGCATATTTTGTTGAAGATGGTGTTCATGATCTGGTGGAAGACGACCGGATTGTTCTTGCTGTCGTCGAGCAGAATGACCGCCTCTTCACAGGAAATATAACGTTTATGCGAGATGGTGAAGAGGTTGTAGAGGCCTTTGCGGGAGCAATTGGTGCGGATAACAAAACGGTATACATCGCCGAGAGTAAGGGATGTGGCTTTGGAACGATAGTCTCTGAGGATGAGTTTGAGATGGTTTATCTCGAACATGGAAAACCAGCAATATCTGCCATTGATCAATTCCATAGGACAAAAGCATAGTGTGCCCATCAAAAATGGATTTATGATGGCAGTCATTAGGGAGCTCTAATTCAGCATGGAATAGGGACTATTGTCTCCTCGGAGCTTGCACCCCTGCTATATCGAGATACCGGCGGTGGTCTTGCTGAAGACGCTGGCCTGAGTGATCCCCCAATAGCCGCAAGTTATATTTCATTTGTCAGGGACCTATATTGGATATGAGAACTCTCAGCTATCGGATCATTCTGCGCAAGGAACCTGAAGGCGGCTATACTGTTTTAGTCCCGGCACTTCCCGGGTGCATCACTTATGGAAAGACAGTGGAAGAGGCGATAGATATGGCCAGGGATGCAATCAACGGCTATATTGAAAGCCTGATAGAAGACGGCGAGACGATTCCTGTGGAAGAGGATCTCATCGAGTGCAGGCTGACAGTGGAGGCCCATGCCTAAGCTGCCATCTCTAACTCCTCAGAAGAAGGGTCACAGTTCCTTACCATAGCAACCAGGATATAGCAAGAGGCACACTCATACAGATTTTGGAAGATGCAGGAATAAAAAGAGAAGAGCTACAGGAACTATTTTAAATTATAGATGCATCCACTACTATCATCGTCTCTCTCCGACTAACTCCGTCACCACATCTCTTTGCACTTTGATTCTGTGTCTTCTGGCCACATCCAGGATTCTTCCCGGCTTGAGAACAACTACCGCCTTCGTTCCCTACTGCAAATCTATATCCTTTAGTGGTTTGAAGACATCTCCCTCGTAGATCACCTGGATCTTTATGGCCGGATACTCAGATATACTAACCTCTTAATGATGACATTAGCGCTATGTCAAGATAAATAATGTTTGAGTGGATTTGTGATATCAGTAATCCTGGAGCCTTGGATCCGGCTGGGGTGAGTGTCTGTCGAATACCGAGGGCTCGCGCACCTTCGAGGCGGGGTGCGACATGGTTGCCTGGATTATAATTCTTCTTTTCGCTGCGCAATTGATATTTTGAAGACCAGGCATCAACTTTATCAGGAAACATGCATAAAATAAAGACCAAATGAAGACCCTAATCCAGATCCATAAAGAAGGAAAATACTTCGTGGCAATTGACCTGATCACAAATGTAGCTGATCAAGGATTTACAGAAGACGAAGCGATCTCTAACCTTAAGAAAGGCCTTGAAGAGCATTATCAGGTCCTCCTGGAGTTGGCACCCAAAGGGCGAAAGCTCTCATTCCTTGACATAGAGGTCGAGCGATTTGCCCAAGCTTCCGGTAGTCTCGGCTAAAGAAGCCATCAAGGCTCTGGAGCACCTGGGCTTTCAGGTCTATCTGCTGTGTCGATTATGCTTAAA
>DAIO01000082.1:0-2870 GCA_002498745.1 Methanosaeta sp. UBA533 | reverse complement strand
TCCTCCGACCCAGCATCACAGTCTTGGCTGCCGTCGTAGATAATCTCTCGCTCCCGGTCGGTATTGATTGCCGTCAGGTCTGAAACCACCCTCTTCGAGTCGGTTTCATTCAGCGCTATATCTTCTCTTGAAGGCAATGGCCAGAGAAAAAGTGCTTTCGACCGAAGCGCCGATGTACCTCGCACTGACCAGGGGAGAGTGATCGTCTCTCCATTTACCTTGAACTTCCCTATTGCGCTTCCATATGGTTTATCCATAGTGCCTGAGAGGGTCTTTTTCATCTCTTTCTGCAGGTCGGGGAGGCCCGCCTCTGATCCCAGTGCATTGAGCATGAGGCATGAGAAGATAAAAATGGCCCCCACCAGCAAGAGGCCAGTGGGCTTTAGCATTTTTTTCATTTTCGTCCTTCAGGTCTGATGACCCCGATCTATTGCTGGCTGGTGACTATCTTCACATTGTTGGTGGCAACAGCGGCTCCAAAGGCTAGAGCGTCCCTATTTCCCACCCGGATCTGCTCCATGTTGACCTTCAAGCAGCATTCCTGGCAGGAATCGGGACCGCAGCATTCGCACTCACCTGAATCCTGATTCTTCTCGATTATCAGGTTATTGGTGGCTACGGCCAGAGGAGGTCTCCGCCAGATGCCGCCAAAGGCCAAAGCCCTGTCATTTCCGACGGTCAGGCGATCGAAGTTTGTATCTGCGAACTCAGGGAACTGGAACGCAGATGCCTCTGACTGAAATATGCCTCCGCCCCTCCCCAGAACGTCCACCGCTCCACAGGGCTTCATTCCCTGTGCCAGAATAGGCACCGATAGCATCACTACGGCCAATACCACAAGTACTCCCATTTGCCTAATAATTTCACCTCATCATCATTTTAGGATATAATCCATTAGTCACTCGATGATATTTATACGTTCTGGTGGTTTTTTTCATGAAAAGCTAGATTTATAGAGATATTCTTATCGAGAAAATTTTACCATAGGTATGCACCAGCGATAATAATGAGGCCATTTTGCAGATATATTAAATTTTGAAGCAAGTGCAGGCAGAGAGGTAGCGTCGCTAGGATCAAATCATAGAATAAAATGGGCATGATAGTTATCATCGGTCCGAACCCTACCCTCATTGCAGCGGCAAGTGATGCGCAGTCATTTCTCTTAATTGTTATGTACCGCAGGGACTCTCAGTGAAGCTCTTCTCAAATACCTCCCTCTCCGGCGCCACCTCGGCGAAGATCTGCGCCTCGAAATGTTCTATCAGGGTGTCCTCATCCCGCCAGGCATCCGCCGGCAGGCCTGCTTTGATACAGGTCTGGCCCAAGAACTCCAGGGAATCAAAACCCCATTCAATCGCCACCTGGGGCAGCAGCAGACCTGTGAATGGCCCTTTGGAGATGATGAGGCCGTCCCTTCCCACCCGAATCCTCTCGGGCAGGTTCTTCTTGAGCCCGGTGCAGGCCTGGGGCTCGGTGAGAATGGTGACCTCCAGCTCAATCCTCTTCAGCTCACCCGGGCGCAGGCCAGGGAACCGCGGATCGCGAAAGCCGGCATTGATCGCTGAATCCACAATGGCCCGACCAAGGGGCAAGACCGGCCGAGGATAGCCTATACATCCCCGCAGGTCCCCATCCTCATGCAAGGTTACAAAGACGCCACGCTTCTGGGAAAAGACAGGCGGCATCCCTTCTGGGTCCAGGGCCTCCTTCGTTTCCATATAATGTGCCAGGGCGCGCCTGGCCAGGCGGACGGCTGCTCTTCCCTCATCCACTGTCAGCATGATTATTAATAGGCCTGGAAGATATTAAAGAGTTGTGCGGGTTGGAGCTCGCCCGCTCTAGCGCCAGTTGATGCTGTTCCAGTACTCGTACTCGTGCTCCCAGTTATCCTTGTTCATGCGCACCAGCTCTTTGAAGTAAGAGCGGATGCCTTCCTGCACCTTCCTCTGCTCGACGTAGTCGCGCTTGATGCGAATATCCTCGACCAAGGCCCGGCCCAGATCGCGGGACTTCCTCTCCCCCTCCTCCAGGGCACCGGGGCCTTTGCTCATCTCAGCTCCTGCACTGCCGGTAACGAAAGCGCCGAAGTTGATCATCAAGCTATCCAGGTAGCTTGTGACCTGGTCATAGTTGCTGCCGCCGGTGGCCAGGCTGCAGCAGTAATTGCCGGTCAGGAGCTGGCAGTGGACTGCATCCGCCATCCGGTCGATGAGAGTCTTCAGCTGGGCGGTCACTGTATGGAAGTAGTTGGGCGAGCCCAATATCAGGCCGTCCGCCATAAGGATCTTCTCATAAAGCCCCTGAAAGTCATCTTTATGCACGCACTTGCCGGTTTTAAAGCAGGTCTGACAGGCATTGCAGTACTTGATATCAAGCTGGCACAGGTCGACCAGCTCAGTCTCTGCCCCGTTCTCTCCTGCACCCTCTAAAGCAGCCTGAACCAGCCGCAGAGTGGTGCTCCGCGAGCCTCTAGGGCTCGAGCAAATTCCCAGTATCTTCATCCTCTCTCATCCTCCCCAGGCAATCGGATCAGTATTGTCTGGCCATGTATGTGCGCTTATCGGTCAATTTGCCGCAGACGATGCAGGCTGCGGGTGAGAAGCTCTGGTACTGAGGCTCGCCAAGCATGTTCGCTCCAACCTGGTCCTCAAGCTGATGGCCGCACTCCTCCTCACCGCACCAGGGGACTAGGGCCACCCCTGCCTCGGTCTGGGCTCGGGCTTCATCTATGCTTGCCACCTCCCGGATGCGGGAATTAGCAAATGCTTCTGCCCTCTGATAAAGCGCTGCCTGAAGCTTCTCCGCCTCCCTGACCAGGGCTTGGGCCAGACCTTCCCTGGGCAGAGTGAGCTTCTCAGCATCCCGGCGCA
>DAIO01000179.1:536-9956 GCA_002498745.1 Methanosaeta sp. UBA533 | reverse complement strand
GTCTCTACGGCGATCTCCAAGCCCAACGGTTCGATAATCTTCGCCACCTCATCCCGGCTGCGTTCGGTGACTATGGCGATGGAAGGGCCAACCGAGCTCATCCCCACGAACTCCAGGTCGGCATCTCGCAGAATGCTCATGTAGCGATAGATCTCAAAGCCATGATGCTCCACCTCGGCCCTCTTCGAGCCCCGGAACTCTATCTCCCAGATGGTGTCTCCTATCTTTCTCAGGTCGTTTTTCTCCAGGGCGGGGATGAGGTCCATGATCATTAGATAGGCTTTTAGCTCCCGGTCCTGATAATCCAGGTTCCTGGCCCGGTTCATGAGCAGATCGAACTCCGAGCGGCCAGCAGAGGAGACGATGGTGGGGGGGATGGTGATGAAGACGTTCTTCCCTTCGGCAAACCGGTGCTGGTAGACCAGGGCCAGCTCGTCGCCGGTAATTACCATGCCTCCGTAAGTTGCTGCCGCTGGACCCACGCCGGTCTCAAAACCGTTTGTAACCCTGCCGTCCTCGGTCTCCTCCACATAGTTGTGGCCTATGAGCATGCGTATCTGTTCTCTATTCAGGGGGGAGCCTAAAGCGGTGTTCATGGCATGGCCTAAAGCTAAAAGGACCGATCCGGTGGAGCCGAGTCCTACATGCTTTTTCTGGTGGTCGCGGACCACAATTCTGAATCCGCCCTCGTAGCGGACCGTCTTTCTGAATACCTCTGCAAAATGGCGGATTATAGGTTCCCGAGAATAGTCGATCTCCAACCCGGATGGGATGCATTCCACCTGGGCAGAGCAGTAGATCTGCAGGGCAAAGCCCATTCCTCCTCCCCCCGGCCGGTTGGGGGCAAAGCGGTTCATGTCCAGCACAGTCAGATGAATGCGACCAGGAGCGGTTACCGTTACCTTCCCTGAAACCGGAGTGAGTTGGTAGTCTTTTTCCAATCCCAGGGTTTTTATGCACTGGCCCGGGACAAAGGGCTGGAACTCGTATTCAACCAGGTCCAGATCCCCGCCTCTTATCAGTATCTTTGCCAAGGTCTCACCTCTATCTCAAAGGCTTCTGTGCAGATCGCTGAAGCTGACATGCCACAACCTTTTTCTTGCGACTCTATTAGGTAGAATTTAATGTTCCGGGCAAGGCCCAGGCGAGAAAGCTCCCTGAAAAGATCCTGCAGCTCTTCGCCAACTACCACTTTGATAAAAATTGAGTCCTGGCCTTTGCCTTTGGGGGCGGTGCGTGCAAAGAGGCCCATTAATTGCTTCCTGCTATCTGTCCTCTTCGATCACGTCATACTCATCCACATCGATGACCCGACCCCTCTGGCTGCTTCTTCCGCTGCCTTGATCACCGGGGCGGCTCTGTTTTTTCCCGAGCATATCCAGAAGAAGCGCACCCAGGCCGGAGAATGCAAGCAATTCGGCGATCCAGCGGACTTTTTTGTATCTCCATAGCAACAGGCCGATCATTGCCTCGAATAGTGTGGGCAGAGGGCTGGACCTTGCCCCAGGATTTTCTTTCGATGCGCCGGATACAAAGGACTCCGCCTTGGCCCTGGTTGAGGGCTTCGTGAACCATCTCATGGACCTGGCCAGACCACTTGCCAGTGTCCCTCTGATCACCTTATTTGCCAGAGCTGCACTCATTGCCAATTTTATTAATCTAGTCAGCGTTCCCATCGGTCTATACTCTCTTACTGCAATGATATATCATTATCTCCAAACTTCTCCGGCCAGAGGGTTCTCTCCTGGCTGCGCTGCTTGATCATATCCTCAGCCTCGGCAATTGTTATGTCGAAGACTTCAGCCAGTATCTCCTTAGCGGCTATGAGCTCCAGCTCTATCATATATTTGCCTCCCGTTCGCGAGCCATGGCTGGCAAGGATGGAATCCTTTCTGGGCTTTTCCGTGCTATTAATGGCCAGCGGCATTAGCAACTCATTGGTCACTAAAATTTAAGTAATTTGCTACTGGACTGGCTTGTCGTGCAGTTCAGGATTGACCTGAGAGGAATGGACTTGATGGGAATGGACTTGACGGGATTTGAACCCGTGGCCTCCGCCTTGCGAAGGCGGCGATCTACCACTGATCTACAAGCCCAATGATCCTGGATCTGCCTGGATCTAAATTGTCTCCCAAAACGATAGAGGTGGTTTTAGATCAGACCGACCTCTTCCACTTCCACGGACTCCACGCCGGGAAGTTTTCTCACCGCTTCCTCGATCTCATCCGGGCTGCGGCCGCCCTTGTCATCCATGATGGTCACAACGATCAGAGCCTTGAGGCCAAATGCAATTGGTTTTTGCTCGATGGCATGCATTCTGGCGAAGCTGGGCACGGCTTTCCTTATATCCTCAGCCAGCTTTTCCAGGTCTACATCTGTGCTCTCAGGCATAACCTTCATTCTTACTGCTGCGTCTCCCATTACTTTCACCTCATGGTCCTGTGAAGCCACAGGCCTTGCAGGTATAGACATTGCTCTGTTTTTTACATTTATTGCATCTGGCAATCACGGTTCCGCAGCTTGGGCAGGGAAACCTTGCTCCGCCCACGCCGGTCAGCGTAATGCCACATGATATGCATCTCTCTGGCATTTCTTCCTTCATATTATCTCCTCCCTGGTAGACCTATTTCTCTGTATAAACCTTCCCATTGATCAATAGGATGGGGAAAGCTTCTGTCCATTGATAAACGTGCCGCCCTTTCTGCATCTCAACGCTATTGCAAATGAGATCGGATCGGTGCCGTTAAGCACCCACATTCTCAATCCCGAAAGATCCCCCAATAGAAGCTTAATGGTGCCCTGATCGATGCAGCTTTCTCTTCCCAGGAGCTGGCGGGCAAAAAGCTCCTCTGCCACCGTTCCATCGATCAACACACCATCCACGTCTGTGGCTTTGATCAGGGGCAGGCCCAGCCTGGCTGCAACCAGCAAAGCTATGGAGTCGGAGGTGTAGTCCCAGGAATGCTCCGGGCAAAAGTCATCCTCGGTCAGGGCTCGATAGGGGAGAAGGACATTCACCTCCCTTTTTTCTGGAATGCGAACCTCGGAGCTGAGACTGGCTCCATTTCCATCTGCAAGGAAAAAGGCATACTGTTCCATGGCCAGTACTGCCATCCAATGGGCGGCCTCATCGCCCAAGCCCCTTTTGGCGTTAATCTCACGGATCAGATCGGCAAACGGCCCTCCCCCAGGCACCACCAGGAAGCTGTAGTCCTCCTCGTTCGCGAGGGAGATCAGGACGCGCATAAGATCCCGGGAGGTTTCGATGAGGCTCCCTCCAAGCTTCAATACGTAAGATGGCATGAGGATGAGTAAGGTCACTATCTGTATTTCAGCCTCTTCCTGAAGGATAAAAAGATGGACGAAGGCCGACTGGATGTAGGGTAGGAGGGATCCATATTATCGACCTTTGCCGTATATCTCCCCGGCTCTCGACGTAGATAAGGCTTTTGGTTGTGTTATGGATGTAACTGATAGATAATAATAGCATATTGAGTGCGGCCTGAGGAATGAGATGAAAAGAGAGATTAAAACCCCCCTGCTGGCTGCAGATGCAGTCATACTCTTCCCGGATGGGATTGTGCTGATAAGGAGGAACAACCCGCCCTATCAAGGCTGCTATGCCCTGCCTGGCGGCTTTGTGGAGATAGGGGAGATGGTCGAAGAGGCAGCGATAAGGGAGGCTCGGGAGGAGACGGGGCTTGATATCAATCTGCTGGGGCTGGTGGGCGTCTACTCCGATCCCGCCCGCGATCCAAGGGGCCATGTGGTCTCTGTGGCCTTTCTCGCCCGGGCGAGCGGCAGGCTCCAATCCGGCTCAGACGCCCGGTCTGCCCAGGTCTTCCCTCGAGAGGAGCTGCCCAGGCTTGCCTTTGACCATGAGCAAATCATCAGTGATGCCCTCCACCTGGAGGAGGTCCTGGGAAATAGTAATGAAAATGGATGAGTCTGATGGATGATTGAGGATTTGTGCATCAAATTAATGTAGAGCGAAAAAGATCTGCCTTTGCCCCTTTTAGGAGAGGTATTCAATGGAAGAGATAAGAGAGCTCATCGAGAAATATGCGCTGCAGAACGCGGTGAAGTACAATGCAGCCCCCAATGCCGGGGCGGTCATGGGCAAGCTCATGGGCGAGCGTCCGGAGCTTCGCAGTCGGGCAAAGGAGGTTTCGCCCCTGATAGGTGAGGTTTTAGCCGAGGTTAAAAAGACCAGCCCTGAGGAGTGGAAGAGGAGGCTGGAGGAGATAGCGCCCGAGCTACTGGTGCAGCTCTCAGAGAAGAAGGAGCCTGACAAGGGACTGCCCAAACTGGAGGGTGCTGAGGGTGGAGTGGTAATGCGCTTTGCCCCTAATCCCAATGGCCCGCCCACATTGGGCAGCGCCCGGGGAATCATCGTCAACTCGGAGTATGTGAAAAAGTACGGTGGCAAGTTCATCATCCGTTTTGATGATACCGATCCCGTGAAAAAAAGGCCCATGCCCGAGGCATATGGCTGGTATTTAGAGGACTGCAATTGGCTTGGCGCCCACCCGGATCAGGTGATTGTCGCCAGCGAGAGGATTGAGCAGTACTATCCCATTGCCGAGGAGCTGATCCGCCGGGGTGGGGCTTATGTATGCCGCTGCCCTCAGGCGGCCTTCAAAGAGCACAAGGAGAAGGGAATAGAGTGCATTGACCGGGGCCAGAGCATCGAGGAGAACCTGGATCTCTGGAAAAAGATGCTGGACGGAACCCTCAAAGAGGGGGAAGCAGTCCTGCGAGTGAAGACCGACATGCACCACAAGGACCCAGCGATTCGGGACTGGCCGGCCTTCAGGATCGTCACCGCCCCGCACCCGCTGGTGGGAGATAAATACCGGGTCTGGCCGCTGCTCGACTTCGAGTCGGCGGTGGAGGACCACCTGCTGGGCACCACCCACATCATCAGAGGAAAGGACCTGGCGGATAGCGGAAGCAGACAGAGGTATCTGTACTCTTACCTTGGATGGGAGTACCCCCGGGTCATTCACTGGGGCAGGGTTAAGATCCATCAGTTTGGCTCTTTTTCGACGAGCAAGCTGAGAAAAGCCATTGAAGAGGGCGTTTACACCGGCTGGGATGATCCTCGCGTTCCCACAGTGCGGGCCATGCGCTGCCGGGGCATCCGGCCTGAGGCGCTGAGAAAGTTCATGATCGACCTGGGGGTTGGGGAGACGGACATCAGCCTGAGCATGGACTCGATATATGCTGAGAACCGCAAATTAGTGGACCCGGAGGCCAACCGTCGCTTCTTCGTCTGGGAGCCGGTGGCCCTGGAGATAGAGGGCGATGTCCCGCCGCTGGCGCGAGCGCCCCTGCATCCCACTGACGATCGGGGATTCCGGGAGATTCCCGTGGGAAAGAAGCTGTTCATCTGCAAAAGCGATCTAGAGGGCTTCCGGGTGGGGGATAACATCCGCCTGAAGGACCTGTGCAATGTCCAGATTACCAGCCTGGAGCCTGCCAGGGCACGCTTTTTGGGCAAGGACATGGGCAAAAGGATCAAGATCATCCATTGGGCGCCAGCGGACGGGGTGAAGGTCAGGGTATTGAAGCCCGATGGCATGGACGAGGGCCTGGGCGAGGCGGGAATTGCAGAGGAGCTGGGGAAGGTCGTGCAGTTCGAGAGGTATGGATTTGTGCGGGTCAACAAGCTCGGCGAGCCGATAGTGGCGTATTTTGCTCATAGGTAGTCTGCAGATTTCCAGGATCATTTCACTCTTTTTTTAACTTTGATTCCAGATCCTTCAGGCCGTCTTCATAGGCCTTCCACTCGATGAAATCGTCCCAGAGTTCGAAATCCTCAGGAAGCTTCCTCAGTCTCGCCTCGAAAGCGGAGATATTGCAGCCGTATTTATCCTCAAACGACCCTATCCTGTCTTTTAAAGGAGATATCTCGGAGATTAGTTTCAGGTCCCCAAATGTCATTATGTCGTCCATGGATACTCATGTGCTCGAATCATCATCCATCAAGGGTGTAATCAGCCCTTATAGTTTAAATTTCATGCCTCTATCGCGTTGTTCTCCCATTGGCCAGGGATTCCAGGCAGCCTACAATTGCCTCTTTAATGTTCTTTTTGGCCTCCTCTACATCATCTCCCTGAGAGTGGCACCCAGGAAGCGCCGGGCAGCTCACTATGTAGCCACCCTCTTCTGCCTCCTGTAGGACGACTTTGAAGTTCATGCTATTAGATCGCTGTGAAAGCTAAAAACCCTTGTGAGATCGATATCGATTCGGCCTCGAAGCCCCCGGCTGCAATCAGCTTGACTGAAAGATCCTGGAACACGAAAAGGCAACTCGCATTGCAGCCCACCAGGCGCTGCCAGAAGCCCAGGTGGCCCACTTCTCCTGTCACGGGGCGGCAAACTGGGGTGATCCAGAGCAGAGTGGACTTCGAATGGCCCGCGATGAGGTGGTATCGCTGCCCTCCGCTTTCATCCGGGCTGGCTTTGCGGGTGCCATCGGCTCACTCTGGACAGTATCGGAAAAGAGCACAGCTATGCTCATGATCCGCTTCTATCAGCTCTGGCGGGCGGAAGGCAAACAGCCAGTGCAGGCCCTGGCCAGGGCTCAAAAGGAGCTACGAGAGGATACGCGGTTCTGGCATCCATCCTACTGGGCGGCCTTCTATATGACCGGTGTTTGATCGGGAGGGGAGAACGGAATAGGCTGGACTCCACGCGCAGGAGCGCACTCACATGGCAAACGCACGCGAGAGAGCGGCCTTTTCAGCAGGCGACGATAAAGTCCAAATACGAAAAAGGATAACCGTTAGAATAATGCTTAAGCTCACCGCTTATGTCTCTGGAAAAGTCCAGATGGCGGGATACAGGTCTAAGATAGTAACCATAGCCCACGTCTTTAGCCTCAAGGGATATGTGATGAATCTGCCTGACAGCAGGGTGAAGATCGTTGCAGAGGGCCCTAAAGCTGATTTGGAGAGGTTCCTTGAAGCCGTCCGTATCAAAAACACCCTTATCGACGTGGAAGAGATTAGAGCAGAATTTTCTGAGGCAAATGGATCTTACGAAGAATTTTTTAAAATCGCAGGAGAGGGGGAGACTGACGCCCGCCTGGACCAGGCGGCAGAGTATCTCAAAGATTTGATATCCGCCGTGAGAGAAGGATTCAGGGATAATGGTTTAAAGCTAGATAGCATGAACTCCTCTCTAAAAGATATCTCAGGGAAACAGGATCAAATCATCGATAGGATAGACGGTGCCCGCGAGGAGATCGTCTCTGAGGTTTCCGGCATGCGCTCGGATCTTAAGGGCCGCACAGAGGAGCGGCTGCAGAGGATCGAGAGCGATGTGACTGAGATCAAAGCCAGGATGAGGTCCTAAATCATTCCACGATTTGCATCAATTCATAGGATCATCATCTGATCAGGAGAGGAGCGCCCCGGCCAGAAATGCCAGCAGGGCCACAGCCATTCCCTTTTTTATCGCCTTCTGGGATCCGGCGGCATCTTTCCGGATTACTTTGTACACAGAGAGCAGGAGGAGCAGATCCGCCACCGCCACTATCAGCAGGTATATCCTCCCAAAGGGGGCGAGGAGGCTCAGAGCCACTCCCGCAAATCCGAAGAGCCCGGCCAGGGCTGCTGCCGCGCGTTCGCCCGCCAGGATGGGCAAGGTTCTGGCTCCACCCTGTCGGTCTCCCTCCATATCCTCGATGTCCTTGGCGATCTCCCGGCTCATGCTGGCCAGAAAGGAGAGGCCGAAGGGAACCTGATTGGCCAAAAGGCCCATAAATCCAGCCACTGCACCTCCAAAGAGAAAGGTGGAGCCGGTAAGATAAGAGACGGACAGATTTCCAAGAATTGGGGTGGCCTTCAGGTTTCGGGCATAGAAGAAGAGCAGAATGGAGTTGAAGGCGGCGATGACCAGACATATCCGACCGGCCAGGCCAGCCAGGATGCAGCCGGCGGCGAACAGGGCGATCGAGTAGTAGAAAGCCGTCTGGGGCCGGATGCGTTTGCTGGGGATGGGCCGGTCAGGCCTGTTTATGGCATCGATCTGACGATCATAGTAATCGTTGATGACGTTTCCCGCCCCGGTGATCAGGAAGACAGCCCCAGCGATGATTAGGGCAGCGTGAATATCCTGAACCATTGCGATCAGAAGGCCGATTATGGCTGCCGCTGATGCCATCAAGCAGTTGAACGGGCGGAGGATCTCCCAGAATGCCAGCAATTCTACCCTCTTTGGCGGCCTTTAAAACGAGGTCGCACGTGTGAGATAGAGCAGATAGAACTCAGTTAAGTAGATATCGATATGGCTGCGGCTGCCAGGCAATCTATTGTGGTTAAAATAGCTATCGATCCGGTCATCGATATCCATATCCTCCTCCTCACTCTTGCTGCCCAGGTTGTCCTCGATCGAGCAGTCGAAATAGCTGCCGACCGGGCGATCAAGCTCATTGAAATCCCTTGGACCGTCATTTTCGCTCTCAATTGGGCTTGATCTCTTGCCGTCCATCGAAGAATCAGTCTTGCGATTGATCGTGTCTTCTATCTTGCCGATTGAACACTGAATCCTGCGGTTGACCTGGCCGAAAACCCTTCTATCGATAAGCCTGTCGATTTGCCGATCGATCAACTTCTTGATCCGGCCGTCGGCATTGGATGAACCATCCGCAGGAGATGGGACAAACGCTCCGGAGAGCTTTAATAGATAGGTGCTGCTGGCAGGAACGCTCTCTCTGCGGATCAATTCTGAGCCCTGCAGCCTGGCAACCACCTTTGAGCATTTGCTGCTGTCGATCTCCAGGAGCCTCCTCAGATCGGATTGATAAATTCCCTCTGGCCGCGAGGCTATGATATCCATCGCCTTCTCCTGCAGATCAGCAATGCTGCCCTTAGCGGCAAATTCTGACTTCTCCCCCATTTTCATACTCCCTTTGGTCAGATAGAGCCCAAACTTAATTATTTTTGATATACTGTAATGAATTCTCTTGATATAAAACTCTTTTGCATTTGCCCCTTATTTGTGTAGTCCTGAAATTATTTCGCGTCCGACCTAGTTTTATAGTGTTTAAATTATTCATATAATTTCACAACCCAAACAGTCTATGGCCAATTGCGAAATAAGCTTCCAAAGGCATTTTTCGCCTGAAAGCCCTTTCTGGAGTCTCCAAGCTTTGGAAATTCAAGCTTCCATGAGGTCTATCGTTATACCAAGTGATAAACTCGTCGAATGAATGAAAAACAGGCCTGTGCTTGACGTATTCTCCGAAAAACCGTTCCAGCTTCCCGTTTGTCTGAGGATGCTTCACTCTGGCTAATATAGGCTTGATGCCATATTTTTTGAGGTGATCTTTGAATTCGCTGTTCCAGCTTCCGTCGTCATGGATTCTGTGGGCTCCAAACTCGCTTCCATGATCGAGTATCAGCTCCCTCA
>DAIO01000179.1:0-420 GCA_002498745.1 Methanosaeta sp. UBA533 | reverse complement strand
GCTGTGCTTTCGTTCATAACGAACCCACTTCCGGCGCTTCTGTTTCTTCAGATCTTCCTGGGCCAGACCTGCTGCCTTCAGGTACATGTGTATGCGATTATGTGATATGCAAATCTTAAATTGTTTCCGGATCACAGTCTCCAGCATGCGCGCTCCAAAGCGGTAGCGAGCATGGGCTGCTCTGATGACCTCTGTCTCTTTCTCAGTGAAGGGTTTGCGGGGGCGACCAACTTTTTCGCCTAATACAGGTTCTTGCCCGGTCTTCTTGTATTCTTTAATGATCTGCTGGACTCTCCTTTGTGAGACCTTGACATCCCGCGCAATCTCTTTTGTGGGCACCCTTTTGCGGTTTTGACGAAGAATATAGCGAACCTTCGTCTACTATGCGCCCAAGCTTAGATGATAGGCGAAATAATTTCG
>DAIO01000037.1:0-3398 GCA_002498745.1 Methanosaeta sp. UBA533 | reverse complement strand
GCAGGCGATAGCCGCATGCCTTTTATGGTCACTGGCGTGTTCTATGCGGTGACTGCTATATTTTATTATGTATGCTTTAATGGGCTGGAAGAAATTATAAAAACATGATATAGTCTATTTCTCCCATTCGGTCGGACATTAATATTACTTATATTAGACTTAATCTTATTTATTGCTATGATACCGAAATCCTTATTTAATATATACACTCATCCCGAAAGCATAATCGCATATTGAAAGATATGGTTGGAATTAGAGATGATGAACTTTGGGCATTCTATGGGCAGAGAGCCTCAATTCTCGAAGAGAATATTCCAGAGGGCAGCAATCTTTGAAGTTGCCCTGTTACTGGCCAGCCTCTTCGTGGGCATCTCTGCAGCAGATGATGAAACGCTGAAGGTAGCATCGCCCTGGGAGCCAAAATCGCTTGATCCCATTGTATATCAATTGAGCGTGGACGTTTCTGAGCCGCTTCTGAGTGTGGACTCAGAGGGAAAGCTATCGCCAATGCTTGCCCAGTCTTGGGATGTATCCGAGGACGGCAGAACATGGACATTTCACTTAAGAGAAGGAGTCAGCTTCCATGATGGAACGCCTTTTAATGCAGAAGCTGCGAAGCTGAGCTTGGAGAGGACCTTCAGAAGATCTGCAGAATATTCTTCCATCAAGGCATTTCCAGTGGAGTCAGTCACAGCGCCTGATGAGTACACCCTGGTGATAACCACCAGCAGGCCATTTGCTCCCCTGGCAGGATACCTGAGCAAGGATGCAACTGAGATACTGGCGGCATCATCCTTCGACAGCAATGATGAGGTCGTAGAGCCCATAGGCACCGGCCCCTTCAAGTTCGACTCCTGGGTGCCAAAGGAGAGCATGACAGGTGTTCGATTTGAAGACTATTGGGGCTCCAAAGCAAAGGTGGAGAAGGTGGTATTTCTGAACGTCCCGGAAGAGAAGACCAGGGAGAGCATGCTGAGGGCGGGCGAGGTGGACATAATTGGCACTATCTCTCCTGCTCTGGCCAAGAAGCTGGCTGATGACTCTGATTTCACCGTCTACGAGCAAGAGGAGATGGGCAGGGTGCGCCATCTGCTGCTGAATGTAGCTAATCCGCCCCTGGATGATGTTCTGGTGCGTCAAGCGATAAGCATGGCAATAGACCGCGATTTGATCTGCGATTCCCTCCTGGAGGGTATGGATCAGACGGCATCAGCTCCTTTCTCATCCAATCTCTACTGGTCGAAGGATGGCCTTGAAACCCCATCATATGACCCAGAGGAGGCAATTGCACTCCTGGAAGAGGCCGGCTGGTCGGACAGCGATAACGATGGCATCATGGATAAGGATGGGGAGGATCTCAAATTATCTCTATTCACCTATCCAAGCAGGCCGGAGCTTCCAAGCATTGCGGAGGCATTGAAAGATCAGCTGGGGCAGGTGGGAATCGATATAGAGATCACCATTCTCGATGACTCTGCCGTGAGAGAGCAGGCCAAAGGAGGGAAGGTGGACATCTATCTGGTCTCCGTCAATACTCTCCTTAATAGAGACCCGGACACATGGGCCAGCTATTTTACTACGGAATCGTATTACTACGACTGCATGAACTATGCCCCTGATGATGTGGCCGACCTCATCGAAAAAGGAAGGGAGACCATGGACCAGGAGGCGAGAAAGGAGATCTACGACCAGCTTCAAGAGAGGATACTGAAGGATGTTCCTGTGGTTTATCTGACCTACTACACGGGCATTTCCGCCTCAAGCTCCGATATACAGGACTATGAGCTGAGCCTGATCGGCAGGCATCACCTGGAAAATGCCTACAAAGCCTGAATGAAAAGAGGGAGAGCGAGAGGAACAAGGGCATGAGGGACGGGAGCAGGACATGTACGGGCTCATCCTGAGGCGGATTGCAGCTGCCATTCTGACCATATCCGTTCTCACCGTATTTGTCTTCGCCCTCCTCTATCTCTTCCCAGGAGATCCTTCGGAGCGAATACTGCAGACCAGGATGAACGGTGAGCTTCCCACTTCCCGTGATACAGTGGAGGTCCTGAAAAAAGAGATGGGGCTGGATGCACCTCCATATCAGCTGTACCTGAACTGGGCCCGCGGGGTGTTGCATGGCGATCTGGGCTACTCTTATGTCACCAGAAGGCCGGTCATAACCATTCTCAGTGAGTCCCTTCGGGCGACCGGCGAGCTGGTGATGATCTCCATGCTGATAGTCATGTTCTTTGGGCTTGTTCTGGGCTTTCTAGCCGCCTGGAAGGAGGATTCGTGGATCGATGATATGCTCAGCTACCTCGCCATTCTGGGCATCTCCGTGCCCGGATATGTCACCGCCTTCGTCTTAATCCTCATATTTGCCATAGGCCTGCATCTGCTTCCCGTGGCGGGACGAAGCGGGCTATATTCCATGCTCATGCCTGCAGCATCGCTCTCCTTCGGAGGGGCAGCGATGCTTATGCGCATGACCCGATACGATATCCTGGAAGAGTCAAGGCAAGACTACGTCCTGGCAGCGAAAGCGAAGGGCCTGAGCGAAGCACGGGTGTTTTTCGGGCATATATTCAGGAATTCCCTCCCTCCGTTGGTCACTTACCTCGGACTGGAGTTGGGAGGCCTATTCGGCGGGGCGGTGATTGTGGAGAACATTTTTGCCTGGCCGGGAATAGGCCGGCTCCTGGTGGACTCGGTCCAGTCAGGAGACGTCCCATTGGTCTAGGCCAGCGTCCTCCTAATAGGGGTGATATTCATCCTAATAAATATCATAGTCGATCTGCTCTACACCTATATCGACCCCAGGATAGATCCGGAGGGCGTTTTATAGGCATGGCCCAGCGAGATCTCCTGAAAGAGGGTATCCTTGGAAACGAGAAGATGCTCATGGGCTCTGCGATCATTGGGACGGTACTGATCATAGCTCTTTTTGCACCACTGATCGCCCCTCATGATCCCGAAGCGATAGATCTGAGAAACAGGATCGCTCCCTGGACGCTTGAGCATCCTCTCGGAACCGATTACCTGGGCCGATGTCTCTTGAGCATGCTAGTGTATGGCCTGAGGCTCTCTCTCTTCATCGCTGCTGTGGTCCTCTTGATAAGAGTGGCATTGGGCACTGCTCTGGGGATGATGGCCGGATACTTCGGAGGCACTGCCGACCGGCTGATCTGCAGGATCATCGACTTCGAGCTCGTCTTCCCGGACATCGTCCTCGCCCTGGTGCTGGTCGGAACCCTGGGGCCGGGAGTGCCAAACCTGATATTGGCGTTGTCCATAGTTGGCTGGTCGAAGTATGCCCGGATCTTAAGGAGCACTGTGATCTCAGTCAAGGAGAAGGGATTCGTCGAGAGCGCCCGAGCTCTGGGGGCAAGCGAGAGCTACATCATGGGAAG
>DAIO01000036.1:0-3266 GCA_002498745.1 Methanosaeta sp. UBA533 | reverse complement strand
CCCTCATCAATGGCATCGATGACGGCATAGATCATGCTCCTCTCCAGGTCAAATCGAACCCGAGGAACATTTGCTCCCATGACCCCAAGGATGGTCTGATAATACTCCGAGCCTCCCAGCTCATCGAACCGGGGGCCGATAAGGTAAAGCTCCTCGCCAGCCGCCTTCAGATCCATGGTGATCGCTTTGTCGAAATCCCTTATGATTCCCACACAGGCGATCACGGGCGAGGGGTCCACAGAACCCTGGGGAGACTCATTGTAGAAGCTCACATTTCCTGAGACTATGGGTACGGGAATTCTCTCATCCTTATAATCCTTCAGCCAGAGGTTCTTGCAGGACTCGGCCAGGCCCTTCACCCCTTCCCTAAACTCCCAGAAGGCCTCTGGCTTCTCCGGATTGCCGTAGTTCAGGCAGTCGGTGAGAGTGGCTGGCGTCGCGCCTATGGCAGCCACATTTCTCATCGCCTCAGCCACTGAGGTCGCTCCCCCCCAATAGGGGCTGATCCGGCCGTAAAAGGGATTGGAGTCCACGGCCAGTGCCACGCCGAACCTCTCTCCCCGCACTGGGGCGATGAGCCCTGCGTCCGCCTCGCCCGGCCTGATCACCGCATTGCCCATGACCTCGGTATCGTAATATCGGTAGATATGCTCCCGAGAAGCGATGTTCGGCGAATTCAGGATCTTGAGGAGGACCTCATTGTAGTCCTCAGGCTCTTGGGCTTCGGGCTCAGATTCGCTATAGATCCTCTCGGATTCAGCCCTTTGGTAGCGGATGCCCGCTGTGAGGTGCTGGATGGGCACATCGCATACCGTCTCTCCCTTATGCCGGACGACAAACCTGTCGCCGGTATTGATCTTGCCCACAACGCTCGCCCTTGCTCCCTCGTAGACGTTGGGCAGATCCCAGTCCTCATTGTAGATATTCAGGATCTTCTCTCTCAGCTCTTCAGGGGCGATGATCAAGAAACGCTCCTGGGTCTCGGCTATGCTCAGCACCTCGGGAGGAAAATCTGCTGCCTTATGCATCTCGTCAAGGTCTATCTCCATGCCAAAGCCTCCAGCAGCCCCCATCTCCGATGTGGCACAGGTGAATCCCCCGCCACCAAGGTCTTTGAACCCGATCTCGATTCCCGACTCCCGCACCATGCGGAATAGATCGCTGTTCGCCTTGAAGAGGACGTTCTTCAGGAAAGGATCAGGGATCTGCACTGCTCCCCGGTTGGTCTCTTCGTCCTCCTCTCGCAGAGCCTCAGAGGCAAAGGTGACCCCGCCCAGCCCGCTTGCGTCCGTGGGCTTGCCCACCAGGATAACGTCGTAGCCTTTCTCCCCCGCCAGCGGCGGAGCGCGGGATCGGATAATCTGGTCGCGGCGGACTATTCCCAGGGATACCACGTTCACCAGGCAGTTATCGTCGAAGCTCTCACTAAAGACCACATCGCCTGCTATGTTCGGCACGCCCAGGGCATTGCCGTACTGCCAGATTCCGTCCACCACCCCCTCTGCCACCCAGCGAACCTTTCTGGCCTTGGGGCCGAAAGGATCGCCGAAGCGCAGTGGGTCCGCGGTGGCAACCACAATTGCCCCCATGCAGTTCACATCGCGGACGATTCCCCCGATGCCCGTTGCTGCCCCCTCATTTGGCAGGATCTGGCTGGGATGGTTGTGGCTCTCATGGGATATGACCACGCACCATTTGTCATCTATGGCCACTATTCCCGAGTCCTCGACCGGGCCCATTACTACATTGGGGGCATCTGAGGGCAGGAATTCCTTTAAAGTGGCGCGGGAGCTCTTGTAAGAGCAATGCTCCGACCACATGGCATCGTAGCAGAATAGCTCGGTGAGGGTTGGATCGCGGCCCAGAACCTGGGCGATGGAACGCGCTTCATCGACGGACATGCCTATGCCCGCCCCGCGGAGACTTGATTCTACTTCAGGATCGGCAAGACCGATTATCTTCAATTGGGTACACCTCTGGTAGCTAATCTTATGCATACGAGGAACGTTATGAATTTATCGATTCGGGTGGATGTTGGAGGAATTAATCAATACAAAAATAGAGGGATTAATTGCAGCGATAATCCCCATTGCTTTACTCGATTGAGCACTTCCAGGGTCTTATCCTATCTTGGCCTCCACCATCTCTTCTCTGAGCATGCACAGGTTTTCTGCTCCCCGGATGTAGAACCAGTAGTGCACAATCACCAGGATGCCCCATCCGACTGGCGAGTACCACATTGCCAGGGCAGGATCAATTTTTATATAGCCCATCATGTTCAATATCAGCCAAATTATGTTCACTACCAGATATATAGCGATGTGGAGTTTGAAGAGCTTCATCTGGTCAGCAACAGTGGCTTCTCGGAAGAGCTTTTTATACTCATCAATTTTTCCCGCCATTCTTTCACCTACCCTTGATTTGATTAGTATCTATATTGCACTTATGATTATTTAAAGATGTTGAATATGATTGTTAACTGGAATAAAAATTATAACCGTCTGGATTTTTGCAGACGCTAGATCTTATCTATCCATGCTCTGGCATCCCTTCCATCTTTTTTTAAGGGTGGGAATCATTCTTCGAACCTCTTTTTGGTAATTATATAATTGCTCTATCGGTCAGCGTCATTAGAGGGCTGAACTATTGTAGCTAGCCTATCGATTACCACCCTATTCGTCATTGTCCAATTGCCGATGAGCCTGTTGTTGCGGCAGGGATTTATATCTTGATAAAGGATACAGGAAAGATACAATAAGGCGATGAACTTAAGAAAATAAGAAAAGGCTCTATATGATTTTTAAAATGCCCTCGATGAAAAAGCAGGAGTACGACCGGCTGATAGAAGAGGAGTTCATCTGTCGCATAACCTTTAATGGGGAGAGTCATCCCCATGTAGCCCCGTTCCTGTACGTATTCGATGGCAAGTTCATGTATTTCCTGTCCACAAAATATGGCAAGAAAGTCCTTCACTTCAGGAAGAATCCCGCGGTTACAGTGGAGATTGAGAGATACAGCCCGGACCTCTCCAGCTTTTCATTCGTCGCTCTGCCCGGAAGGCTGGTGGAGGTAGAGGACCCTGAAACCAAGTTCCTTGTGAGAGAGAGGTTTGTGGAGCTGATCCAGAAGAAAAACCTCTCCTCCAATGTGCTATCAGCCCTGGGGCACTCTCCAGACGAGCCTGTAGCGGCATTGCTCACCGAGGGTCGCAACAGCGTCTGGAAGCTGGTT
This sequence comes from Methanosaeta sp. UBA533, assembly GCA_002498745.1. Classification (GTDB taxonomy): domain Archaea; phylum Halobacteriota; class Methanosarcinia; order Methanotrichales; family Methanotrichaceae; genus Methanothrix. The sequence goes on along the minus strand of DAIO01000036.1, from coordinate 35 downwards.
GGTGTTAAAGTGGGAAATATCTCTGGTTTGAAGCA
>DAIO01000059.1:0-5587 GCA_002498745.1 Methanosaeta sp. UBA533 | reverse complement strand
GCGCTTCCTCCCGGAAAGATGGTCGGGCCTGCCCGGCATCTTTCGGATCATCTGGATCTTACACTGCAGGGAGATATGGGTGTGGAGTGCGGGGGGCGAATGTGTCTGAATAGATCAGATGGACTTCTCCCAGCCTTGGCCAGCGTCTATCAGAGGCCGGACCTCCGTCAGATCGAATGTCACCATCACATGGACCATCTCCGCCGCCTGCTCGCCCACGACCTTGGCCACCTGGCTCTTGTAGCTCTCCAGCTGCGGCCCGGACGTGACATACTCTCTCATCCGCAGATAGACCCGAATCCCCTTCCAATCAAGGATCTCCGAGCCCTGATTCATTATCATATAGACCGCATTTGGGTTCTCCTGCAGGTTGGCAAATGTGCGACCACGAGCAAACGCCGCGGTGATCGTCTTCTCATCGATCATCTGAAGCGAGCCCATAACTGCCACATCCACTATTCCATCCTTGCTTGCAGTGCCAAGAATGCCAAGCCTCGGCTGCCGGTTGAAGTACTCCATCAATTTTGCTGACATATTCAAAACCTCGTTCCGATACTCTATATCTCGTATTTCAGCTGCTTAAGATCTTGTTTGGTTTGCATTCTCTAGACCTGCATTCTGATAGTATATCCCATTTGTCATTTACAAAAATATTATTTCTATGAATAATAATAGGCAGCGGGCAGACTAAATAGGAAAAGAGCGCATAATTCTCATAATACATCAAGCTTGTATAAATGATTGACATTTAATGAGATCATGAGGCTTAGCGAGTAATAACAGAACAGGCAGCAAAACCTCATAATATACCGCCCTTATCTCCTCGCCATCCGGCTGATTCTGTCCCAGCCCGTGCCTCCCGATCGGAGGGGATGGTCGAGCACCATATCGATGAATCCAAAGATGACAGGAGCATAAACCGCATAGAAGTCGCGAGCAAAGGACATGGCCTCATCCACATTCTGAAAATGGCGGGTCTCCATCGACTCGCCCGTGCCAGCTATCTCCGTGCTCCTGATCGTGCTGTCCGCCACGAAGCTGGAGAATCCGCATGAGGCCTTGGGAGGCTGGACAGCATCTATGTTCACCGGCACTCCACCATAAGACTCGTAGGCATAGAGTATCTGCTCCTCTTTCGCCTCCAGGCCCTCGGCCCTCGCCTCCTCCAATATCTCCCCGTCCAAGCACTCCAGCTGGGGCAGCAGGCTGGCATCGATGACGATTGAAAAGCCGTTATCATCCTCTTCATCAAGGTCTACAGCCTCCAGTACAAGGCCAAGCTTGACGGGCCTTCCATGGCCGAAGCTGCACTGCCAGCGCTCGCTCTCTACGTAGATCTGGCTCTCAGATAGCTGCAGAATGTTGAGCATAGGATGAAATATAATAAACCAAACATTTATAGACTTTTCTATTGGACTGCATTCTGTGCTGCTGTATTTTGCCATGTTCGGCTACGGGATGCTCTCTTTTCCTAGATGACGAACCCCTGGCCAGCGCAAAGTTAATGAGATACACCGACTACGTCAAATAACGTTAACGAGTACGACAAAGTGGCGGTGACAGGGAAGACATTCCCTATTGTATCATCCGCCCTTCGCCAAATCCGATCTGATATAATCCCAATGCATGAGGATGAGGAAATGAGACTTACGAAGTCTAAGCAATTGGAGGATAAGCACAGAGTGCGCAGTTGCACTGGTATTATCCTTCTCCTGGCAGCATTTGCCTGTCTGTGCATATCCGCATCGGCCAGTACTATGGAAGAAGATGCAGATCATTGGATCAAAGAGGGATACAAGCAGATGTGGAAGGGCTCATTCTCTCAGGCCAACGAGAGCTTTGAGAAGGCCCTCCAGATCTACGACCAAGCGATAGAATCAAGGCCTGGCGACATTAATGCCACTTTAAATGCCACAAATAAGAAGGTCCTCCTTCTTGTGAAGCTGGAGAGGTTTGATGAGGCCATAAGCACTCTGGACAGTGCTATAGAGAGCAATCCAGAGAATCCTGAGGCCTGGAAGATCAAGGGCTTTGCCCTTATCAACATAGCAGAGAAAAGCATAGCAGAAAGCAGTGAAGCAGAAAACAAAACCGCAGGGGGCAGTACTGCTGAATTGTATGGCATATACAATCAGTCGCTACAGGCGTTCCAGAGGGCTCTGGACCTGGATCCGGATGATGCCGAGGCCTGGCGGGGAAGAGCTCTCGCATATTCTGGTCTAAAACATTATGATGAAGCCCTGAAGGCCTCAGATAAGGCAGTTGAGATAGATCCTGGCTACGGGCAGGCCTGGCTGGACAGGGGCATCCTCCTGCTGGAGATGGGACGGGCAGAGGAGGCGCTTTTTGCTCTGGACCGGGCGCTTTCAATACAGCCCGATAATCTCGATGCATTGAGCATAAAGGCTGAGGCCTTCACCGTTTTAGGCAGATATCAGGAGGCGGAAGCGGCCTTCGACCTGGCTATGGATATGGATTCTGAAAGGTATGAGACAGGAGATTCTGAAGTCGATTGGCTTTTATAAATTGCTCTCTAATTATTTTTATTCCTCAAAGCCCGCCCTTCTCAAGTGAAGAGAGTTGAACTCTATTTGCCAATCTATTATCTGTATTCCACCTTTAGCAATAGATATCGACCCCAATTCATTTCAGGCCTGGCTGGACGGGGGGGTCCTCCTGCAGAAGACGAGAAGGACAGAGGAGGCGATCGGTGCCCAAGACAGAGCACTGGCAATACAGCCCGATAAGCTCTAAATAGAAAGCGCGAAATAAATCAGGGTCAATTAGTGTAATGCTGGGATAAATCATGTCCATAGATATCTCCGTGGCCGCTGCAAAAGAGAACTTAGAGGAAATTATCAAGAAGCTCTCACCGGGAGAGACTGCTACCTTGATGGATCCAGCAGGCAGGCCTATGGCCCTCCTGGTGCCTCTGAGGTCATCTGAGGATACCGCAAAGATGCTGGGTTGGGATGCAGAATGGGAAGCCGTGGCGAAAGAGATTGACTTAGCCTGGAAGAGCAAGAAGAGCGCCTTAGAGATCCTAACTGAGATGAGGAGATGAACTTAACTATTGATGCCAGCGTTTTTGTATCTGCCGCCCGCCCTTCCGAAGAGCTGTATCACATGAGCTACATGTTTCTGCAAAAGGCAAAGGGGGAAGTGATATTTTGTCCAACCCTTGTTCTTTCAGAATGTGGTGCGGCCATTGCCAGGCCAACTGGAGATGCACTCATTTCAAGGAAATTAGTATCGCTTGTGAAAAATTTTCCAGGGATGATACAGGTTCCACTCAGTTTATCTTTGGCGATCCGTTCAGCAGAGATCGCAATTGAAAACCGCCTTAGAGGCGCAGATGCCGTATATGTTGCAGTTGCTGAATATTTCGATGCAATCTTAATATCCTAAGGATAAACGAATTATGCCCAAAATGTGCTCTTCTTAAAAACGAGAGTTTTGCCACAGCTTCCGAAACGCGGCCAGGTGGCCGCGCTTCTGAAACTGCTCCTCCCTCCTGTGATGTAGTTCTTTTGGTTTTTTTAATAATCGTTTATCTCGAGGCCATCGATCATGGCACTGCGTCCGAACGCGAGGCATCCGCGCCCGTCCGCAACATGCTACAACCTGCCATGATATAAAGCTTACTTCTGCTCCTGCCCCTATTTCTTGTCAAGCCAGGGCATCATGGCCCGCAGCTGGGCACCAACCTCTTCGATGGGGTGCTCGGACTCCATCTTCTCCAGCGACTTCTTGACTGGAAGGCCGGCCTGGCTCTCCAGGATCCACTCCCGGGCGAACTCGCCGGACTGGATCTCCGCCAGGATGTCCAGCATCTCCTCACGGGACTGCTCATTGATTATCCTGTGGCCCCGGGTCATTCCCCCGTACTCAGCGGTGTTGGAGACATTGTTCCACATGCGCATGAATCCGCCCTCGTAGATCAGATCCACAATCAGCTTCAGCTCGTGACACGCCTCGAAATAAGCGATCTCAGGCTGGTATCCCGCATCCACCAGGGTCTCGAAGGCTGCCTTAATCATCTCTGTCACCCCGCCGCACAGGTCCACCTGCTCTCCGAATAGATCGGTCTCCGTCTCCTCAGTGAAGGTGGTCTCGATGACCCCTGCCCGTGTGCCGCCAATGCCCTTGGCATAGGCCAGGGCCTTCTTCAGCGCTTCTTTTGAGTGGTCCTGCTCCACAGCCACCAGACATGGAACTCCCTTGCCCTCCTGGTAGGTCCTGCGCACCAGGTCGCCAGGACCCTTGGGCGCTACCATGACCACATCGACGTTCTCAGGCGGAACGATCTGGAAGTAGCGGATGTTAAAGCCGTGGCTGAACCCAAGGACGTTGCCCTCCTCCAGGTTTGGAGCGATCTCGTCCCGGTAGATCTTGCCCTGATACTCATCCGGCAGGAGGATCTGAATGTAGTCAGCCGCTCGTGCCGCATCGGCAACGCTCATGGCCTTCACTCCGTCCGCCTCCGCCCTCTTCCAGGCCCGGGATCCAGGAATATCGGCCGCTATTACGTTCAGGCCGGAGTCTTTCAGGTTCTCTCCCTGGGCGTGCCCCTGATTTCCCCATCCCACTATGGCGATGGTCTTGTCCGACAATGCCTTTAAGTCTGCATCCTGATCATGATATATTTTTACCAAATTTTATTCCTCCTAAATTAAAAATTAAACCTTGATTACCCTCGTTCCTCTCACCATCGAGACCTTTCCGGTGCGGGCCAGCTCCTTAATGCCGAACTGGCGCAGAAGCTGAATTATGGCCTCGACCTTCTCCTCGTCTCCCGTGACCTCGATGATCATCGACCTCTGGGAGACATCGATGATCTTGGCCCGGAAGATGTTCACGATCTGCATGACCTCGCTTCTGCTCTCCCGATCCACGCTCACCTTGATGATAGCCAACTCCCTCTCCAGAGATTCGACCGGGTCCAGCTCGCTCACCCGGATGACATTGACCAGCTTGGACAGCTGCTTTATCACCTGCTCCAGGACATCCCGGTCCCCCTGAACGGAGATGGTCATGCGGGAATAATCCGGATTGTCAGTAGCCCCTACTGAGAGGCTATCGATATTGAAAGACCGGCGGCTGAAGAGGCCGGCGATGCGGGTGAGAACTCCTGACTTGTTCTCCACAATGACGGCAATGATATGCTTCATCTAGTAGCCCTCCTCGCCCAGAACTCCTTTCCTCTCCTCAGCATAAATCCTCTCCAGGTGACCGCACTGAGCCTCATCGCACCACTCCAGCTCCAGTATCTCGCTCAAGGTAGCTCCCGCCGGGACCATGGGCGAGACCTTCTCTGCCGGATTGACGATGAAATCCATTACGCAGGGCCGATCTGTTGCCAGAGCGCTGCGAATCACATCCTCGACCTCAGAGGGCTTTGTGGCCCTCAACCCCACCGCTCCATAGGCCTCGGCAAGCTTGACGAAATCCGGACTGGTCCGGCCAAGAATAGTGGCCGAGTACCTCTTCTCAAAGAACAGCTCCTGCCACTGCCGCACCATTCCCAGACAGCCGTTGTTCAGCACCGCCACTTTGACTGGAATGTCGTTGACCACAGCCGTCGCCA
>DAIO01000150.1:0-13165 GCA_002498745.1 Methanosaeta sp. UBA533 | reverse complement strand
AGGGCAGGGAAGTGTCGCAATCCAGCTCCCTGGAGAGGTCCCGGCTTCGAAACAAGGAACTGGGATTTATCTTCCAGTATCACCATCTCTTGCCGGAGTTCACTGCGCTGGAGAACGTCATGATTCCTCAGCTCATTGCCGGGGCAGACAAAAAAGCAGCTCGCCATAGGAGCGAGGAGCTATTGCGGGAGATGGGGCTCGTGGAACGGCTGAACCACAAACCAAGCGAGCTGTCGGGAGGCCAGAGCCAGAGAGTGGCTGTAGCCCGGGCCCTGGCTAACAGGCCGTCCATCGTGATCGGCGACGAGCCCACTGGGAACCTGGACACCAAGAGCTCTGAGATGGTCTATGAGCTGCTGAGAAAGCTGAACCGGGAGATAAAACAGACATTCATCCTGGTGACACATGATATGAACATGGCTCAGAAAACCGATCGAATCCTCCGGCTGGTTGACGGGAGGATAGTGAGCGAGATGCGCAGAGAGAACGGCGGATTTGTAGAGTGCCTGTGAGATGAATATCGCCAAAGCTGCAAAAGTAAACTACTCCTGCCTAAAATATTGGGTGGGCAGAGTGAAAAGCTGCTTCGGGCCTTTCGAGGAGCGGGTCTATTTTCTCTTCAGGTGGAATATGTGGACGAGCTTTCTCTTCTCCTCCGGGAGGAGTGAATATGCTATTTTTTCCACCTCCTTTTGATCCTGCCCGCCGGCGATTATTATCCCTTCGATTATGGCAAACCAGCCTTCGTTAATGCCGATATCTTTAAGCTTCTTTCGATACTTTCTTGCCTGGACCCTGCCCATCTCCTCGCTGTATATGGGCAATAGCTCTGGTTTTTTACTGAGCAGCTCCTCAATCTCCTGCCAGTGAAAGTCTCTGCTCTCCTGGGACCGCAGAAATGCCCTCAGCCTCTCTGCATCGCTGGGGGCGGCATCCTTGGGTGAGAAAGGCAGCGAGGTTATAATTCCATAGCTCGCTTTAGCCTGGCGGAAGCTGTCGTTGATGCTGCTTTTCATCCCTGAGCCGAAAAATATATTGTAGCAGCTGAATGAGCCATCGAAGATGATCTTTCCTTTAAAAGGCAGAAGGGTGGCTTGGACGATTCTGGGCAGATTGCCGATCAGCTCCCACTGCATGGCCAGTCCCTTAACGCCGTAAGCCTTGGGTGAACGGCCTTCATTCATGAAGACTGCATGATCCTTGAGAAATCGGACGATGTAGAATCTGCCTTTCACGAAATGTTGCCAGCTGGATATGATCTCCAGCTCTTCTGCTGAAAAGCCCTGAGGATTCTCCCGCACAAATGAATCGATCTGATCGGGCTTGGAGTAGAGCTTCTCTTTGAGCTTCTCAATGTCCTCCAGAGCCTCCCTGGAGAGATCCTCAGGACTCTGAAAGTCCTTCAGAATTTTATGTTTGTTATTTACATAAAGCAATAGTGGATGGTACAGCTTCAGGAATAGCTTCCTGTCATCATCTGGAAGGTTCATGGCAGATTCATAAAGCTACAAATATTTGGCTTTATGCTCCTCCGCGGATAACACCCATGCGCAGTGTCCCAACAAAATTACTCCGTATCCACGAACCGATCTCTCAGGCAATCCATTACATGAGGCAGGGTGGTATACTCCATTTCCTCCATGGGCAGCCGGTGCGGCTCGAAGGGGCCGTGCGCCCTCATGTAATCGGTGATCTCCAGACACCTCTGCCGGACGCGATCGAAGGCCACATCCTTGAATAGATCCACCGGCCCCACGAACTTCCCCTCAGCCATCTGGAATCCGGCGGCTATGACCCTGGGCGGGCCGTCGAACCTGGTGGGATGAGCGGTATCAAATGAGCAGGGCATAAGTGGCCCGTTGTGGCTGCCCCGCATCCATCCGCTCACCAGATGCCCCAGGGCGAAGGGCTCGAGCACCTCGCCCAGCGCGGGCAGACCGGATTGGCTGCGCACCAGGGCCACGGGATCGTCCTTGCCCACATACTTGCCAGCGGTCTGGTAGAGCTTCTCAGTGCTGATCACCGCCACCGGCTCACTCTGGGGTATCTTGCTGCCGGGCTTGGCAAAGACTCTCTTGATCACATATCGGCTCTTGGCACCGATCAGCGCCAGCATATCGTACATCTCCTCCGGGCAGTTCATGAGAACCTTCTTGTGCTCTAGGATATCCCAGACCTCGAAGGAAAAGCCGTGGTGGAATGAGGGATCTATTATCAGCCCGGCGGTGTTGAATGGATCGGCAAACATCTTGAAGATTGGGAGATTAAAGGCTCCGGGCTCGGTCTTATCCATCATAAAAGCGACGATGGGCTCCGCCGTGCGCTCGGTTATCTCCATCTCCGCCACCCCTGGTCCCATGCCCTTGATGTTTCCGGAGAAGGCGTCTGCCAGCAGGTCCTGGCCATAGCCATAGAGCTTGAGGCCCTTGGCCGTCTCAGTGGCTGCCTCGAATGTCTCCCAGGCCAGGCCGTGGATGTCGCCGCAGTCGCAGCCCGTCCTGTGGCTCATGAGCAGCTCCAGGTCGTCTCCGCAGGCCATAATCCTGTAGTCCACCAGACTGCCGGACTTTTTGGCCTCTTCCAGCTTCTCCTCCGCAGTCTTCAACAATTCAGGATGGACCGAGCAGTGGCCGGGATAGCCGCCCACATCGGCTTTTATCAAGCTTATAGTTATATTTGTCATATCAATCCCATCTGACGATCCCTGGAGAACGGCGTATTTATCATTATTATCTCTAATAGATGCGATATATTATGGCCTTTGTGGTCATAAATCTTTAGCCCTTCAGCATCTTTGGCATTTCTAGCGGAACATCCGCAGGCTTGATGAATTGATCCAGGACGGGCCGGGTGCCGTTGACATTGAGCTTATCGAATAAAAAGGCAAATTTCCTTTCCAGCTCTTTGCAGATCTCATCCCGGTCGTCAGCCGGCAGCTGCCACAGCTCAGGCTTGAATGGTCCGAAGCCCTTCTTGCGGGTCTTATAGATGAACTGCTCTTCAGTGTCCTTTTCCTTCCACTCCCCTTTCAATTCCCCCCGCAGGTGATCATAGATCTTTGCCCGCAGCTGGTCAGGGAAACTCCTGCTATCATAGATTATATTCTGGAAGCCGGTTGCCAGATGAATCTCGGCCGTTCCGGTAGCTGGAAAGCGATCAAAAGCCTCATCGGGCAGAGTTGAAGCCCCGTGCTGAACCGCCCCTGAGAGGCAGTATTCGGCGCGGGCGGTCTCCGAGAGCTTCTCTAACACATCAAAATCGATCTTAACCTTAGCCACTGTGCCGTCGGCCAGGGGCACGCCGCCATGGGTCGTCCCGGTCTGCACGCTGATCTTGCTGATCCCCATAAGATCATGGCCACGCTTTTTGAGCTCCTCCAGATAGCCGTCCATGAATGTCTGCAGCTCCCCGACTGTGCTGTTCTTGCCGCCGACCTCGCCGATCTCCCCGCCCACGGAGACTGTGATTCCTTTGGGCTCCAACTCACGAATCAAGGCCGTCAGCTCCGCCGCCAGGGTGAAGTTCAATCTCTGCTGATCTTTGATGGTGGGCTTAGATAGATCAACCAGGGTGGAGGTATCGATGTCGATATTGTAAAAGCCGGCCTGGATGGCTTCCCTGATCAGATCCTTGACCGACTGGGTCTCCTTTTCCCCGTCCGCGGCGAACTTTTTGGCGTTTATCTGAAAATGATCGCCCTGCAGGAAGACCGGGCCGCGCCATCCTGATTTAACCGCTGCCGCCAGCACATTGCAGGCGTACTCCCGCGGCCTTTGCTTTGTATAGCCTATCTCCGAACGGGCAATTTCAAAAATGACCGGACCAACATTGCCTTTCATTGCCGCCCGGAATACCGCCTGCGCCACGTGGTAGGTGATGCCCCGGATATTTATCGCTGGAACGGTAAACCCGCTGACCTCTTTTCTACCCATGGCTTCGTACAGGGATTGGATCGATGCAGGCAAAATTCCCATACTAGCAGCCCCCCGGCGAATCAGAAATGCCGCTGCTTCTTGAATAGCAGGATCGGGGCTGAAGACGGCAGTATAGATCAAATCATCGATTAACTTTTCTTTAAAACTGGACTCATTCAGGACGCGAACATCACCCTCTTGACAGGCGAGTATGGATTCGCATCCCCTTTTCAGCTGATCTTCATTCTGGTAAATCATTGCTGCATCTTTCCCCCTAATGTGTTTATTATTATATGTTAATTATGACTCGCTTTATTGCGACAGGAATTCTCTCGCCATTGTCACTTCCGCCCTCGAACCGATATAGATGGGCGAGCGCTGATTAACTGAATTCACTTTGAGGGAAAGTATATCGTCTTTCCCGTCAGTTGCCATGCCTCCTGCCTGCTCCACAATAAATGCCATGGGCTGAAGCTCAAACAGCAACCGCAGCTTTCCCTGTGGCGATTTATTCAGGGCAGGATAAGTGAACAACCCTCCCCGCTTGATGATGACCTGATTGATATCGGGGACGAAACCTCCGCTGTAGCGCAGCTTGTAGCCATCTGCCTCCAGCTTATCGATATACCTATGATGGTTGTCTGTCCAGTCTTTGCGCAGACCGCCAGGGGAAAAGATGGATCCTCTCTCATTGAGCCTGATATTCTCCTCGGACAGGACATACTCTCCTTCGCGATCCAATACGAACTCATGCACGCCCTTTCCTGCAGAGTAGATCATGGTGATGAGCGGGCCGTAGGTGATATAAAGAGCGGCGACCATCGAATTTTTGCCGCAGTCGAATATTGAATTTTTGTGGATGCCGATGATCGTCCCGATGGCCAGATTGGTATCCACCAGGGAAGAGCCGTCCACCGGATCGGCGGTGACGATATACTGTTCTTGCCCCTGGCCGATGTTGACGATATCCTTCTGCTCCTCAGAGGCATACTCGCGGACAAATCCGGAGTTCCGCAGCATATTTTTCAATATATCATCGGAGATGCGGTCCAGTGCCAGTTGATCCTCGCCATAAACGTTTTTGAAGCCGGCCAGCTTGCGGTTGGATTCGTGGATCTTTGCGGAGATATATTTGCCCACCACGGCGATCTGCCAGATGAGCCGCCGCAGCTCCACCTCGATGCCGTCCATCCACATGTGCCGCCTCAGATCTACGATGAATCGCGTGCGATCGTTTATTCCGTCAACCATGGATTCTCCCCGATATTTTTGGCAGTCGGTAGGTTATTCTTCGATAATAAATGTGTTGCCCCACACTGAAAAAATTGTATTATGATGGATGATGCATCACGCTTGTGTACCAGCCTCTCCTGCAGAAGTTCTTATATCTGCCAGAGATATCTATCTGTGGAATCAGCTAATGAAGCCTCAATGCCATCAAGAGCGGACGATCTTGCTCAGGGCTGATGGGGCTGGCTATGATTGACACCAAGGAGCGGTAATATGGAACTTATTGCAAAATATCACGTTGAAACGGACCTTCCCATCCAAAAGGCGGCGGAGGCCATTGCTGCCGAGCAGTCGACCGGCACCTGGACCGAGGTGCGGGGCCAGGACAACCCCCTGGCCGCGCGGGTGGTATCCGCCCAGAAGAGTGAGGTTGAGATCGGATTTCCCGAGGAGCTCTTCCGGCCGGGAAACGTCCCCCAGTACCTCTCGATGGTGGCAGGAAACCTCAAGAAGGTGCGCCTGCAGGATGTCATCTTTCCTCAGAGCATAATCCGGGCGCATAAGGGTCCCCGGTTCGGGATAGAGGACGCGCGCAAGATTTTGGGCGTCTACGACCGGCCCCTCGTCGGCACCCTCGTCAAGCCCAAGGAGGGCCTGGACCCGGCGGGGACGGCTGCAATGGCAGAAGCGGCAGTGCGCGGCGGCCTGGACCTGGTCAAGGACGACGAGACACTCACCGATTAGAGCTTTTGCCCCCTTATTCCCAGGCTGGAGGCGGTTATGTTCGATGTCCTCACCGCAGGCTCCTCCTCCCTTGAGCCCCTTTCCCAGAACCTGAACGTCCCCGTACATGTGCATAGAACCATGCACGGCGCCTCTGCCAGGGACAAGAGCCATGGGCAAGATGGCTGGCGAGACGGAGGAGAACGACCTGTGCCGCGACGCTCTGCGAGAGGAATGGGGTAGCTATAAGAGGGTCTTCCCCGTGGCCTCGGGCGGGGTCTATCCAGCAAAGGTTCACGGAAACCTGGGTGGCTATGGCATAGACTGCATCGTCCAGGCAGGGGGCGGCGTCCACGGCCATCCGGATGGTACCACCGCTGGAGCGCGGGCAATGGTGCAGGCGACAGAGGCTTGGTTAAAGCATATTGACCTTGTGGAATACGCAAAAGACCACAAAGAGCTGGAAGTTGCCTTGAAATTTTGGGGATGTTAGGCGATGAGGCAATGGCCTCTCCTCTCTTCAAACCAAAACCGAAGAGTTTATATTGGTAGATGAGGATGCAAAAGAGCGTTTATCACGAGCCAAAAGTGATGTAGCGCTGTTTGAAAAACAGGAGTGGTGTAGTGAGGGAATATGTAGAGGGATCAGATGGCTAGAGACGAAATCTTATCGAAAATCAAATCGGCAGAGGCCCAATCCAGGGCTGCAGTCCAGCAGGCTCTGGAGGAGAAGGAGAAAAAAATAGCCGCTGCCACTACCGAAGCAATGAACCTCGTCAAATCCGCCGAGATTGATGCACAGGACTACTATGACAAGAGCGTTGCCAAAGCAGAGAGCGATGTAAAGGCAAAGAAGCAGTCAATCATCCAGAGTGGCGATAAAAACGTCGCCTCAATGAGCGGCAGCGCCAGTGCCAAGCTGGACAAAGCAGTTGAATATTTGCTAAAGGAGTTTATGGGGTCGTTACATGCTTAGGCCCGTTAATATGAGTCGTGTGGTCGTAGCCGGGTCAAAGGACGTAATATCTCCAGTAGTAGAAAAGCTGCATGAGTTGCGCTTATTGCACATTGTGAATTACAATGGCAACCAGCCTGAATTTGCATTGGGAAAGCCCATAGGCAAAGCCAGGGAGTACTCTGAGAACCTCATTAAGCTCAGATCGGTCACCAGGTACCTTGATATAAAGAACAAGGCGCCTGAGAAGACATATCCTGAGTCACAGGTTCTATCCGAGATGGACAATCTTCTTAATAACGTGGGGGGCGATGTCACTGCCACCTACGAGAGGATCGTTGCTATCGAAGCAGAGATCAAGTCCAAGCAGGATCAGATCAGGGCTTTAACTCCGTTATCCATATTGCCGTTGCCCCTGGAAGCTTATCATGGTTATGATTCTCTGGCGACATTCGTAGGCACTGCTGTTACGCCTGTGGATGCAGATGTGGCCCGGGTCTCTCCAGTAAATGAGATCTTTACCGGCACCGCCAAGAATGCGACTTATGTGGCAGTATTTGTGCCTGCAGAAAAGGCCAGCGAGGTATCTGCGGTCCTTTCCGAGCACGGCTTCTCTGAAGTGTCCGTTCCCAAGCTCGAAGGCAGTGTTGATTCAGCTATTGCTTCACTCAATGGCGGCATAAAATCTCTGGAAGGCGAGCTAGTGCCTCTCCAAAAGAAGCTTGTCGATGTTAAGAAGCAATATGAAGATCTGATGCTGGCGACGGATGAGTATCTGTCGATGCAGGTCAGCAAGACTGAGGCTCCTCTCAGGTTCGCAGAGACGGACAACGCCTTTGTGATAGACGGCTGGGTTCCCAGCGATCAGTACGGCCGGCTGAAGAGCGAGTTGGAGAGTGCTGCTGGAGGAAAGCTGGACGTCCAATTGATAGCCGACAAAGAGGCTGATAACCTTGTCAAAGGCGGCGAAGACGTTCCAACCAAGATGGACAATCCAGGCATTGTCAAACCATATGAGTTGATCACCAGGCTATTCGCCATTCCGGAGTACAAGGAATTCGATCCATCGCTGCTTATATTCGTCTTCTTCCCGATCATGTTCGGCATGATCCTGGGAGACGTAGGCTATGGCCTTGTCATCCTGCTGGTTCTGACTCTGCTAAAGAAGAGATTCAGGACAGAAGGATGGCAGCAGCTGATCAACATCGTCATGATTTCGGGAGTATGGGCAGTCATATTCGGCATATTCTACGGTGAGATCTTCGGGCCCCTTGGCCTGTGGAACTACATGGTAGGAATGCTATCTCATCATGAGATGCTTGAGCTTCAGCAGATGGGCTTGTTCTTCGGCGAAGGAACTTTCGGCCCGCTGGGAAGGCTCGGCCCGTTGGGGATCTTCCCGTTATATAGATTGGCAACGAATGCTGTTCTGCTTTTGATAGGCGTGAGTCTGTTCATCGGCGTGATCCATTGTTCTGTGGGCTCCATTCTGGGAATCAAGACGGAGCTGAACTATGGCGAGAAGAGGCATGCCTATTTCGAGCGGCTTCCTGTGATGCTCTTCCAGGTGTTCTTCGCCATAGCGCTTCTTGGATTGGTCATGGGACAGATGATCATGGTGTACATCGGTGCCGCAGTGATCGTTTTATCCGTAGTGATGATGGTCATGGGTCCGGAAGGCGCCATGGGGCTGGCACACGTGCCATTTTATGTGAGCAACCTGGTATCCTACCTTAGGCTTCTGGCCATCGGCCTGGCCTCGGTCGGATTGGCATACGCTGCCAACCAGCTGTCGTTCTATGTCATAATGCCCATGTTGAGCGGTGGAGCAACGAACAGTGCCGATTTCTCTATACTTGCGATCATCGTAGGCATAATGGTATTGGTAGCAGTGCATTTCATCAACATTCTGCTGGGAATTCTCTCTCCCTTCATGCATCCTCTCAGGTTGCATTATGTGGAGATGTTCACCAAATTCTACAGCGCACATGGTGGTGGAGTGGAGTATAGCCCCTTCGGACATGTCCGGAGGTTCTTGAAGGCATGAAAGCGATCTTTGAGATTAGAAATTTGAGCACAGATTGTAATATTCATAAAAAGGAGGATTGAGGAAAATGGTAGTTGTAGCAGATGCGGGAATACTGTATGGATTGTTGGCTGTTGGCGCTGGCCTCGCTACTGGATTAGCAGGCATCGGTGCAGGTGTTGGTGAGCAGGGTATCGGAGCGGCTGTGGTTGGTGTAGTGGCTGAGGAGCCTGGATTCCTGGGTAAGGGTCTTTTCCTCATGCTTCTTCCTGAGACCCTGATCATCTTCGGCCTCGCTGTATCGCTGATCCTGATGTTCGCCTGGACGCCCTTCTCTGCAATAGTGACACCCTGAGCTGGCCATTTCCAAAGGGTGAGAGGCAATGGCACTAGATGCAGTGGTTGAGTCGGTTCTGGCAACCAGTAAGGACAAGGTCGCTCAGATAACGAGCGAAGCGGACCTTGAGGCTGCAAGAATACTCAATGAAGCTAGGGAACGTGCCGCTGAAATCAAATCCAGGAAGGAGTCTGAGGTCGGACACGCCATAGAGGCTATCGAGCGCAGGGAGATCTCCAGCGCCAATCTCGAGGTCAAGAGATCGGAGCTTAATGTTCATAAGGATCTCCTGGAGAAAGCAAGGACGAAGCTCCTTGAGAAGATATCCAATCTTCCCAAGAAGGATAATGAGGCCATGCTTAAGAAGATGCTCGAGCCATACGATCTCAAGGATATGAAGGTCTACTCCAACAAGCGAGATGAGGCCTTCCTATCCTCTCTCGCCCCTAATTACGGCGGGAACCTGGATATCATCGGCGGCGTTGTGGTTGAGAGCGGTGATGGAGCTCTACGTTACGATTTGTCATATGAAACTCTTGCGCGTGAGGTCTTTAATAACCGCATGAAAGAGGTTTCCAAGGTACTATTCGGGTGAGGACTATGCCTGTACTACGTTTGCCGAAGTTCGGTTTACCGGTGAAGTACGCTTACATCACGGGCAGAGTCAGAGCGATGAAGACCAAGCTCATTCCTGCGGAGATGTATCCCCGCATGATGAACATGGAGATGTCAGAGATCACCCGATACCTGGAGGAGACCCAGTACAAAGATGAAATCGACGCGCTCTCCAAGGATTACTCCGGTGTGGATCTGATAGAACATGCCACATTCGACAATATGGCGAAGACCTTCAGGAAGCTGGCGGAAGTCTCTATAGACGAGCCATCATTCCTGATTCTGGAGTATCTGAGGCGCTGGGATGTCTGGAACATCAAGACACTCCTGCGAGGAAAGTTCTCGGGAGCCTCCGACACAGAGATCATGAAATATCTCGTGCCGGCGGGCGAGCTATCCCCAGAGCACCTTGAGGAGCTGGCGAAGAAGGATAGCATTCAGGATATCATCTCCGCCTTTGATGGCACCGATTATGCCAGCGCTCTGGCACAATACGATGGCAAGAATCTTGCATCTCTGGAGAATGCACTGGACAAGCTCTATTACTTCAGGATGGAACGCGCTGTAGGCGGCACATTATCAGTAGGAGGTGGACTGCTGCTCAAATACGTTCGCAGGGAGATAGATATCAAGAATCTGATCACTCTCTTCCGGATGAACAAAGCAGGCATCGATGCAGCCGTAATACAGGAGAACCTTATTCCTGGAGGAAAGCTGCACGATGAGCTGTCCCGCATGGCAGGCCAGCCTTTTGGCGAGTTTCTGCGCGGATTGGAGGGATACCCCTTCTGGTCGTCAATATCCGATATCGCAACATCAGATCTTGACGCCGTTAGCAGAGTCGAAGCCAGGTTAAAGGCTTATCTCATACGGTATGCATGGGCTCTTTCCAATTATCATCCGCTATCCATCCTGCCGGTGCTCGGATATATGGTAAGCAAAGAGACAGAGGTTTCCAACATCAGAAAGATCGTTAGGGGCAAGGAAGCTGGACTCCCCTCTGAACTCATAGAGGAACAAGTGGTGGTGGCCTAAAATGGAGATTGCTTTTGTAGGTGGAAGCGAGAGTGTCCTCGGGTTCAATCTGGCAGGAGTCAAGAAGTCATATGCTGCCAACACGGAAGATGAGATGGTCTCAAAGATTGGCGATGTCATGGCCGATTCCAATGTTGGAATTCTGGTGTTGAAGCAATCGGATTATAATAAGCTGCCCAAGAGGCTTCAGGAGCAGTTATCCGAGTCTATCAAGCCTACCATGATTACCATCGGAACCGAGCAGAGCACAGAGATGAGAGAGAAGATTAAAAGGGCAATAGGTGTTGATTTATGGAAGTAGGGAAAATTAAGCGAGTCGCCGGACCACTGGTTCAGGCCACTGGCCTGAAGGCTTCCATGTACGACCTGGTATTGGTCGGCGAGGAAGGCCTGATGAGCGAGGTCATCGGCATTTCCGGCAATAAACATATCATTCAGGTATACGAGGATACGGGCGGCGTCAGGCCTGGCGAGCCCGTCAAGGAGACAGGCGCTCCTCTCGTAGCACAACTGGGACCAGGCATTCTGACCCAGATTTACGACGGTATTCAAAGGCCGCTACCCAAGCTGGCAGAGGCATCCGGAGATTTCATCAGCCGGGGTCTGTTCGTAGACGGCATCGACCACAAGAAGAAGTGGGAGTTCAAGTCCGTAGTGAAAAAGGGCGATACTGTCAAGCCCGGCCAGGCCATTGGCGAGGTCCAAGAGCAACTTCTTATCAAGCATAAGATCATGGTCCCACCCAACTTAAAGGGCGGTGCCATCAAAGAGATCTATGATGGGAACTTTACCGTCGAAGAGACCGTTGCGGTCTTGGATGACGGAACCAAGCTCTCCATGATGCATAAGTGGCCGGTAAGACAGGCCCGACCAGTGACAGAAAAACTGGCACCAACCATTCCTCTGAGAACAGGACAGAGGGTCATAGACGGATTCTTCTCCCTGGCCAAAGGCGGAACGGCAGCCATTCCCGGCGGGTTCGGCACTGGAAAGACGGTTATGCAGCAGACCCTGTCCAAGTGGGCAGATGTCGACATAGTGGTCTATGTGGGATGCGGCGAACGCGGCAATGAGATGGCCGACCTGCTGCACGAGTTCCCCGAGCTGCAAGACCCCAGAACCGGCAGGCCTCTGATGGAGAGGTCCATCGTTTACGCCAATACCTCCAACATGCCTGTGGCTGCTCGTGAGGCTTCTGTTTACACAGGAATGACCACCTCAGAGTATTACAGAGATATGGGCTACGATGTGCTGATGACCGCTGACTCCACCTCCCGGTGGGCAGAGGCCATGAGAGAGATGGGCTCTCGTCTGGAAGAGATGCCTGGTGAGGAAGGATATCCCGCATACCTGGGTGCCAGACTCGCCGACTTCTATGAGCGTGCCGGACGTGCCGAAGTTTTAAATGGCGGACAGGGTTCCGTTAGCATTGTAGGTGCCGTGTCCCCGGCCGGCGGAGACTTCACCGAGCCCGTTACTCAGAACACACTGAGAATGGTCAAGGTATTCTGGGCTCTTGATTCCAAGCTGACACAACGCAGGCACTTCCCGTCCATCAACTGGCTGGATTCCTACTCGCTATACGACCTGGACCTCGAGCCCTGGTTCGTAGAGAACGTCAGCGCTGACTGGAACAAGAACAAGAGACGGGCCATGGCCATACTGCAGGAGAACGCCGAGCTGGAAGAGATTGTGATGCTCGTAGGATCCGATGCGCTGCCTGAGGATCAGCAGGTCACACTGGAAGTAGCCAGGATGATCATCAACTTCTGGTTGGCACAGAGCGCATTCCACCCCGTTGATACCTTCTCTCCCTACAAGAAGCAGTTCGACCTGTTGGAAGCCATCCTGAAGTACAGGGACTACGCCTTCGAGGCAGTCCAGAAAGGCATACCTGTTGGGCAGATCACATCTGTTCCGTCCAAGGATGCTCTGGCCAAGGTAAGACTGGAAGCTGAGTATGAGCCCATACTGGCAAAGGTTCTGACTCAGATGGATGCCGAGTTTAAGGCGCTGAAGTGAGGAGGGTTCAAAATGACAAAGGAATACAAGACGATTACTGAGATCTCCGGACCACTCATCTTCGTGGAGAAGACCGAGCCAGTGGGCTACATGGAGCTCGTCGAGATCAGAACTGGCGGAGATCTGAAAAGAGGACAGGTGCTGGATTCCTCTGATGACATCGTGGTTATTCAGATATTCGAGGGAACCGGTGGTCTGTCCAAGGATTCTGCCGTCAGTTTCACCGGAGACGTCATCAAGATGCCATTGTCTCCCGCCATCGTGGGACGCGTTCTGTCCGGATCTGGAAAGCCCAGAGACGGCGGCCC
>DAIO01000068.1:0-3642 GCA_002498745.1 Methanosaeta sp. UBA533 | reverse complement strand
CGAAGATCAGGCCCAGTTCCGGTGATACTCTAACAAATCCCATTCTGGAACACCTCACTGCACCGTTGGCGGCAATAGTCCTGTTCCGACAACTGCGGATGCATCCCTCTTGACCAGCCGGTAGAACATCTTGAAGAAGTAGTACCATATGGCAAAGCCGATGACAATCTGCAGTAGTCCTGCACCCAGGCCCTGCGTCAGCAAAGCCCCAATTCCAGTGGCGACCATGGCCAGTCCGGCCACCATTATCGCATTGACCAGAGTCCTATCCTGCTTCTCATCCGGGCCGAGATTGGCATTGAATGGATGCAGGATGGCAAGGCCTCCAGCGATGAAGATGATGGCGATGTAGCCGGTCATAAGAACATCAGTCACGATATCTTCATATCCAAGGGTACCGGATATGGCAAAGCTCCAGCCTAAAATGGCCAGTGCGCCCGCCATGGACAGATCGGCATTGCCTTCTTCCATCACCGGGATGTTGAACTTGATGACCTTGTTGGCGATGACGCCAATGATGTAACCGAAGACGCCAGCGTAGATCAGGGTGATGATCGGGCCAGCCAGTCCGAATCCAACCGTTTCAGCCACAGATAGGCCGAACATGACTGCGATGATGCCCATGCCCAAAGCGAGCATGCCGATCGATGGAACACCGGTACCAATACCATAAGCACAGATCCTTCTTACGGAATTGGCTCCCATGACCACGGCGAATATAGCAGCCACAGCTCCCATGAAGGAGAACACATGGGTGTCCAGAGCACTATTGAGTATAGAGCCCAGATATATTCCCACAATGGAGCCTACAAGGCCGTACATTCTTATCTTTTTGGGCTCGTATGCAGACGGCGCTCCGCCTGCTGATCCTCCTACGGACATTTCATGCACCTCCAGTGATAAACACGGATGCTAATGCGAGCAGTATGCTGGCAATGAGACAGGCTCTGAATGCGAAGGGCCACTTCTTGAACTTGGGATCATGGAAGCCCTCGATGGTACCCTGGATATTCCAGGAGGCAATCACAGCGTTCACCAGGAATATGCCGATGGCGAACATGGCGCTCAAAGCAGCATTGCCGTTGATCAGATAGAGTGCATAGTAAATCATGGCTCCGCCAAGACCCCCCATCATGCCGCCGATGAGGCCGCTGACAAAGCAGACCGTGGGTATACCATGGCCGACTGTTCCCGGAGCGATATAAGGCGGCTGGGAGAATCCGGTTATGGGATCATATGTCACCTTGGCCGAGGCAAAGGGCACTCCTACTGCATACGCGTATATCCAGGAACCAGTGAGCATGGTGGATCCCACCATAATTCCTGCGCCGACAGCTCCTGAGGCTAGTACGAGCCAGATGTTATCTGTGACCGACATCATCAGGCCTGCTGCGAGCAGGCCAGTGAGACCCGATCCGGCTGCCAGCTGCACAGTTCCCGTGCCGATGCCGGTAGCCTGGGCCATGGCCGCAGGTGCACCGCCCACAGGGACGAAGTGAACGCCGACACCTACCAGAAGCCCTCCTACGACGATCTCAAGGATGTATACGATGGTGGTTGCATCAAATATCATGCTGCTACATCCCCCTTATACTCTGGATATGGTCCATACTTTCTCCTGGTGGACCTCTCTATATAGTGGTTATAGGACACCTCAACAAGAATGAAGATGACACCAGCGAGAATGGCATATGAAGCCTGGGTTACGGGATCGAATACCGTTGTCCGCCAGTTGTCCAGAAAGACCGTCAGTCCGAAGCCCATTCCAGTGGCCGGGCTGCCGAACTTGCTGCAGAACCAGACATTATCAATAGTGTTTCTCAAACCTGCCTCGGCCTTCCTCACAATCTGGCCGGAGAGCATGGTGTTCAGACCGCAGCCGAATGCCCGGTTCTGGAACTCCCTCTCGCCGCCATAATGAATATCTCCTACCGAGGAGCCGATGGCACCCACAGCCAGTCCCCAGATCAATGCGATGATGGGCATTGGGAAGGGATGCGGCGTTGGCAGCATATATGCCATGATATACGATATAGTTGCAATACAGAATGATGTTATCCAGGCATGCGCCATAATCGATGGCGTGGTGTACCTGACGATATCCAAATAGACCCACTGGTTGAACCTGGCCTGGCTGGAGTTCCTGCCAAAATAAGAGCTCATTGCAAAAACGCCGTTGAATAGAGCGGCAACGGAAGCGCCTGCTACCAGGGCCATCAATGCGGGCATCTGGAAGGCCGTAATAAGCGTATAGGCTACTATAGCAGCTGTGGCGGCCCACAGGGCATTGGCCGGCGGTTCGCCCGAGATGGCCTTATTATAAATCCTGTGGGGGTTGCCGACCTGGGCAGCCAGCTGAACTTGCGAGTTGGGATTGCTCTGAGATCCTACATTAGATTCAGCGTCCTCAGAAGCACCAGCAACCGTCGCAAGGGCTCCCATTGCGGCTATAAGCCCCATGCTAAATGCGTCCATTTATTCCTCCTCCTTTTCATTTTACCAATTTCATAGTTTTCCACTATAAAATTGGCTATGACGCTCTTGGTATCAATTACCCAAACTTATAAACCTTTCGCGATCTCCGGCAGGCAAAAATTTCTCAGGCGGATATCACCAGGGAAAACTCTACCAGGGCTCTCTCTTTGCGCCGATCTTGTAGCCAATGATATTGGTTATGCGGTGCAGAATGGGGGTGATGATCAGCACTATTATCATTATTAAAGGTGTGAAGTTATGCCAAAACCACAGCGGCGCAATTAACATAGTGAGAAGCCATGCCCCTATCACAAAATCGATCTGATCTATCAGAACTAGGGGAGCACCGCGTTTCATCCGCAGACGGCGCTTGAAGAAGGCGGCAACAATATCCCCCAGCATTGCCCCCAGGGAGAGGCCGAGGAGAATGGGGAGCTGCTCGAAGCCTGTGCCAAAGACCGGCAGGCCCAAGAACGGCGCGATCTGGTTTTGCACCAGACCCATCAGGACGCCGCAGACTGTCCCGGCAATCGTCCCCCGAAAGGTCTTGCCATCGCCCAAGGTTCTCTCCCCATCCTGGAAGACCCTGCCCATGTCCAGGGGCGTTCCGCCCCCAAAAATGGCTGCGAAGTTGTTTGGCACATAGGCAGGCAGCATCAGCCAGAAAGCGACGATAAAGGCAATCATTCTTCTTCCTATTTTCCAGTTTATTCTTCTTTTCTATTTTTTCCCTTCGCGGTCACCCCCATATATCAAATTATCTGATGCTCGGCCATCGGATCGGTGGGCATGTTCATTCAACCAGCAAATATAAGCAGGTGGGATATGATGGAGCAAGGAGGCATCTATTTGAGCAGGAAATTCAACGATCTGACGGCAAAAGAACTGGCCAGGCTTCCCAGCCTGTGCTTCGATCACAGCCGGATTGGTGAGGAGATCATCCATCTGCACCTCTTCAACGATGAGAAGATGCACTGGTATATAGCGGAGTGGGGGCCAATAAACAAGAGGTTCTTTGGCTTTTATTTGAATAAGGCCGATGGAATCGCCTCGGGATTCTGCGGCCTGGATGATATCCTTGTCTATGAGAGGAGAGGGACGAGTTGGACTCCGATGGTGGATGAGGATTGGAAGCCAGTGGTCGCTCGGGAGATTCCGATACTGGTG
>DAIO01000125.1:0-9313 GCA_002498745.1 Methanosaeta sp. UBA533 | reverse complement strand
AGGTCCACGAATACCTGGCGGACAGGCTGATCTGGCTGGAGAAGGGCGAGATCATAGCTGTTGGAGAGCCACGAGAGATCCTGGACAGGTTCCTGGCAGGAATTGGAAAGCTCGAGCCCCTGGCGCCAAGAAGAAACCTGGGACCATTGATCAAGGTGAGAGACCTGTCCAAGAGGAGCTGCCAGGTCTGCAAGGGAGAGGTCCTTGACATCCTGCGGATGAAGAAGCTCAACTTCGACATAAACAAAGGAGAGATCACCTCTTTCATAGGCAACAGCGGCGGAGGAAAGACCACCCTTCTCAAGATCATGCAGGGGGTCAGAATGCCCGATGAGGGGGCGGTCTATTACCGCTATGGCGATGAATGGGTGGATATGCTCACCTACTCGCCTCATAGGATGAATGTGCGTCGAACTTTAGGGATCATGTATCAGGAGTTCGCCCTTTATGCCGGTGAGACCATCATCGATCAGATCGCATATCAGATGGGCATTAAAAGCACTGATGTGATTGAATATGCCCGTTCCGTTGCCGAGGAGATGGGCATAAGCGAAAAGGTGCTGGATGTTATCTATGCCATGGCGGATATGTCAGAAGAGGATGCAAAGTCAGCTCTGGAGTCTCTGGAGCTTACAAGGGATATATTCAAGGATCTATTCCCCCGCTTTCCAAACACTGAGGCCCAGAAGTTCGCCGAACCCATATTCGACCTGCTGGATTTGGACAGAAGTGTCATGTGGAAGCTTCCCAGGCAGCTGTCCGGCGGGGAGCTGGTGAGAGCCTCCCTGGCCATTCTCCTCGCTGCCAGGCCAGAGGTTATGATTCTGGACGAGCCGTTTGGAGATATCGATCCCATCACATTGCGGGAGGTCTCCAATGCCATAAAGAAGATCAACTCGGAGTTTGGGACGACCATCATCCTGGTGAGTCATCATGTGGATTTCGTCAAGGAGGTATCTCACCGGGCCATACTGATGGAGAACGGGGCGCTGATTGAAGACGGAGATCCCATTGAGATCTCTAATGCCTTCCTCTCCCGCTGCAATGCCCCCTACCTGAGAAGTACGCAGGAGCGTTATGCCATTCATGGATGATCGTTGATGGATTCAGAGCTGGAGGAGATTTACCGTCAGGTTGCAGACAGCATATCACCTGAAGAATTCGAGGAGAGGGTGAAGGAGAAGGTGGCCCTTATGGCCGGCTTATGCGACTCCCGGACCGCGGCCATGCTGGTGGCCAGGGACCTGGGCAGCCCTGATCTTCTGACCAAGATCGGGAGCATCCGGCCTGAGATGGGGAACGTCACATTCACCGGCAGGGTGATCGCTGTATCTCCTGTGCGGGAGTTTCAGCGATCAGACGGATCTCTTGGCAGGGTGGCAAACATCACCCTGGCGGACGAGACCGGGTCGGTGCGTGTCGCCCTCTGGGACGAGACAGCAGAGCTGATCAAGTCAGGGGACCTCGCTGTAGACCAGTGCCTCAAGGTGAGGGGACTGGCCAAAGAGGGATTTGCGGGGACTGAGGTCAGCCTGGGCCGTGGCGGCGGATTCGAGGAGATAGATCAGGATATTCATCCACGCGTCGCGCCTTACAGGATTGGAGAGCTCAAGAGGGACATGAGTGATGTCAGCCTTCTGGCGGTGGTTGTGGATCCGGGAGAGATCAGGGAGTTCGAGCGCAAAGATGGGGGCAAGGGCCAGGTTAGAGGGGTGACGCTGGGAGATGAGACCGGCAAGGTCCGGCTCACCCTCTGGGATGAGCAGGCCCAGATGCCTCTTCTTAAGGGGGAGACGCTTGAGATCGTCGGCTGCTCAGTCCGGGAGAGGTACGGCCTCTTGGAGATCCAGACCGGTGGGAGCACCGCTATTCGCAAGAGCACTAAGAAGCTGGACTTCTCAGAGAGGATGACCCCAATAGCGGAGCTGAAAGAGGGAATACTCTCTAGCGTTTCCGGCTTTGTATCCGGCCTGGGGGAGGTGCGGGAGTTTCAGAGGGATGATGGCAAAATGGGCCGGGTGGCGAATATCTACATCTCTGATGAATCCGGCCGGATCCGGGCAGCTCTATGGGGTGAGCATGTCGATCGATTGCTTGAGGTTGATCTTGGATATAGGGCGGAGATTATCGATGCGCAGGTCAAGAGCGGCTGGAATGAAGGACTGGAGCTCTCCTGCGGATGGCGCACCAGGATTACTTTCGCCCCGCCTGAGTAAGGAAGTTAAGTGAGTTATGAGAACACCTACCAGAGGAACTGTGAAGATGGCAATAAAACTACTGGAAGACCTGCCGGGCGTAGGTCCGGCCACTGCCGAAAAGCTGCGCGAGGCGGGATTCAACTCAATTGAAGCCATTGCCGTTGCCTCTCCTGGAGAGCTGGTGAGCGCAGCGGAGGTTGGTGAGGCCACTGCGGCCAAGATCATAGCCGGGGCTCGGGAAGCGGCAGACGTAGGCGGCTTTGAGACCGGTGACCGCATCCTGGAGCGGAGAAAGCAGGTGGGTAAGGTCACTACAAGCTGCAAGAGCTTCGATGAGCTGCTGGGCGGAGGTATGGAGACTCAGGCCATTGTGGAGCTCTACGGAGAGTTCGGATGCGGCAAGACCCAGGTCGCCCACCAGCTGGCAGTGAATATCCAGCTGCCGGTGGAGATGGGCGGGCTGAACGGCTCTGCCATCATAATCGATACTGAGAACACCTTCCGGCCGGAGCGCATCGACCAGATGGTCAAGGGGCTGCCGCCTTCACCCGATGGCCGGATCTGGGAGACTGAGGATTTCTTAAAGAACATCAACGTGGCCAGGGCCTTCAACTCCAATCACCAGATACTGTTGGCGGAGAGCGCCATGGACCTGGCAGAGAAGGTCAAGAACTCAGAGAGGCCGGTCCGGCTGCTCATCGTGGACTCAGTGACTGCCCATTTCCGGGCAGAGTATGTGGGGCGGGGAACATTGGCCGACCGGCAGCAGAAGCTCAACAAGCATCTGCACGACCTGATGCGTTTTGGAGACCTGAATAACGCCGTGATCCTGGTTACCAATCAGGTCATGTCCAAGCCGGACACCTTCTTCGGTGATCCGACCAAGCCCGTGGGAGGGCACGTCCTGGGCCATACCTCCACCTTCCGGCTCTACCTGCGAAAATCCAAAGGAGAGAAACGCATCGCTCGCCTGGTGGATTCGCCCAACCTGCCCGATGGGGAAGCGGTCTTCTCAGTGACAACAGAAGGATTGAAGGACTGAACGTGGGAACGGGAGCGTCGGTCAGACAAAAAAGAAAAGGTGAGGGAGGAGGGGGTGATCCGAGGACGCAGGAGGCAAGGAGCAGTGCTCCTGGATCGCCACTTCCATTAGCAACTCTATAGATATAGACGATTGTGACAAGAAGTTGCCCATGATGCAGAGATTAATAAGCAATTCTGCACCCCCTTTTTGGGTTCCTCTCCATTCCAAAGCATGAAAACCAGCATGCGGTGCGGTCTACTAGGCATAGTAAGTATAATATAAATTACCATTTGGTATGGATACCCAAATACCAGCGTCCTGTACTTACTGGCGATGTAGCAGACCATCTCAAAGACATATTCCATACCATAGCAGAGAAGAAGGGGGTAGAGATATTGAGTCTGGAGATAATGCCAGACCACATCCATCTTTTCATCTCATCTCCTCCTCAAAATGCCCCGTCTTTGCTAATCAATTGGTTCAAAGGAATCAGCGCCAGGATGTACAATTATTGGTATAACGAAACCGCTATCAAGTGGACCAATTCGTATTATGTCGGCACTGCTGGAACCGTGACAGCAGAGACCATCAAGAAGTATATCGAGGAGCAGAAATCCAGATGAAGACCGCCTACAAGTTCAGGATGTTGGTATAAGTCCTTCACATATCCAGACTCCGAGACAGGATACAAGATGGAAGGCTCAAAGCTAACTCTTTCCAAAATCGGAACCATCAGGATATTTAAGCATCGGGAAGTCGAAGGAAAGATCAAGACTTGCACCATCAAGAAGGATCTCCTGGGCCATTGGTACGCCGTCTTAGTGGCGGAAATCGAGGGATGCCCCTGCCGTTGAGCCAACAACCACAATAGGGGTAGACGTTGGCCTGAAGAGCCTAATAACCACGTCTGCCGGTGAGTCGATCCAATACCCTCGATACTACATCCAGTTAGAAGAGAAGCTGGCTGCTGCCCAACGATCTCTTTCCAGAAAGAAAAGGGGCTCGGCCAACAGGCTGAAAGCTAAAGCAAAAGTAGCTAAGATCAGTAAGAGAATTCAGAATCTTCGAGATGAATTCCTACACCAAGTATCCCGGAAACTGGTAGATTCTGCTGACATAATCGTATTTGAAAACTTGAACATCAATGGAATGCTCAAGAACCATCATCTAGCAAAGCATATCCAAGACCATGCATGGGGCAAACTAATTCAGTTCACCCAAGGCAAAGCTGCGAAGGCTGGCAAAGTAGTAGAACTGGTAGACGCGAGATGTACTTCTCAGAAGTGCTCCCAATGTGGCATAATGGTCCCTAAAACGCTGGCAGACCGAGTCCATCTTTGCCCTAAATGTGGGCTAGAGATGGATAGGGATCTCAATGCCAGCATCAATATCCGCACCCTCGGACTGAGGGGAAGAGCCTACAGAGATGCGGCAAATAACCAGCCGGTCAGTGAAGTAGGAAGCCCTGGTCTTTAGGCCTGGGAGGAAGTCACCCCTCAACCCAAAGCTTTAATGTCTCCAGCGCTCTCTTTTCTGCCATGAACCTCGGTCGCCTCTTCAAGCCGAAAATGAAACCACGCATAGCGGAAAGCCCGCCGTTCAACTACCTGGATCTGAGGAGCAAGCCCTTCTACATCGTGGCCTCGGTGGAGGTGGGCAATACCACCACCAAGAGCATACTCACTGCTACCGATCTGAATACCGGAAAGACCTACATCGTGAACAAGACGGTAAAGATGACCCGAGATGTGAGGCCGCCAAAACCAGGAGAAGAGATTTTTGCCCATACCATCAATGGCACGCCCCTCACCAAGGAGTCCGTTGCCGAGCTGGTGAAAAACACCCTGATTGAGAGCCACGATAGAGCCCGTCTGGACATCAAGACCGATCTGAACTTCGTGGTGCGCTCAACCGGCGTAGTGGCCGAGCTGGACTCTCCCGAGCAGGTAGGAATATTCATTCAAGCCCTGGCCCAGGGCTGCCTCGATGCCGGCGTCCCTCCCCGGCTCATGACCCCGGCGATGAGCATACACAACATCCTGGAGAAGTTCAAGAGATATACCATGATCGAGAAGGTCATCTTCATGGGAGCAGTGGCCTCCTGCTTCCCACCCCAGGGATCCACCGGAGTCGAAGTTGTGGCCAATGAGATGGAAGGAGAGCTTGCCACTGCCGGAATAAAGGAGGGCAGTCGCTGGACAGACGTGGACTTTCGAAATCCCTGCCTCTCCATGGATTTCGGCACCACCCTGGACGGCAGGGTGACGAGCGAAGAGCTGCCCTATGCCCATACCATTGGCAACCTACTGGGCCTAGCTGGTGCCATACCTGATGCCGTGGTCCAGGGCACAGGGCTGGTGGACAGGAAGATAGGGGCGACTCTGGACATATTCGATGCCGGCCTGAAGCCCGACTATGGAAAGGAGGCCCAGGCCTATGCCGACCGCATCGAAGAGCTGGTGATCATCGAAAAGGTCCCGTTAAATCGTAAAAAATACGGCCTCGTTCCGGTGAACCCAGATGCGGCGGCCAAGAACAATGTGGTCCTCATCGGCTGCGACGTGGGGGTAAACGGCAGCGACCTGGAGAAGCTCTCCGGAATCGGCGCGGATATCAATAGCGCCAAAAGTCGAGATCTGAAGGTACTCTTTGGTGCTCTGGACCTGGCCATGGCCCGGGTGGCCCGCAGGCTGGTCCAGGTTGGGGTCGAGGAGGGCATAGTCACCGGCAAGACCGCCATTGGCGTGACCGGTAGGGCGGGTATCACAGGCAACAAGCCCCGCCTGATCTTAGAGGAGATAGATAAGCTCGGGCTGTATGATCATACGGACCAAAATGTGGTTTTTGTGGACGATGGCCTGGCCAGAGGAGCAGCTGTGATGGCTCGCTGCATGAACTCCATGGGCACTCCCAGAAATCCGTTAGGAGGGCTGCGCAAAGGAGGGTGCATTCTCAAGAAGAGGATGAGCTATGAGGTGGAAAAGGGTCTGGTCCCCGCACCTCAGGAGGCCCGGCCGGATAAGGATACCCACGATTACTTCGAGGGAGGCCACAGGCGAGAATGAGAAGAGATTGAGCAGAAAATGCCACCACTACTACCCAGATCACATCCCCCGGCCAAGGTCGAGGAGGAGATCCCCGTATCCGTGCTGGCAATAGAAGAGCAAGAGGAGACTATCTGGATCTCTCTAAACGCAATTTCAGCCAGCGAATTCCCTCCTTGCATAAAGAATATAATTAGAGGGGCTGGAGGCGCAAAGGGTATGCACAGGAGAGGAGCGATCCTGGCCTCATTCCTGGGCCAATGCGGTTGGAGCGAAAAGGAGGCAGGATCCCTCTGGCGGGGTGCTATATCTGCAGAGGAGAGGATCTACAGGAAATGGTTTGGGAATATGAACTGCCCAAAGTGCGAGACCATGCAGCGGCAGAGCAAGGGCTATCCAGACCTGGGCATTGAGGATCTTGAGATATGCCAGCCGGATGAGAAGTGCCAGAGGATAAAAAGCCCGGTGGAGTATGCTGCAGATCTGTTTACCGAAGAGGAGCTCTCCAGAGGGAGACAGGAGCATATTCGAACCATATTTCTGGCCCGACTCTTCAACTGGAAGACAGGCAAAGAGTTCGATATCGACCTGACAGCAGAGGAGAAAGAGGATCTGGAAAACCTGAAAAATAAGCAAATGGAGACGGATAGCGCCAACACCATCCTCATCTTCAACTGGACCAAATTCAGGGGAAAGCTCCGTCCCAAGTTTCGTCTTATGGAGACTGATCTGCCTCGAAGGCGAATGTTATCCGAGCTTCTTTAAGGGGCTTGCCACCCGCATGGCCTCTAGGCCCTATTCGAGTACGTTTATCTGCAGAACATCATTGAAGGTCTCACTTCCCTGCAATGACGCGGCAGACACGCTGACGCTGTATTTGCCCGGAGGGACATTGGCATTCCAGATGCCGGTATACTCATTCCCAGAGCCCTTGATCAAGACCACATTTCCCGAATTTATGCCTGTAGAGTTAATTATAGTCGCGCTGGCGGTGATTCTGCTCTGGCTGTCAGAAGTGCTATTATTGTCGCTTGCAGTCTGTCCATCACCAGCGGTGGCAAGTAAGGCAGTGATATTGACGGAACTGCCCGCTGTCACATTTATCGGATCGGCATTGATGCTCACCAGGGATATAGCTGGCCCAGAACCCGTGTTAGCAGTGGGTTCAGTCTGAGCGGGAGCGGCATTTGCGGTGCCTTCTGGGTTCTCCTTCTCTGCCCCGGATTCTTTCTCAAACTGAGAAGTGGTCATGCGCGCGGCCTTTGGTCCATAATCCTGTTGGGTTTCATTAATGGGAATACCCTCCAGGAAGCTGGTTGCGCTTTGGGTCCAGTCCCCTTCCTTGGAACAGGTTGAGCACCCAGCGGATGCGCTGATGGTCAGGGCTGCAGTAATCATTATAAAGACTATGCCAACCGGTATTAACGCTGATATCTTCATGTATTCTCCTCATGTTTATGATGCCCGGATGTATTAATACAAGCAGGCTTCTATGGCTTTGTTTGCACTTTATTTATTTCATCCTGGCGCCCGAGAACGCTCCGAGTCCGAACCTCAGCCATGCCCTTCATCCATCATTTTGCATTGATTTTTCGGGCAAGACGATATAATCATATACAAAGAGCATAAAACCCTAATAAGGATGAAGAGGCTTACTGCCTATGTCTCGGGCAACGTACAGCAGAGGGGATACCGTGCCAGGGTCACGGATATAGCCCGGGTGCTGGGATTGAAGGGGACGGTCGAGAACCTGGATGATGGCCGGGTTAAGATAATAGCCGAAGGGGATGAGGACAAGCTGAAGTGGTTTGAAGAGGCCATATGCATCAAGAATACCCTGATTGATGTATCCAGCATAGAGAAGGAGTATTCCACCCCAAGGGACGACGTCAATCGGTTCTATAAGCTGGTGGATAGAGGAGAGACGGATTCTCGGCTGGATACGGCAGCAGACCATCTCAAAAATCTGATCGTTGCCGTGAATAATATGAATCAAAATATTGGCGGTAAGATCGATCAAATGAATGATAATTTAAGCGGCAAGATCGATCAAATGAATGATAATTTAAGCGGCAAGATCGATCAAATGAATGATAATTTAAGCGGCAAGATGGATGTCATGATCGATCTGCAAAAGGATACGCTATCCGGCCAGGAGACTCTCATCGAAGAGGTGAGGCAATCCAGGAAAGAGATAAAGGGCCGCATGGACCAGAGGTTCGATAAGCTGGAAAGCGAGGTGGCAGAAATGAAGGTGGCCCTCAAGTCAAAAGGCGTCATTTGAGTCCTGAAATATATTTCAAATGTCGAAGAGGATCCTTTTTCTTATCCCTGAAACTTCCGGTTTGGCAATCAGATCACTCACCTTCGATCTTTTTCTTCCACTCCTCTGTCTCCTTCGCCAATTCTGGCTTTCCCAGCACTCTGGCCACAGATCCTATGGCCTCCAGATAGCGCACCATCTGGTCTAAATAGTTGATCAGATCGCCCTGGTAGGCATACATTCCATATCTATCGCTGAAGTAATCGATGATCTCTTCCGGGCTCTTGCCTTCCGCCCTCAGATCGAGAATGGACAATGATATGCTCTTTTGGACGCAGCCGCAGTAGGGAGACTCCTTGCAGGTGCAGCGGAGAAAGTCGCGGACGAAGTCCAGGCAGTATCTCTGAATCTTCCTCTCCAGCTGGTTCAGGTCGGAGCTGCTTAATAGATCCAAAAATGAGCCATGTAGAGCCCTCTGGGAGACCTGCATATGCAGCTTGGTGG
Organism: Methanosaeta sp. UBA533; assembly: GCA_002498745.1. Taxonomy (GTDB): domain Archaea; phylum Halobacteriota; class Methanosarcinia; order Methanotrichales; family Methanotrichaceae; genus Methanothrix. Next base: position 280 of record DAIO01000125.1, on the reverse strand, counting down.
ATATATGCTCGGCGAACTTCAGATAAATAGCCTCAAAACCCTCCAGTTCAACTGCCACCTCCAAAGCGGATCTTCCTTTGCCAATCCTCTTAGCGATGAGATTTGTCTGATCTGGGGTGAGAAAATGGGCTGCTGCTGCCGCTCCGAGGCGGGTGGGCTCAAAGCCTTTGACCAAACCTGCCCTCTCGAGAGAATTCAGGGCGCTATCCAGATCATCCAGACCCAGGGTCAGATCATGCAGCTTCTCCAGCTCCTGACGGGATCTGGCAGCGACAGCATT
>DAIO01000028.1:0-3568 GCA_002498745.1 Methanosaeta sp. UBA533 | reverse complement strand
AATAAAACGCCCGGACCGGGATTCGAACCCGGGTCGAAGGCTCGACAGGCCTTCATGATGGGCCACTACACCATCCGGACACAACAGATCCCGCCTCCCAGATTCGAACCGGGGACATCGCGGTGACTGCGCGTAGCACCTCTACGGTGCGAGACATACTACAGCCGCGCACTCTACCAGGCTGAGTTAAGGCGGGCCTCTCGCTACCAGGTTACTTCTTGTACTTAGATCTTTCGGGCTGGACTGGATACGACTGCAATCATGAGCGCAACTGATAAGAATGCTACAATTGTGGCATAAAGGGATCTTATGTTGATTGGTATTATGTCCGATGCCCATGACCGATTTCAGGGGGTCAAGGATGCCCTGAAAGTCTTCTCCTCCAGAGGCGTCTTTATGATCCTCTTCGCCGGAGATATGATCGGCTCAGGCAACTGCTATACCTTCGAGGGCCTGAACATCCCCATAAAGCTGGTGTATGGCAACAACGATGGGGACCGGGTGGGCCTGGCCAAGGAGTTTGCCCGGATGGGCGGGGAGTATCTGGGAGACTTCGGAGAGGTTGAAGTGGATGGCTTGAAGATAGCCCTCATGCATGGCACAGAAGAGCCTCTGGTGAGGGCGGTCCTGGCATCCCAGCTCTATGATGTCCTCGTTCGTGGGCATAACCACATCTTTGAGGTCTCCAGCCATGGCAGGACCCTGCTGGTCAATCCGGGAGAGATCTGGGGCCACCTCACCGGCTACTCCACCGTCGCCATCCTTGACACCACGAGCATGGAAGTGGAGCGGGTGGAGCTCGGTCGTTTTAAGACCTACAGGGAGATCATCGAGGGATGACTAAAGGCGCTTTTGTCACTGCTCTTGACCTCTGCATCATTGTGGAATGCTCGGGGCAGAAGGTCAAACGAATCTATCTCTCCCAAGAAAGCCCGGACGAGCCCTCTCACCTTGCGGAGAGAATTGCCGCTCATTTGGAGAAGGGTGCGCCCTGTCCCTCTCCTGATCTGGATCTTTCCAGATGCACTGATTTTCAGAAGAGGGTATACTCAGTGGTGCAGAGGATCCGGCGGGGAAAGACTCTGACCTATGGGGAGGTTGCTCTTCTTGCCGGATGCCCTGGGGGCGCAAGAGCCGTGGGAAGTGCCATGGCCAAAAATCCATTCGCCATACTCGTTCCCTGCCATCGTGTTGTCGCCCGGAAAGGCTTGGGCGGCTTTGCCTGGGGTCTGGAAGTCAAGGAGCGAATGCTGGCCCTGGAGAGGAATGATGCAGCGGAGATGATAAAATGAAAATGAGGCAGAGCGATCTGTTGTGCAATCAACCCTTCTCTGCCTGCTTCGTAGAGTGACTGAGGTTGATGGTCAGCTCACCGATGTTCATGATATAGTCGAACATTCTCTCCAGGCTGCCAGCCAGGACGAGACGCTCCAGCATCTCCGACTTGCTCAGGTTATCCGAGTTTACTGTTATCCTCGCGGCGCTCTTTTGAATCTCCCTGATCAGATCTATCATCTCATTGGCCTTATCTGAGTTGGTCTGCAACAGATAGGAAATGGAGTCGTCAATAAATCCGCATAACTGAGCCTCCATATCCAGCAGCTCCTCTTTCAGATCATCCGCCAGAGTGCAATTATACTCTCTGGCGATCTGGGCAATCCGTTGGGCGTGATCGGCAATGCGTTCCAGGTTTGAGGCCGCCTGCATGTAGTTGAACGCATGGATGGGATTTTGTGTCTCCTGCTTAACCGAACCGGTCCGGAGTATCTCTGTGAACTGGCGGGAGATGAGAAGGTTGAGCCGGTCCACATCGTCATCCCTCTGAATCACATCCATTGCCAGTTCATCCTGGTTGTTGTTCAAGAGGCTGGTAAAAGAATCATGAATCATGGATTTGACCACCGTCCGGATCCTCCTTAAGGCCTTCTCGGACTGAAGCTCCTCTGAGCTCAAAAGGTCCTGAATTACCACCTTATTGATGGTCTCCTCTAAAATCTCAGGCCCGATGAGCTTGTTTACGATCTGATGCAGATCCTTCTTCTGGGCAGATGACATATGAGGGCTTGTGACCTCAATGATCCTGTAGCCGCCAACATAGCATCCGATGATGTCTCTGATCAGATCATCTCCCGTCTTCTCCCCTATATCCAGCTTCACTCGCAGATCCCTCTCCGAGCGATCGGTGGATAGGGTTAAAGCCCCGTTATCCCCCTGATTGATGTAGACTATTGAGCCAGCGGCAATCCCGTTCTTCGTGGCCCAGGTTTTGGGGAGGGATACGATGAATGTGGACTTGCCGGTCCTCTGCACCTTTCTGGTGTCCATGAACCTCCTAATTCAGGTGTTCCCTTTTTGCTTCCACTATGTAGACGATTGTCTCACAGATGTTGCAGATGTGGTCTCCCGTCCTCTCCAGATGCCTGTTCACCATGAGCAGCGAGGTCCCCTCCTTTATCACTTCAGGCCGATCGATTATGATTTTCAGAAGCTTATCCCTTGCCTTGACATACAGCCCATCGATCTCATAATCCCACTTGGTGATCTGCCGGGCCGTATCGGCGTCGTCGTCCATCAGGGCCACCATCGATTCCCTGAGCATCTTTCTGCTGATCTCCGCCATGCGCGGTATGAACTCCAGCTTGGTTATCTCGTTATGGGACTGGGCGGCAACCCGAGCTATGTCCACAGCCAGATCTCCTATTCTCTCCAAATCTATGCCTATCTTCAGGATTCCTATGATCCTCCTCAGATCCCTGGCCATGGGCTGTTGAAGCACCAGGAGCTCCATGCATAGGTTCTCGATCTTGATGCTCAGGTCGTCCACTTCCTGATCATTCTTTATGATCTCTCGTGCCAGGTCAACATTTGAATCGGACAGGGCGATAACGGATTTTTCTATGGCCTCGCCCACATGATCGGCGAGATCCTTTGTCAAGCTTTTCAGATCTGAAAGATCTTTGCGATACCGCTGTCTATAAGGGATCATTCGCTCCTTCCCCACCAGGACTCATCCAAACCGTCCGGTGATATAATCCTCGGTGCTCTTCATCTCGGGCATTTCAAAGACATGCTTTGTCTCTCCTACCTCGATCAGCTCGCCGAGAAGGAAGAAGGCAGTGAGGTCAGAGATCCTGGCAGCTTGCTGCATGTTGTGAGTGACTATTATCTGGGTGTACTCTTCCTTGAGGCTCTCCATGAGGCTCTCGATCTTGCCGGTTGAGATCGGGTCTAATGCACTGCAGGGTTCATCAAATAAGATAACATCAGGCCGCATGGCCAGGGTCCTGGCTATGCATAGCCTCTGCTGCTGGCCACCGGATAGGCCCAGAGCCGGCTGGTCCAGCCTCTCGCTGACCTCCTCCCAGAGGGCGGACTCCTTCAGGCTGCGCTCCACTATCTTGCTAACATTTTTTTGTCCATGAATCCGTGGGCCGTAGGCGATGTTGTCATAAATGGACATGGGAAATGGATTAGGCTTTTGGAATACCATACCTATTCTCTTGCGCAGCTCTACCACGTCTGTATCTTTTCCATAGATGTCCATATCATCATAAAGGACCTTGCCTTC